>NZ_CATKQD010000001.1:0-317871 GCF_949768175.1 Pseudomonas sp. IT-P74 | reverse complement strand
TTATCGCCAAACTTTACAGCGTTACCGAGTAGGGAAATGCTTTCCATTTTGGCATCAAAATACCAGACCGCCACAAGCAAACCCGAAAAAAAAAGCAAGAAGCTCCTCGTCTTTTTGAAGCTTCCCTCATCGACATCCAGCCCCATGTCACCCCTTCCTTGTGCTATATCCCAGTGATCAATCAGCGAAAATATCACATTGCCATCATCCTGGCAGGTGGAATGAACGCAAGCGAACAGCGGGTGGCCAACGTGTTTGGCGACTCTCGGTCCACAGCCGGTTCAGATCCTCACCTATAAATAGTTTTTTTGCTTATTTCTGTCGAATTCTATCGTTCACCACTGTCTGCGATGGGGTGAAAGAAGGCCAAGACGAGCGCGTCCGCTTTTGGCCGTTTTTCGCCTGTCAAAGTCGGCAGAAAACGCCGCGTAGCAGGTGGTCAACGAGATGTGAAATCACATGTCATAGGCTCAATGTTGGTTCGTACACTTTAAGCTACGCTTAAATTTTTTCATCTCTACGCGGTTTGCGCAGAGTTTCTGGCGAGGTTAGGCGCAATATGCTTCCGGTCGTCTGTCCGCTATCCGAGATGTCTTGAAACACACGGCGCTGAACAATCAGTCCGATGCGGTGGCAACAAGTGTTCCGTTCACCAGCAGGCCAGATGTCTCTCGATCAATCCCGCCACCTCGGCTGCGTGAGTAAAGCCCAGACTATGATTGACGCCAGGGAAAACGTGTAGTTTCGTGCGGGGTAACAGTTGAGCAAGGCGCTGGCCGACGCGAATAGGGTTGATCAGATCAGAATCTCCCCCCAGAGGAGCAGGACTGGCATGAGCGCCAGTGGATGGCACAGTGCAGCAACTGGTGGTTCATACCAACGGCGGTGTGGTTACTGAGGCCTAGATCCTCATGGTCACAGTCCCCAGCGATCAGCCCGTGGAAGTCGAGGCCATGCTAGAAAACAAGGACATCGGATTCGTTCGTCCCGGTCAAGATGTCGAGATCAAGGTGGAGACTTTCACCTTCACTAAGTACGGGGTGGTCCATGGCACCGTCATCAGCATCTCCGACGATGCCATTGAGGATGAAAAACGAGGCCCGCTCCATAGTATGAGGATCGAACTCAAGGAACACCAAATCCGAATAGGTGCTCAGGATTTACCTCTTTCACCCGGAATGAGTGTTCGAGCGGAGGTAAAGACTGACAAACGCAAGGTAATCGACTACTTCCTAAGCCAACTCAAAAAGTACACTAACGAAAGTTTTAAAGAAAGATGCCGGAGTATAGCGAATGTCTAACTTTATGATGTTCTTATTAGGTTTTATACCCGCATTAGCATTCGCGACCCACTCCTATGCTGATTACAGGATGGCCAAAGGAAAACCTGTAGGTAGAGCATTCAATTATTTTTATAAAACACTAGCTGCTCTGGTTGTGTTGGAAATGATTGTTTTTGCCTTGGTATACATCGCCAGAAAGTAACCTCAAGGAGCTCATGATGCACTTCGCAACTGATTACCAGTTTAATGCAGAATACGATACTCCGATATCCTTAGATCAAAATAGTACCAACCAAGGCTTTGCCATCATGGACGGCATATATGACCAGGGAGCGAGAATCGACCAGGGTTTTCTAGGGATATCGGAAAAAGACTTTCCGCGTCGCGGTGCCTCGTGCCATCCGACATCATGTGCTCAACACGTAAGTCCTGCGGCTCAACAATCGCTGCCACCATAGGCCTCCCATCTCGCCGAGAAGCCTTGATGCAAATTTTGAGAGTTTTGGACTCCGTGGAGGCAGAGGTGTTATTGACTGCCAGATGAGCTGTCCAGAGACCGCTTCTGGCCGGTTTTTACCTGCCGCCAAGGGCTAAAACCGACCCATAGCGGCAGGTGGCACTAGGCAATAAACGGCCAAAGGCAGTCCGTCGTGATGCCTAAAAAGCCTGCGTGATTCAAGTTTCCTCAACCAGGGTATTCATAGTCTCGCCGTGTTCAAACCACCTGCCGCAGCAGTGGTCGCCAAGTGGCACAACCGCCGGGTTGAAACTACGCTGATCAAACGCTTATTTCCCTCCTGTGGAACTGGAAAATGAAAAGGATCTCTTCTGCCACTATCGTGTTCACAGTGCTTATCGCGCTTTCAAATACAGCGTCTGCTGAAACACCCTCTCATAGGGACGCTCGAACATTCGTTGCCCAGGCACAGATCGGCAGTAACCTCTCTACCCTTGCACTTTTGGCAGTGAAAAGAACGAACACCTACGCGATGATCGCCACAAAGCTGGGAAGTGCAGATGCAAGCAATGCCGTGTCCGGTGAAATCAATGCATTGCTGCCGCAGTATCAGCCTAAGTGGGATGAGAACCTTGCAGCAGCCTATGAAAAGTCATTCTCTCAAGAAGAGTTGTCTTCACTCGTATCTGAAGGCCGCGCATCAAAATACGCGGGAAAAGTGAAAGAACAGCAATCCGTAATTGGTAGATATATGCAGTCGAGTTCCGAGCCAATTCTGATTGCTCTTGCCTCCGAGGCGCTTAAGGCGACCCTGTCCAAATACATCCCGAAATAGACTGTAAAACAGGGCGGCCGGCATCGCGACCTCGAACGGAAATGCCCGCAAGACACAGGCGTCGTACATCAAGGTGGCAGAGGAGCGCAGTCGTTTACGGTCTTTCGGGAGTGTCAGCTATTGGCCGATTCTGTTGAAAAAGTAGCTCCCCTGTCTGGCCTGCGGCAAAATCTCTGCATTGGCCAGCAGGGAAGCACGCAGCATGATGGGACAGTTATCGAGTGGGCAGGAGCGGCTGTTTTACTCGTTCAACCTTGAAGATCACATTCCCGCCAATCACCTTCTGCGCAGCATTGATCGGTGTCTCGATCTGAGCGACCTGCGCCATTACCTCGCCGATTTTTATAGCCCGATCGGGCGTCCGTCGATTGACCCTGAACTGATGATCCGCATGCTGATCGTGGGCTATTGCTACGGCATTCGCTCCGAGCGGCGGTTGTGCGAAGAGGCCCATTTGAACCTGGCGTATCGCTGGTTCTGCCGGTTGAGCCTTGAAGATGAAGTCCCCAACCACTCGACCTTTTCCAAAAATCGACACGGCCGCTTTCGGGACAGTGAGCTGTTTCGCTGGTTGTTCAATGAAGTGCTGCGTCGCTGCATGGACGCAGGCCTGGTTAAAGGCGAAGGCTTTGCCGTGGACGCCAGCATCATCAAAGCGGATGCGAGTCGGCAGCGCGGCGTACCGGGTGATGAACCGATCAACTGGAGCGATCCGGCCCTGAGCACCCGCACCGTGCGTGAGTACCTTGAAGGCCTCGATGAAGAGGCTTTGGCCGAAACGCTACCGAAGCGCCTGTCGCTGACGGATCCTCAGGCTCGCTGGACCGCGGCTCCAGGCGGCCCAGCTTTCTACGCTTACTCCACGAATTATCTGATCGATACCGAGCACGGCGTGATCATGGATGTGGAACCCACACCGGCTCATCGCACCGCAGAAGTCGAGAGCACCAAGACGATGATCGATCGGGTCGAAGCGCAGTTCGACATCAAGCCACAGCGCCTCATTGGCGACACCGCTTACGGCACAGCGCCGATGCTGGCCTGGATGGTGGAGGACAAAGACATCGAACCGCATGTGCCAGTGTGGGACAAAACTGAGCGCAAGAACGACAGCTTTTCGAGTAACGATTTTCACTGGAATGAAGAGGCTGAGGAATACCGCTGCCCGGCCGGCAACGTATTGCGCAGCGAATGGCGAGCCTTCAAGAACGAGCGTTCGCACATCACCAAAGCCAACACCATCATCTTCCGATCCCGGCAGACCGACTGCGTTGCCTGTCCGATGAAAGCCAAGTGCTGCCCGAACACTTCGATTCGCAAGATCGTCCGCAGCGTCCATGAAGCCGCTCGTGATGTGGCTCGACGCATCGCGGCGACGCCGGCGTATCAGCGCTCTCGCCACGAACGTAAGAAGGTCGAAATGTTGTTTGCTCACCTCAAGCGCATCCTGAAACTGGATCGCTTGCGACTACGTGGCATGAGTGGCGCGTCCGATGAGTTCACGCTGGCCGCCGCGGTGCAGAACCTGCGACGTCTGGCCAAATTTACCTCTCAAGGGCCACCTGCTACGGGATAGGTGCGCCTGCACGAAGCAAAAAACCTCAAACTAACCCACTAACCGAGCTGCAAAGCTCAACGAAGGGCCGAAAAACCACTCAATGTGGTGAATAGGTTCTCCGGTGGTGGTCGTGCCTGAGTTCAGGCGAGCTGAAAATCCGACTTTTTCAACAGAATCGGCCGATTTCTGCCTCTGACGAGGGGCAGCTACCGCCCCATAGCCGACCGTGATGACAGTCGGCTATGGGATTGAAACGATCATGCAGCCGGTTCTTTGCGTTTGCTGACGACATGACCAGCCGTTCGACAGACGACGCTAGCCTTTGTCTCCACTGCCACTACCGCTGCTATCTTCCTGGTTATCGTTGACCCCCGACCTGTGGCCCGACACCATCTCCCGTACGGAATGTCGGTAGCGCAACCGAGTTCACGAATTTCACGCCGTCCCAGCTGGGCAAGGGTGTGGGCATCAATTGGATCTGGCCCGGGTGCTCGGAGTCCCAGCGCAGCAGCATCGCCGTGTCCTCATGCTGGGTGTTGTGGCAGTGTTCCATGTAGGTACCGGCAAACTCACGGATGTGTAAGGCTATTTCCACATTGTCGAGACTCTCGGGATGGCGGCCTATATTGTAGATATCCTTGCGCGCGCCTTTTTCCCATTCGGGCGGTGGTTTGCCACCTCGAGTGAGAATGATGCCTTCCTCGAAATGCACATGCACCGGGTGACTCCAGCCATTGCCGCCGTTCTGGATCTTCCAGACTTCCAGCGTGCCTTCGCCCTTGAACCCCGCCGGTGTCGGGCCAGTGGCCAATTGCGGCGCGGCTGAAATCCGCCGCGGGTCCATGTTGAAGCCTTGGCCGCCATCGGTCTTGATCGTCCAGGGTGTAAAATCCGTGCCGTTGGAGCGGCCAAAGATAAAGGTGCGGTGCCGCGCCTGGGCAAGCCGGGCGATATCGGCGGGGTCATCACGGTGCAAGGGCAGGGGGATCATGACCTTGCCCTCGGGCTTGCCGGGCTTGGCGGGCTCGAAGTCGACCGGGTTCATGCTGACATCCTGGCCGGTGTAAGGCTGGACGTTCAGTTGCAGGAACAGGCCCACGCCCGGATCACCGTTGACCCACTGTGGCCCCTGGCTGGTTTGCCTGACAACGGGCAGGTAGTTCCCGGAGAGGACATCGGCCAATGGAATGTCGCGTTCGGGACGCTTGCCGTTTTGATGTTCTTCGATGTTGACGAAGAAAATCCTGTCGCCCGGGCTGATGCCATTTTTCGCGAAGTCGATGACGATGTCATAGCGTTCGGAAATGCCCTGTATCGGCAGGATGGCGTTGTGGTTCTGTGTGTCACCGTCGCCATCGAGGTCCAGGCTGCCATCGAACGGCACCGCGTGCTCCATGATATTGCCGTCGTTGGCAATCATGTGGAACGGCACCCGGTCATAGGAAACTCCGGAGCCGTTCAGGCCTGGAAACTCGCCACCATTGCCATTGACCTGACGCACCACCGCCAGCTTGAAGTAGCGAGAAACCGATCCGTTGAGAATGCGGAAACGGTAGCGGCGGGCGCGTACGTCCAGGAAGGGCTTGTACTCCCAGTTGGTCAGCACCTGGTCACCGAGAAAACCGTCGGTGTTGAAGGGGTTGAACCACAACTGACCGGCCTGGTCCCAGGCCTTGTCGGTGATCATCAGGTTGACGTCATAGTCGCGGTTACCCCAGCCCAGCCCAGAGCCGCTGGGCAAGCGTAGATTGACCCCGTCGTCAACCGCCTCGTTGCCACGGTCCACGGCGCTGTAGTAGTTCATCATCGTCGCATTGCCCTTGTAGACATTCTGCGCGGTGAAATCGAGCATGTGGTCGTGGAACCAGTGGCTGCTCATGGTTTCGCGCCAGTCGCCACGGATCTTGATGGTGCCGTTGTTACACGTCTTGAGGCCTGGCGTTGCATCGTTGACGAACAGGGTTTCACCGGGGTCGCACGGGAATGCTGCCCGTGGGTCCTCGGCGGTGGTGTTGATGGTGTCGTAACCGGCCAACTGGATCGGCCAGCGATAGTCGTAGTACTGGCCCGGGAAGAAGAACGCGTTGGTAAAACCGTCGCTTTCCGCGGGCGTGTGGCCGTTGTGTTCATGGGTGGTGAGGGTGTGCAGGCCAAAGCCCCGGTTGGCGGACGGGTCAATGGGCAAGGCATCGTAATGACGCATCAGCATCGCCTGGCCATAGCGTACCAAAAGCAGTTTGGGCGGAAAGGTGCCGTCGAAGGTCCACAACGCATTATGGTCCTGGACAGGGAAGTTGGCGTGAAACTGCACTTGAATACCCTTGGTGGTGCCCTCGTTGTTCGGGTTGCCGTTGGTGTTGTGGTAGAGCCCGCCTGGCGCAAATTCCCCCACGGCGTAGTTATGCCGTTGCATGCGATCACGCAGGCCGCTGTTGACGTGAGCGCCGGCTTGCACAGTCTTGAAGGCGTCGCGCGGGAAAAACTCATTGAAACGCTGGTGCGACCAGCCTTTTCCCGGTGGCCGGCCTTCTGCGGGCGAATCGACCCGGCGATTGAGGAAAAGCTCGATCTGCGCCTTCCAGGGGTTGCGGTCCAACACATTGGAGAACTCTGTCGGGAAAGGCGTCAAGGCCGGCTGCCTGAGAAAGGCATCCAGCTCCGCCGGCGACGGGCCGCTTCGCGCCACGTTCAACGGGTCTTGCGCCGGTGCGGGTCCCAGCGTCGGAACCGGAAACGGAACGGGTGATGGCGGGTCGGTCGCATCCAGTTTGTTCGAGCCGAACTCCTCGAACAGTTCAAGCTTCTGGGTGAACGGTTGAACCCCGAACACCGGGCTGGCGTTCCCGTTGGTGGGGATATTGAAGCTGGGCTGCAGATCGGGTGGCAGCACATTGTCGACCAAGGGGGTCCGGCGGTTACCGACCACACCATTAGGCAGGTCGAAGGCCCCGACGTTTGCGAGAGGCGGCTTGAGCAAGTCCCGCAATGCGGCATCGGTGTCGGCGGGCGGGTTGGTGAACGCCGATGGGTCGGTGGGCGGCGGTGGATCGGTGTTGTCGAGGGGGGCTGCCCGGGTCTGGGACAAACCCAGCCCAAACACGATCACGGCAGCAGAGATACTCAGCGCCAGCCTGGTTTTGGACAATGGACTAGGTTTGAGCCTTCCGGCATCTAGTTTCATCGCAAACACCTCTGACGTGTTCCTCGGAGCGTGGCAGTACCTGGGTTACGAGCCACTGCTTCCAGTCCCGGCTGGTAAAACATTTGACTCCGAGCCGGGATGAAAACGATGCAAATTTCCCACCAAAATTGACAGGAAGCGACTAGTGGCTCTACGCCACGCCCCCATTATCTGCTGGCTTTACGCTGCGCAGGGTCAGCCAGGATGAATGCCCCAATGACGGGGTATATCCCCCAATACCGGGTGCAAGTGTGCGGGGCCGGCGGGGCTTGAGGCTGCGGCGATTTGAAATGACGCAGGTCACCTTCAGAAAATACAAATGAGAATACGTATCAAAGCATGACGGCGTGATATACCATGCGCCGCGATTTGTTGGCATGTATGCCACCCCATTTGGCTATTTTCACAAGGTTCCCTAGATGCGTCGTACTCTGGTGTCTATTTGCGTGCTTCAGGCATTCTCCGCTGCCTCTTGGGCGGAGCAAGCAACTCCCGATAAATCCAGTCTGGAGTTGCAAGCGACTGACATCGTTGGCACAGCAGACTTTGAAACCGCCATGGGACCCGTGGACGGGTATCGCGCGACGCGTTCGGCCAGCGCCACGCGCACCGACACGTCGATCCACGAAACGCCCCAGTCCATCAGTGTGGTGACCCGGGATGTTGTGGAGGACATCAGTGCCACAAGGTTGCAGGACGCCCTCGATTACGCCGGCGGGGTGGGGCGGGCCAACAATTTCGGCGGCCAGGGCCTGACCACCTTTACCGTGCGCGGCTTTACCACCGGGGAGTTCTATCGCAACGGGTTTCCGATCAACCGTGGCTATCCGAACATGCCCGATGCCAACACCATCGAGCGACTGGAAGTGCTGCGAGGGCCGGCGACCATGCTCTATGGCCGAGGCGATCCGGGCGGTACCTTCAACGTCATTTCCAAACAACCCCTGGCCGTGCCCACGGTGACCCTGGGCAGCCAACTCGATGACCAGGGCATGAAGCGCGGCACGCTGGATGCCTCCGGCCCGTTGGACGAAGAGGGGCGCCTGGCCTATCGCCTGAATGTGGTGGGCGAGGGCGGAGATACCTTCCGCGATCATGTCCAAACAGAACGTTACGGCGTGACACCGGTGCTGTCCTGGCAGGCCACCGATGACACCAAGGTGATTTTCGAAGGCGACTTCATGCGCAACAATCACCCGCTCGATCGCGGCCTGACGCGCTTTCCAAACCAGATCGGCACGGCCTCGCGCGATACCTTCTTCGGCGAAAAAGACGCTGGCAAATTGCACAACGACAACAACATGGCGCAACTGCGGTTCGAGCATCTGCTGAGCGATAACTGGACGTTGGGCGGCGGATTCCAATGGCTCGACGGGACCCTCGAGGGGAATGCGGTCGAAGCCAACGGCGTGGCCGCGGACGGACGCACCCTGGGCCGCAACTTCAATTACCGCAAGCTGGAGTGGACGGACAAAGACACCCAGCTCAACCTCACCGGCCATTTCACCGCGGGCGGTTTCGATCACACCCTGCTGACCGGCGTCGAGTACGAGGATTACGACTACCAGTCGATCATCCAGCGTTCGAGCGGCGCGGTGAGTGCCTACCCGATCGATATCTTCAACCCGGTGTACGGCCAGCCGCGTCCAGCCTTGACCCGCACCCCGACCAACGACAAGGAAAACCTCAAGACCTACGCGGCATTCGTCCAGGATCAGGTCGCCTTGACCGAGCGTTTGCGAGTCCTGGCCGGGGCCCGTTTCGAGCGCTTCGAGCATGACTACCAAACTTTTGTGCCCGGCGGCAGAAGCTGGGAGGCCAGCGACAATGCGGTGACCCCGCGTGTCGGGGTAACCTATGACCTCACCGACACCGTGGCGATCTATGCCGACACGGCGCGCTCGTTCAAGCCCAATACCGGCGCCAGTCGCCAGGGCGGTGGGTTCGAACCGGAAAAGGGCAAGTCCTATGAGCTGGGTATCAAGTGGGAAGCGCTGGACAGTCAGTTGAGTGTCGACGCGGCGATCTACCAGATCGAAAAGCGCAACGTACTCACCACCGATCCTGTGGACTCGACCTTCAGCGTGGCGGCAGGCGAGGTGCGCAGCCGTGGTTTGGACCTGAATATTGCCGGCAACCTGACCCCGCAATGGCGGGTGATCGGCGGTTACGCCTATGTCGATGCCGAAGTGACCAAGGACAATGTCATTCAGTCCGGGACTCGGCTGATGAACATCCCGCAGCACAGCTTCAGCCTGCTCAATGTCTACGAATTCCAGGATGGCGCGCTCAAGGGACTGGGGCTTGGCACCGGGCTCAAGTACGTCGATGAGCGTGCAGGGCAAACGGCCAACACGGCGTTTTCGATGGGCAGCTACACCGTGGTGGACCTGCTGAGCTACTACAAGGTGAACGACAGGATCAGGCTCAACCTGGATGTGAAAAACCTGACGGACGAAGATTATGAAGAGGGCGCATTCGGCAACGTGTACGCCTATCCAGGGGCGCCGAGAACCGTGCAGGTTGGTGTTTCCTACACGTTGTAGCCCGGCGGAATGTAGCACTCCAGCGTCGTTCGACATTCCTTGTACGGGTGCCTGCGGCGACTATTGTTTTGTCAGCTTCAGACTTCGTTAAGAAATGCCTTTGATACTTCTCCCCCAATTGATCCGGGGGAGATGATTTTCAATGTCCGATTTCAACTGGAACGTTCAGTTGCCGCTGCACTTTGGCCTGGCCGAAGCGCAGCAGATGTATCTCGTCAAGGCCTTGCCGGACGCCCCGCAACGGAGCGCATTCGAAGCCTTTATCCAGCAACGTTTTCGTAAGGCCCACGGTGCCGATATTCGCCATTTCATGCCGCAGCTGTTTGGCATGAGCGATGCGTCCGGCGCGCTTTGTGCGGTGGTCGGGGTACGTCTGGCGAGCGCCGGGCCGCTGTTTCTGGAAGGTTACCTGGACGAGGCGATCGATCCGCTGATCAGTGCCGCGGCCGACCATACCGTAAGTCGCTCAGCCATTGTCGAGGTAGGCAACCTGGCT
Organism: Pseudomonas sp. IT-P74; assembly: GCF_949768175.1. Taxonomy (NCBI): domain Bacteria; kingdom Pseudomonadati; phylum Pseudomonadota; class Gammaproteobacteria; order Pseudomonadales; family Pseudomonadaceae; genus Pseudomonas; species Pseudomonas sp. IT-P74. The sequence goes on along the minus strand of NZ_CATKQD010000001.1, from coordinate 307,515 downwards.
GCCAGCGACACCGGCAGCGCACGGATGAGCATCATCGCGATGACCTACCTGCTCGCCATGGGGGGGCTGGAATGGGTCGCCTTCACCGGGAACCTGGGGCTGGTCAACAGCTTTCATCGCCTTGGCTTGAAGCCCGTGACGCTGTGTGCTGCCGACCCGGCGCGTCTGGGCGAGGACCGCCACGCCTGGGGCAGTTACTACGAAAGCAAGCCGTGGGTTCATTTCGGCAATATCCGCTCCGGTTTCATCCACTTGCGCAACATCGGCCTGTTCAGTCGCCTGGGCTTGCCAACCTCTATTGAAGGGTCTTGCCATGTCGCCTGAAATGGAGCGTTTCAAACAGACCCTGCGTCATCATGCCGAGCAAAAAACCAATGCCATTGCCTTGTGGGGCGATCATCTGAAGGTGGACTACGCCACGCTGTATGCCGAGGTCATTTATCGCCAGCAGCGCCTGCGCGATGAACAGGTCAGGGTGGTCGCCCTGGCCCTGGACAATGGCGTCGAAGCCATGCTCTGGGACCTGGCCGCGTTGTTCGAGGGTTTGACCTGCGTGGCCTTGCCGCCTTTTTTCAGTCCGGCGCAACGCAAGCATTGCCTGGAGCAGAGCCAGGCCGAACTCGTCATTGCCGAGCCGCAACTGGACGACGAACTGCTAGCGACCGGGTATGAGAAGCGCGGCGAGTTCTGGCACCGCACCTTCAGTGGCCCGAACCGGATGCCTGAAGGCACCGCCAAGTTGACCTTCACATCGGGCACCACAGGCACACCCAAGGGCGTGTGCTTGAGTGGCGACAGCATTCTGCGGGTCGCTCGCGAGCTCCATCTGGCCAGCCAGCCCACCGATCCGCAACATCACCTGGCGCTGCTCCCGCTGGCCATTTTGCTGGAGAACATCGGTTGTTACGCCGCATTGTATGCCGGCGCCACCTTGAGCCTGCCGGGCCAGAAAACCCTGGGGATTGAGGGCGCCAGTGGTGTGAATGTGCCGACATTGTTGGGTTGCCTGGCCAGCCGATCGCCCCAGAGTCTGGTTCTGGTACCGCAGTTGTTGCTGATGCTGGTCAATGCTGCCGAGCTGCAGGCCTTCGATCCACAGCACCTGCGCTTTGCCGCCGTGGGCGGTGCCCGGGTCAGCGAAGATCTACTGAATCGCGCTCAACGGCTGCGCATCCCCGTCTATGAAGGTTACGGGCTGTCCGAGTGCGCGTCGGTGGTGTGCCTCAATCGCCCGCAAGCACGGCGTCCCGGCAGTGTCGGACGGCCATTGCCCCATGTGCAGATTCGCCTGGCGGACGACGGCGAGGTGCTCATCAAGGGTTCAACCTTGCTGGGCTATCTGGGAGAGGCGCCGCACACCGCCCAATGGTGGCCCAGCGGCGATCTCGGCGAGTTCGACGCCGAAGGTTTTCTCTACCTCAAGGGACGCAAGAAACATCAGTTCGTCACCAGTTTCGGTCGCAACGTAAACCCCGAATGGGTGGAAGCCGAATTGACCCAGCGCGGGCCTGTCGCCCAGGCCTTCGTCCATGGCGAGGCCATGCCCCGCAACCATGCGCTGCTCTGGCCCCATCGCCCGGACTGCACTGACGAACAACTGGCCGCCGCCGTGGCTCAGGCCAATGAGGCTTTGCCCGAATACGCCCAGGTCCATCACTGGAGCCGGCTCGACCAACCCTTCACTGCCACCAACGGCATGCTCACCGCCAATGGCCGGCCCCGCCGTGATGCCATCGTCGAGCGCTACCGGGGGCAACTGAGCGAATCTGCATTTTCCGAGGAATCCGCACCATGAGTTTTTTTGACAGGCTGCAACAAGCCACTGAGCAAGAACGTATTGAACTGTTCAACCTGCCGATCATTCGTGATGCGCTGCTGGGCGACGTCAGCCTGGAAAGTTACCGGGCGTTTCTGGCACAGGCCTATTACCACGTGCGCCATACCGTGCCGTTGATGATGGCTTGCGGTGCGCGCCTGCCATTGCGTCTGGAATGGCTGCGCAAAGCGGTATGTGAATACATCGAGGACGAATACGGCCACGAACAATGGGTACTCGATGACATTCAAGCCTGCGGCGGTGACAGGGACGCTGTACGCGACGGGCGCCCGTCATTGCCGATCGAGTTGATGGTCAGCTTCCTCTACGACCTGATCGCCAGGGACAATCCGGTGGGATTGTTCGGCATGGTCAATGTGCTCGAAGGCACGAGCATCGCCTTGGCCACCCACGCCGCCGGCAGTATTCGCCAGCGCCTGGACTTGCCGGAAAGCGCCTTCAGCTACCTCAGCTCTCACGGCTCGCTGGATATCGAACATATGCAGACCTACCGTCGACTGATGAACAGCCTTGAAGACCCGGCCGACCAGGCTGCCGTCATCCATGCCTGCAAAGTGGTGTACCGGCTCTACACCGATATGTTTCGTGGCTTGCCGCGTAACGGGGAGAACCTGCATGCGCCTGTCTGAAGCTCGCGTCGTATTGACCGGTGCCAGCGGCGGCATCGGCCTGGCCATCGCCACCGCACTGTGCGCCAGTGGTGCCCAGGTGCTGGCCGTGGCTCGACATCGGGAACCCTTGGTGCCGCTGCTTGAGCTCTATCCCCGGAACCTGTGCTGGGTCCGTGCGGACCTGACGCTGCTCACCGACCGCCGCGAGGTGCTGGCGCGGGCCCAGAGCATCGGCGGTATCAACCTGCTGATCAATGCCGCCGGGGTCAATCATTTCGCCATGCTCGAACAGCTGGACGACAGCGAGATCAATTCGATGCTCGCGGTGAACATCAGCGCGCCGATGTGCCTGACAAAACTGATGTTGCCACTGCTCAAGCAAGCCGACAGTGCCATGGTGGTGAACGTCGGTTCGACCTATGGCTCCATTGGCTACCCCGGTTACGCCAGTTACTGCGCCACCAAGTTCGCCCTGCGCGGGTTCTCCGAAGCCTTGCGCCGGGAACTGGCAGACACCCGGGTCAGTGTGCTTTACGTTGCCCCGCGAGCAACCCGTACCAGCATGAACAGCCCGGCGGCCCAGGCACTGAACGATGCGCTCAAGACCAATGTCGATGATCCGCAAACCGTGGCGGCCGCAGTGATTCACGCCATTGCCGGTGAACGTCGCGACTTGTACCTGGGCTGGCCCGAGCGTTTTTTTGTACGGCTGAACAGCCTCCTGCCCCATCTGGTGGACCGTGGCTTGCGCAAACAATTGCCACTGATCCGCCGCCTGAGCCAGAAAACCGACCAGGAGAATCTCGAACCATGAAAACGATCATCGCTTGCCTGCTGCTCGGCGCATTGAGCCAGAGTGTCTGGGCGCTGGATGCTGCCGACCAGCAGCGTCTCAACGGTATCCAGCAAAGCTGGGCGCATATTCAATACGAGTTGCCCGAAGGGCAACGAACCGCGGCTTTTGAAAAACTGGCCGCCCAGGCTTCGAGCTTCAAGCTGGAACGCCAAACGCTGGCTGAGGCCTGGATCTGGTCTGGCATTGTCACCAGTAGCTGGGCGGGCGCCCAGGGAGGGCTTGGGGCGCTGAGCAAGGTCAAGGATGCCAAGGCAGACCTTGAAAAAGCCCTGACACTGGACCCCAAGGCATTGCAAGGTTCAGCCTATACCAGTCTGGGGGCACTCTATGACCGCGTACCGGGTTGGCCCATCGGTTTCGGCGATTCGGACAAAGCCGAACAGTTACTCAAGCTGGCATTGCAAATGAACCCCTATGGTATCGACAGCCTGTACTTCTGGGGCGATCACCTCTACCGTCAGAAGCGTTATGTCGAAGCCAGGGCAGCGCTGCAAAAAGCCTTGCTGGCTGCGCCTCGACCTGGCCGCGAGAGCGCCGACACCGGGCGCCGCAAGGAGATCGAGACACTGTTGGTGGATGTGAACAAGAAACTCGGTTGACGGGATAATGCTGGAAAATGCAGGAGCGAGCTTGCTCGCGATGGACTCATGAGCGCCGCGTTTAGCCAGTTAATACGCGTTATCGTTAACGACCATCGCGAGCGAGCTCGCTCCTACAGAGGACCACATTCGCTTAACTGAACAGCATTACGGCTAACAGGAGACCCTGTGCGCTTATTACTCATAGAGGACGACGTGGCGCTCGGCGAGGGCATTCATCAGGCCCTCGGCCGTGAAGGTTATACCGTCGACTGGTTGCAGGACGGCAACAGCGCTTTGCACGCGTTGCTCAGTGAAATCTTCGATCTGGCGGTGCTCGACCTTGGCCTGCCACGCATGGACGGTCTTGAAGTGCTGAGGCGCTTGCGGGACAGCGGTTCCAATCTGCCGGTGTTGATCCTGACCGCACGCGATGCCACCGAAGACCGCATCGCCGGCCTGGATGCCGGCGCCGACGACTACCTGATCAAGCCTTTCGACCTGGCAGAGTTGAAGGCGCGCATACGTGCGTTGCTTCGGCGTAGCGCCGGGCGTGGACAATCGCTGATCGAGCACGCCGGTATCAGCCTGAATCCCGGTACACAGCAAGTCAGCTACAAAGGCGAGCCGGTGGCCCTGACACCCAAGGAATACCAGTTGCTCCACGAACTGCTCTCGCCACCTGGCCGGGTAATGACTCGCGATCATCTGATGCAGTTGCTGTACGGCTGGAACGAGGAGGCCGAAAGCAACACCCTGGAAGTGCACATCCATCACCTGCGCAAGAAGTTCTCCACCGATCTGATCCGCACCGTCCGTGGTATCGGTTATCTGGTGGAGGAGCGTCGATGACCTCGATCCGGCGTCGCACCCTGACCCTGATCATCGGCCTGATGCTCGCCGGCGTGGCCGTGATCAGTGTGTTCAATCTGCACGACAGCAACCATGAAATCGCCGAAGTCTATGATGCCCAGCTGGCCCAGAATGCTCGCCTGCTGCAAGGCGTCATGCGTATGCCCATGGTGAGCAAGGACCATGCGGATCTGTACAAGGCTTTCAACCAGGCCCTGAACGAGGCGACGCCCGGGGGCGGGGGGCATCCGTATGAAACGAAGATTGCGTTTCAGGTGTGGAACGCCAGGAACGAAGTGCTGGTGCATACGGCCAGTTCTCCGTCCTTCAGCACACCGGCGGTCACACCAGGCTTCAGCGATGTAGTCGACCTGAACGACCGGCATTGGCGCGCCTTCCTGCTTGAAGACAAGCAGAACAACCTGCGCATCTGGGTGGGTGAACGGGACGACGTGCGAATGGACCTGGTGGACCGGATCGTACGCCACACGCTGTGGCCCAATATCCTGGGGAGTCTGTTGCTGGCCGCCATGATCTGGCTGGCCATCGGCTGGGGATTGAAACCGCTGGTCAATATGGCTGCAACGCTACGAGCCCGTAAGCCCGGCTCGCTCGAACCCTTGCAATTGACACCACTGCCCACTGAACTCGAGCCCATGCAGGCCGCCCTCAATCGCATGCTCGCGCAAATTCAGGAAGTCATGGGGCGCGAGCGACGCTTTATCGCTGACGCCGCCCACGAAATGCGTACACCACTGGCGGTGCTCAGGATCCACGCGCAAAACCTGATGGAGGCGGGGAGTGAAGAGGATCGTCGCGCATCGCTCGAATTCTTGATTGCCGGCGTGGACCGTACCAGTCGACTGGTCAATCAATTGCTGACGATGGCTCGCATAGAGCCTGGAGCAGGGACTGAACCGCCTGCGTCCATTGATCTGGCCAGCACCGTTCGCGACAGTCTGATTCAGTTGACGCCCTGGTTGCTGAGCAAGGGGCTTGAATTGGTTTTTGATGTCAGCGACGACATCAGCCTTGCGCGAGTCGACCCGGCCGCGATCGATATTGCCTTGAACAATCTGGTGACCAATGCGGCGAATTTCTCCCCCCGGCATGGAGTCATCACTGTCAGGCTGGTCGAAAAGGAAAATAGCTACGAACTGTCTGTCGAGGATGAAGGGCCGGGCATCAACGAGCAGGATCGCGATCGGCTTTTCGAGCGTTTCTACAGCCGAGGAAATGCTCAGGGTGCAGGGTTGGGGCTGACCATCGTCAAAGCCATTGCCGATCACTTGGGTGGGCAGATCAAGCTGGAGAACCGCAGCCCTGGAGGGTTACGCGCCACATTGGAAATTCGTCGTTCCTGACGTTGCACCTGGTATTGCCTGATGGCCCTGGAGGAGGCGGGTTTCGCATTTTGATGGCGGTGCCAGTGCGGCGGTCACCGAGAAGCTTCGGTTACCGCCGCAGCGCATACACCCACCTGTTTTCAGGCTTGCGCGGCGCTGACCTTGCCAGTGATCGTGGCGTTTTTGCGGACCGCTTGATACAGCAGGCTGGACACCATGAACCCGACAATGGCCAATACGCTCATCAACGAGAACACGTAGTTGTAGCCTTGTTGACCCGGGAAGTGGTCAAGGATGGCGCCATAGATGACGTAGGCAAACATGCCAGGCGCATAACCGATCAGACAACCGATCCCGAAGGCTGAACCGGTGATGTGCTGGGGAATGCCGACTTCACCCATGGGGGCCCAGAACACGCCGCGCATGGAAAAGACAATCAGCGCGAAGGAGAGGGTGGCCGCCATGCCGGCGTAGATGTAATCCGGGCTTTTCGGGATGAGCATGATGACGCCCATCAACGGCAACAACGCCAGGAATGCCCACTTCAGATAGCGGCTGGAACTCTTGAACTGTTTGTCGGCGATGAAGCCACCGGCAGGGCCGCCCAGGATCTTGAGGAAGTACTGGTTGATGATGCCGTAGGCGCCTACCAGGGCCACGGGCAGTTCGTACATTTCCTTGAGGTAGGGAATGAAATAGGTCAGGCCGCAGTACACGATGTAGACCATGAACACGTTGAGGCTGACCAGCCAGATACCCGGCACCTTGATGGCTTCGAACAGGTTCGACAACCCGTTCTTCGGCTTGACGGTCGACTGGGTTTTGCCGCTCTTGAGCAGCAGCCAGGTCAGGGTACCGGCAAGAATGTCGATGACCGAGTAGAACAGGATCGCCGACTTCAGGCCGTTTTCACCGGAGCCCATGGCGACGAAGACACCCAGTGCAGAGAAGGCGACCAGGGTATCGATGACGCCACGTCCGCCTTCGAGCAGGCCGAACAGGCGACCCTGTTCCTTATCGTCGCCCAGGTTGCGGATGGCTTTGAGCAGCGAAGGCCAAAAGAGGCAGTCGGCACACACGGCCAGCAGGCAGAACACCACCAGCAGATTGCTGAAGGGCGGAAAGGTCGCCAGGTAGAGCCCGAGGCCGCCGGTACCGATCAGGCCGAGGGGGATCAGCTTGCGCGTGTCATACCGGTCGGCGAGCATGCCGCCCACCACGAACAACGCGGTGGCGATGATGGCGTTGGCGCTCAGCAGCACGCCGATTTCAGTGTGGGACAGCCCCATGAATTCTTGCATGGGGATGTAGAAGGCGTCTTTGAGATTCGCCAGTTTGTAGATGGTGCCGCCACCGAGGATGAGAATCAGGAATCTGAGCCATTTGGCCTTGTCTTGGGATGTCATTATTGTTCTCCAGGCGTAATTGGGTAGGCAGTGCTGGTCGGCACGCCGGGTTCAGTCGTCAGCGCAATGGGCCAGGGTCAACTCGGCCAGGGTGCGGAACTCGGCCAGCAGACCGCGTACGTAGGCGACCTGGTTGTTGGCCCAGCGGTGTTCATCGGCCAGCATTCGTTCCAGCGAGAAGCCTTCCGGCAGCGCTGTTTCACTCATTTCCCGGTACGCAATGAACGGGTCGGCGGCTTCGTCGAGCTGGCGGAACGCCGGGGCCACGTAGTGGTTTTCCTGCTCGAGAATGAAAGCGATCACTTGCGGGGTTGATTCGCCGAGCATCAGCAGTTCGAACAACATGCGTGCGCTGGGCAGGTCGTCTTCGTTACTGCCTTGCAGCACGCCGTAATGCCCGAAGCCGTTTTGCTCAGGCACGATGCGCACACCCTTGAGGTGGGTCTGGCGTATGTGCGGGGCCAGGGCGCGCAGTGCCGCCAGGGGCTGTTCGCAGGCATTGATCATGTTGCCGAAGTCGAACAGGGCGTGCAGGCGAGGGTGGTTCAGCCGGCTCAGCAGTTGCGCGATCTCGCCGCTCTTGAGTTCTTCATGCTGCTCGAAGTCAAAGAACAGGTCGTGCTCGTCTGCCTGTTGCGCGAGGTAGTGCAGGTCTGACTCGATCACGTCCATGACCCGGGACAGCGCCCCTTCGTAGCGTGAGTAGACACGGATGTTGCGGGTACCCAGCGCCTTGGCGATGGCGATCACTTGGTCGACATCTTTTTCCAGGGTGCTGCTGATTTCCAGATGCACGTCCAGCCCGAGGGCATTGGCCTTGGCCGCGAACGCCTGAAGCTGCGCGACGGTCATTTGGCTCAGGCTGTTTTCCTCGCCGTCGAGCAGGTGCAGGCTCAAGCCCTGCAGTTCATGGCGATAGGCGAAGTCCAGCAGGTCGCCAGGGGTGACACGACCGTGGGTCAGATTGGTCAGCAAGGGGTAGGCATGGGCAAACAGGCGCAGTTGCGCCAGTCGGTCGAGCAACTGGCGGGCCAGTGCGTCGGTCAGTAGGGGGGGAGCCTCGGCCTCGACAGCCTTATGGCTGAGCAAGGCGTTGAATCGTTCCTGGATCTTATTGTTCATTCGAGTCGTTCCTGGTTCAGACACCGGGTCTACCGGCGCAGCCTTTATCGCGCCAGTCAGGAACTCTCGATAGATCCATTATCAGTTAATTCATAAGACCACTTGCCTTGGATCAAGTGGCCGGTTGCAGGTAGCCCATTTCGTCCAGGGCCTGGGCCAGCGCTTCGACACGCGCTTCGGCCTGGTCCTCCGGGGTGCTGGCAAAGCCGATCAGCAGCGCCGGCGGCAAGACATGTTCGACGCAGTAGTCGCTCAGGGGATAGGTATGAATGTCATGCCGGCCGAGTTCCCTGGCAAGGGCGTCGTCATCGAGATGCGCGGGTAACCAGGCGATCAGGTGCATGCCAGCTTCCACCGGCGTGATCCTGAAGAAACTCCCCAGCCGTTTCTGCAGCTGTTCGACCAGTGCCTGCTGGCGAGCCTGGTACAGGGCGCGCATTCGACGAATATGGCCGAGAAAGTGGCCTTCGCGCATGAAGTCCGCCGTGACGGCCTGGAGCAGTGTGGGCGGGCTGCGATCCATGACCGCCCGCAGGGTGCAGAAGGGCTCGATCAAGGCGTTCGGCAGTATCACGTAACCCAGTCGTAGCGAGGGGAAGAGCACCTTGCTGAAGGTTCCGGCATAGATGACCCGAGCCCATTGGTCCATGGCATAGAGTGCCGGCAGGGGGCGGCCGTTGTAGCGAAACTCACTGTCGCAGTCGTCCTCGATGATCCAGCTTTGATTCTGGGCGGCCCAGTCGATGAGTTCCTGGCGCCGCCCATAACTCATGGTGACGCCCAGGGGATGCTGACGAGAGGGGGTGGTAAACACCAGACGGGCGTCAGGACACAGGGCCAGGCCTTGCCGGACATCGATCCCCTGTTCGTCGATACGCAGCGGCACGACCCGGCCACCCTGGGCCTGGAGCGCAATGCGCGCCGCGATGTGCCCCGGATCTTCCATCCAGAAGCTGTCCTGCGGATTGAGCAACAGCATGCCCAGCAGGTTGAAGGCTTGCTGGGCGCCGGACACGATGACCACCTGATCGGCACTGCAATCAATGCCCCGGGCATCGAAGACGTACTCGGCAATCGCCTCGCGCAGGGCCAGCAATCCCTGTAGTTCGCCATAGCCGAGCATGGCCTTGGTGGGTTTGTGCAGGTGGCGGTTCAACAGGCGCTTCCAGACCGATTGCGGGAACGCATCGTAGGCGCAGTGGCTGGGCAGGAACGAGGTAGGGCTCCCGGTCGCCCAGCCGGCATAGGAAACACCGCGGAAATGATCGCTGCGCAACGACAGCATGGACTGGCTCAAGTCGGACAGGCGAGGGGGCTGGCGCTTGTGCTCATCGTCATCGATACCGCGGTTTTCCCACTCATGGCCGACATAGGTCCCGGCCCCGGTCCGCGACGTCAGAAAACCTTCGGCAATCAGTTGATCGAACGCATTGAGAATGCTGATTCGCGACAGCTGCAGCTCCTTGCTCAGGGTCCGGGTGGACGGCAGGCGCACGCCTCCCTGAATCCTGCCACCGAGGATCTGTTTGCGAATCTGCAAGTAGAGTTGGCGGTACAAGGGGATGGAACTGGCACGGTCCAGCTCGATACCTGACAACAACAAACCTGCGGAGGATTTCATTTTTGGTTCGTCTGGATGAAGTGTGGTTTGGCCTGAATTGCCGTCAGGCACCCGGGTGCGAAAGGGTATCGAGGGGTGCTGGATAAGTCATCCACCACAGCGTCACAATGATAGGGCTGCTGAGTACGGCATTGCACTAACCGATCTTGTCATGGTCCATACACCTCGCTCGACCCTCGGCCGTCGTACCCACCGGCCCGCATCGATAACTTGATCAAGGACAGCGAAAGCATGAACGCCGCCACATAGTCAGTAACGCCCTCCACCCGGTTCCGTGAATCGGGCCCCGCCGTACGTTTACCCCTCAATTCCTTTCGAAGATTTAACCCATGTACCTACGCAAAATTGCAGTTGGGCTGTCGGCCCTTGTTTTGCTCTCGTCCGGGGCACAAGCCCGCAGTCTGCTGGACATCCTCAAGCCACCCACCGCGCAACATGAGCAAACGTCCCGCTCCGGCTCGATCAGCCGGAACGCGGCACTGGACCTCTATTCAAGCAAACAGAAACAGGCCTCGTTTGATGGCTGCGCCGATCTGTTCCCGGCAGCGAAACCGATCAACACGGCCACAGTGCCTGCATCGATGAAACCCCTGGCGCTGTGTTCCGACAACTTCGCGGTGCTGTACTCGCAAACCAGCAAGACCCCGCTGGTGGTGGTCGAGCGCCTGAATGCCGCCCAGTTGCAGGATGCCAAAGGGGAGGAGCGCACCAATCAATTCTACCCGGACCCACGCATTCCCAAGGGAGGGCGCGCCGAGTTGAGTGACTACCGCAGCCAGCATCCGGCCGTGGACCGTGGCCATCAATCCCCGGCAGCCGATGCCCCGAGCCCCAAGGCCATGGCCCAATCCTTTGCGCTGTCGAACATGGTGCCGCAAGACCCGACCAACAACCGCAAGATCTGGAGCAAGGTCGAGTCTGATGTGCGCAAGTTTGCCAAGCGCGCCGATGGCAATGTGTTTGTCTTCACCGGCCCGCTCTTTGACCCAGGCTACTCGACCATCGGAGACAACCAGGTCTGGGTGCCGAGCCGCCTGTTCAAGTTGGTATACGACGCATCGTCCAAACGTGCCTGGGCCTACGTGCTGCCTAACGCAGAAACCCGTATTCAGAAACCCATGGACTATGAAACGTTCGTGAAGAGTACCGGGCTCAAGCTGCTCGGGAACCTGCCCGTCACCGGTTCGGCCGGGCGTACCTGATGGCTGGATGAGCAGCGCCCCCAAAACCTGCACCCTCGACCAAATGGAACAATCGTTCTTATTTACGCATAGGAATGATTTGTATTTACTTACAAAAGATAATCGTTATTATTCGCGCGATAATTCATACAAAGGTGTCCATGGTGGCTCGATCGCGCATTTACCCAGCCTCTCTGTCTTTGCTGGGTGTTCTGGTTGTACCTGATCTACAGGCAGAAACGGAGTCTGCTCTAACCCTACCGGCAACCGCTGTGAACAGTGAGTACAACGAGCTGAGTTACATGCCGACCGAGAGCAGGAGCGCACTGAAGATCGATGCTCCGCTACGTGATATCCCGCAAACCGTCAACGTGGTTCCCCAGAGCGTCATCAAGGATCAGGGGGCACGGTCGATGGAGGACGTGCTGAAGAATGTCCCTGGTATCGGACTGTCCAATGGTGACGGACAGCGCGACCAGGTCACCATCCGTGGATTCAGTGCCATTGGCGACATGTATGTCGACGGCATTCGTGACGATGCGCTGTATTTCCGGGATCTTTCCAATGTCGAGCGGGTGGAAGTGATCAAGGGGCCGGCTGCGGTGCTCTATGGCCGCGGCTCTTCGGGGGGGCTGATCAACAGCATCAGCAAGGCACCCAACTTCGCACCCAGGCAGGAGGTCGGCGTCAGTGTCGACAGCGAGGGCGAAAAACGCACTCAGTTCGATGCCGGTTGGGCCGATCAGCAGCACGGCGATAAGGCCTTTCGTGTGACAGGCGCACTGGAGAACAGTGACACCTACCGGGATGACGGCTACACCGACCGCAAGGCCATCGCGCCTTCGGCCTACTTCAAGCTTTCGGATGATCTGGAACTGAACCTGGGCGCTACCTATCTGTATGACAAGCGTCTGATCGACTTCGGCATCCCGGCATTCGGCGACCGTCCGGTCGATGTGGACCGCGACAAGCGCTTCGGTGCCGCCGACCCGGATGATGACTACACCCGCAGCGAAGTGTTCTCGTTCACGGCGGGTGTCGATTACCGCATCAATGACGACTTCACCCTGAGCAATACCAGCCGCTACTACCACTACGACCTGGATCGCAACAACACACTGGCTGACTCCAGCCCGACACGTTTCGTCACTGCGCCCAATGGTGAGCGGCTGGTGAAACTGAACCGCGGCAACGTACAGCGCAAGGAAGACGGCTGGTTCAACCAGACCGAGCTCAAGCAGCGCGCCGTGCTCGCCGGGATGAATCATAACCTGCTCTATGGTGTGGAACTGGGGCGCCAGGTAAAGGACCAGTCCGTATTCAACCAATCCAATGTGGCCAGGGTGCCGGTGTACCGCGATGGCCTGGTCGACGTGCCGTTCCAGGCCAATCGGCAAACCGCCAAGGGCACCAACACCCAGGACACCGCCGGTTTTTACGTGCAGGACATGATCGAACTGGCACCACAGTGGAAGGCTCTGTTGGGTGTGCGTTACGACGTATTCAACCAGGAGTACGCCGATGACCTGACGCACAACGAACTGTCCCGCACCGATACGACCTGGAGCCCGCGAGTCGGCCTGGTCTACCAGCCTGATCAAGTGCAGTCCTATTACGTGTCGGTGAGCCGTTCCTATCAACCCTCCGCCGAGATGTTCGCCCTGAGTACGACGAACCAGGACCTTGAACCAGAGGAGACCACCAACTTCGAGATCGGCGGCAAGTGGGACCTGCTCGATAATCGCCTGGCGTTGACGGCGGCGCTGTTCCGCCTGGAACGCACCAATATGAAAACCAGCGATCCGGCGAACCCGACCAAGCTGGTGCTTGCGGGTGAGCAACGCACCGATGGCCTTGAGCTGACCGCCAGCGGGCAGTTGAGTGACAAATGGCAGGTCTATGCCGGTTACGCCTTTCTGGATGCCGAGATCACCAAGTCCAACAGCTTTACCAACGGTGTCGCCAACGAAGGCCAGGTACCCACCTTGACGCCGCGCCACAGCGCCAACCTGTGGCTGGTGCGTTCGCTGACCCAAACCTGGCGTGTGGGCATGGGGGCCAACTATGTCGATGATCGCTATACCGCGCTGGACAACAATGTGGTCATGCCGGCTTACACAACCGTGGATGCCGCGCTGCTGTACAACGAGCCGAAATGGGACATGGCCCTGCGGCTGCGCAACGTTTTCGACAAGGACTATTACGCTTCGGCGCATGGTTCAGTGGATCTGATCACACCCGGTGCTCCACGGACGCTGGAGCTGAGCACCAACTATCGCTTCTGAGTGCAGACCTGAAGTACAGGCGCCCGGCATTGTCGGGCGTTTGTTTGGGGGGATTGCCCCTTAAGGGATAGTCAGTTTCTCAGGGGGGGCGCTTTCAAAAAGCGCTGTTCATGATCAGGGTCCGGCAACAGGCAGGAGTCGTATTTCCCGAAGAGCCGATAACGATTAAGCGCAATGCGGTCGTATGCCCAATCTCGAAGCTTGCGAGGGAAGATGCGCAACAGGTTCACAGGGCGCCAGAGTGCGGGAAGCAGGGCGATGATTTCGAAAAAAGCTTGCGAACGCTCCCAGTAGCGTCGATCGCGGATCACCAGCATGGTGTGGAATTGATCCACGGGCAAACCTGCCCACGCAAGCAAAGCCTGCCCCTCGGGTGACTGAACCGCCGCCAACCGCAAGCGCCGCTGGCGGTCATGGCGAATCAAGAACCTCACCCAGCCATTGCATAGCTTGCAGACACCGTCGAACAAGACCACGGTCTCTCCTGGCTTGAGCAGTGGCGCGGGGGAGGGGAGGATTTGCGAGGCGTCCATTTGAGCCTTGAGGCCGCACATTTCAGTTAGCCGAGGGGACGCTATACAGGTCAGCCTTTGACGCGGTCGGTTGCCTTGGCCTTGCTTTCAGCGACAGCGCCTTCAGTCTTCTGTTTCTGCGCGACCTGGTAGGTTTCCATCGAGACTTTCCGGGCCGCTTCCATGCGTGCGAAGGTCTTGTCACCGCCACCTGTGGCCATGGCCAGAGAAGAGGCAGTCAGAGCGGCAATAACGAAGAGAGTTTTCATGGATTTCATTTGGGTATCCTCAGATGAGATGTTGATAACAGCTAAAACGTGATTCATTTACTGACGCTGAACGTCCTTGTTCAACCTGGCTTCACCATCCAGCCAGGGCAGCGTTTCCTGGTGACCAGGTGCCTTGTTCCATGCGCGCTTGAGCGTCTCTGCTTTTTGCCCAGGCAGTGAGCAGTACCATCGCCCCGAATCCACCGACGATGAGCACCGGATAGGCGGCCAGCAACTCCACCAGCGAGTACTTCCAGGCCAGCGGACGACCCACACCGAGCATGGCGGCATAGAACCACGACACGGCCGAGAGGGCGCCGGAGAACAGCGCCAGCATGCGCAGGCTGAAGGAAAGTTTGAGCAACGAACCGGCTTTTTTCAGCGCCGGCAATACAGCGCTATGCAACAGGAAACCGTTAAAGGTCAACAGCACAACGATGCCGATTTTGGCTTGCAATTTTGGATTGAGGAAATACTCCATCCCTTTGCCGGCATAATCGATCCCGACAATGCCAATGCCCGTAATCCAAAGCGCTACAAGTGCAAGTGATACGGTTTTTTGAAGGCTTTCCATGTGCGCGTCATCGTGGTGACCTGACGCATCCCCCTTCAGGAGTTGCTTGACCATTGCAATGTCACTGGTCAATACCAGCCCGATTGCCACACAGCAGGCAATAAGATGAAAATATACAACGCCCAAACGCACATATTCCACGGTGGACGAAGAGAACATACTAAGTTCCATGGTTGCCTCTTGATTGTAATGGTGAATCAATTGACTCTCAGCACGGCTTGATTGGAGTTTGCCGCTGCTGATTTCAATTAATATCCAGCAATTACTATTAATTAATCTTGCGACATGACGCCGCCAAGATAACGGTGAGTTTCTCGAATGAACTTTTAGTCATTCGATGATGTCCATTTTCAGGTAACAAAAAACATCATCCGCACTGAGTGCATATGAGGTTTAACTTCCGCTTCTGGGGGGCAGACGAGGCCCGGAACGCTATCGACGAGTTGATCAGACAATGCTGGCGGGGTTGGCCGGGCTTGCGCCCCATTCGAGGAAACGAATCTTGTGAACCTCGCCCTCGCTGTCTTCGTAGACCAGGGTCACCGGCACTATGCCGGTCTTGTCGGATGTATCGGTGCGCTGCAGTACCTGCTTCACATCGATGTCCATTCCGTAGTGGTAATCGACGGCCGAAACATGCGCGCCGGGCTCTTGCAGGCCGTTCTGGTCGAAGACGCTTGGTGCGAGACTGGAAATCACGGCACTTACTACTGTGGCCATGCTCATTAGGCTGTACCTCTGCTGAAGTTCGCTTGACGGGGACCTAATGTGACACGTTGAGAGAGTGAAGTTCACTTTACCGCGACGAACGCGCCCGCCTGAAAAGCCTGTAGTGGCTGCAAACTCCCGGCAATTCCCCGCGCTTGACGCCTCTCGACCATTCGTCCTTTAAACCCCGTATTTGTTGGTCAAAGTCCATTTTTTGAGGGAGGTCATGACATGTCATGATGGATTTTCACGCAAGGTGAATCCGTGTTTCAACTCAGTCGGCTGAGTCCTCGCGATGCGAACGCCTGCTATCTTGCCACGGGAGAAATGTCGGATATTGGACGGATACTGCCCTTTGGCGAGAGGCAGAAAACGACCCAAAGTTGACTGTCGACAAACAGCTGAATCCGCTCAAGCAAACAGCAATTTTTTGCTCCATGCATTCCTTGCAGGAATACGCCACATAAAATTAATGAATTTTTATTATTGCTGTGTCTGGCGTAGCTTGATTTCAGGACATGGAGAACCGCCTTGAAATCATACCCTCTCAACTCAGCTGAAAAATTTGATACCTCACGAGCCAATGAATACGGACGACAGAGCCGTATTGCACTAGCTGGATATGACGCCTGCCAAGACTTGGCTGCGTGCATGTTGGCGGCAAGCCTGGGCAATACAAGTTCGGCAAAAATACTTGTAGTTGGCGCTGGCGGTACGGCGCAGGAAATTGTTGCTATGGCCAAGCTTGAGCCGGGTTGGCGCTTCACGGCGGTTGATCCATCCGAGCCGATGTTGGAGGCTGCGAAGCAGCAATTAGAGGCAAACAAACTGCTTGAAAGAACGACCATGCATCCTGGGCAAGTTGAAGACCTGGCAGCAGACGAGTCATACGACGCAGCGACCTTGATTGGTGTACTCCATCATCTCGATGGAGATGAAACCAAGCGACAAATTTTACGATCCATTCGAGCTCATCTAAAACCGGGTGCGCCGCTGATTGTCGCGGGGAATCAATACGCATATGCCAGCCAGCCGTTACTGCTTGCGGCTTGGGGGCAGCGGTGGCGGCAGCATGGAGCCAGCGCGGATGAAGTGAAGGTCAAGCTTGGGAAAATCCTTCAAGGTGCTGACCCTCCACATTCCGAGGCGGCGGTTCAAAAACTCTTGCATGACGCCGGATTTGGAGACGCTACCCGTTTCTTCAGCAGCCTTTTCTGGGGGGCGTGGTTGACGTGCAAAGTGGTCTGAACTTGGCTTCGAATGACTGCTTCTGGCCGATTCTGTTGAAAACAGTCGCTCTGCCCAAACTGCCTGATCATTGACTGGTTAAAACGTTTTTTTTGCACGCTGCTACGAGAAATCCGAGATTGCCGAGGGCAACACCGCGACCATCGGCAGGTCACAGGCCTGGGCGGTTTCCCAGGCCGCGCGTTCAGAGAGGATTTTCGAGCGGTAGTACGGGTTGTCCTGGTCGTTGTTCCAGCTGCTTTCATCCAGGTGCTGGCCGTTGTGTCCCACCGCTGCCACGGAGCTCACATAGACCACGCGCCGGACCCCGGCCTCTGCCGCGGCCCGTAGTACATTGCGCGTGCCTTGTACGTTGACGTCGACGATCTCGGCCTGCGGGTTCCTCGCCCAGTGCTTGAACACTGCCGCTACTTGATACAGCACGTCCACCCCTTGCAGGGCTTGGCGCAGGGAGTCAGGGTCCTGCAGTTCGGCGCGTACCACCTGGCAGTCGAGCCCGTTCAGGGCTGCGCTTCGCTGCGGGTCACGGACCCCGGCGCGCACCTGTTGCTCCCGGGCGAGCAGTGCCCGGATCAGGGTGTTGCCCAGATGCCCATTGGCACCGGTGACCAGCGATAACGTATTCATGGATTGCCTTATCCGCTGACGGCGGAACCTGAAATGGACAAGGCAGGGTAGGGGTTGCCCCAAGGGGCAGAGTCAAGCGCTGGCGTCAGGACCAGGCACTTTGAAGATCATCGTTTTTGTGAAATCACACCACTCATGTATTGATTCAAATCGCGCAGATCCTTAACGCTCCATGAGTGCGGCGATAGCTTTACTCCATTCTCACGCAAGGTTCTTGGAATCAAGTCGCCATTTGGGCGAAGTATTATCGAAGAGACAATCACGCCCGGATAATCATTCAATCGCTTTTTGAAAGCGGACGTTGTCAGATCAGGCGTAGGCGGATTGCTTTTTTTGGCCAGTGGTCCTGTTGCCTTGAGACCTGTTCCGTGGCACATGCTGCATCGCTGTAGATAGAGATTTTTTCCATTGGCATTATCCGCGAAGGCCAGTGAAGTTTGAGTCAGCGATAAAATTCCTAGCGAAGCGATGAATAGTATTTTCATTGTTTTTATCTTCCTTGATGGGCTCAGCGTCGATCGGACGCGATCTGGTGCGCGGGAAAGATATCAGCCGTCGCGTCGGCCCCCAAGCGGTCTGATCGACCCTTGGCTTGGGTCGATCAGGGGAGTGTCCTAAAAACTCCATTCCTTAGCCTGGACGACTCGGCAGAATGGCCCCGCCAAAGTTGCATTGTGGTGGGCAGTGATGGCCTCTGCTTTAAGCGTTGGAGTATCAGAGCAGGTATGCCCATCGGCGATGAGTACAGCATCGAAGCCCAAATCGCCCCATTTGCCCCGGCTGGGTGACCGTCTGGACGGCCATGATTGCTCCGTGTATGGCGCTGGGCCACACGATGAACCAGATCAGGCTCAGATTGGCTAATGGATCACGTGCGGCCAGGATCAAGAACACGCCAAGTGTGGCGTAGATGCCAACGATCATCATCGGGTAGTCCGAGTGACCGACGTGCCAGGCCCAGCCGGAGGGCCAGAACAACATAAGAGGGTAGAGAGCAAGGCACGCGAGCCGGTGCCTCTATAGAATCTTAGGTGTCGAGTGCCGCTGTCCACCTATTCAAGACAGGTTTGAGGGCATTGGGGGCAAGTTATCAAGAAATACGGCAATCTGCCGGCGATGCCGCAAGTGCACCGTAGGAATCTGAAGGCCCAAGGCCAGACGCACCGCCTCGATACCTGGGCGGTAGCCTCGATCGAAATTCCATACGAAGCTCAGAAAGGTAAAGAACGCTCGGTCGAGCTTCTCTTTACAACCAGCTGCAAGGTCGGACCGAGGGCGATTCAATATGCCGCGCATGATCACCCGGGTGAAACAGGTGAGTCGCGGTGTATCGAGCCAGATGATCAGGTCGGCACGGGGCAGGCGAAGATCGAAGGTACGCCGGGCATAATTGCCTTCGCAAATCCAGGCAGTCGGTGCGATCGCTTCGCTGACCCGTGCGCGGAACTGCTCAGCGTCGGGCTCGACCCAGTCGGGCTCCCAGAACAGTGTGTCCAAGTGCACTACGGGCAGGCCAAGGCGCTTACCGAGGGCGCGGGCGAGGGTAGATTTGCCGCTACCAGCATTGCCCAGAATTACAATCCGTTGCATGGTCGGACTTCCTGTCGCGAAAATAGCCGGCAATTGTGCAGGTTTCGAGGGCATTAGTTAAAGGCTAAAGATATCAATCTCGGACGCATACGTTTTGCTGCGCAAACCATGGTCGACTTTCTCAACAGAATCGGCCATAGGCAGCCAGTCGCAAATGTCCACGAAACCATGGGCGATTAACTCTGGGGTACACAGGCATTCAGCTTCCCTCCGCCCTCGGTTCCCGACCGGGGGCGCGGCGCCTACAAAGTTGCCATTATCATTTGTCGTCCTTCCTTGTCGACGATTGTGGTCGGCGGTCAGTGCTCTCTTCGGCATTGGGCGCTTCTGGAAAACTCCCTGGCGTGAACACATGGGTCTGCAGGTCGCTGGCATCGACGTCGGCGACACCATGAACCGAACGGGCCAGACCAATGGCCTGTTCACACTGTCTATGAGTGTTGACGCGACCGCTTAACTCCACTTTGCCCGCATGGGTTTTGACATTGATATGCAGGCTAAGGGTCGGATCGGAAAATGCCAGGGCCGACTTCACCTTGGCGGTAATCCATGCATCGTGAACGGCCATTTCCAGACCATGAGAGTAATGCTGGAAGGAGTGAATTTTCATGGCTGAACCCTCTCTCGCGTAATCAGACGTACTGTCCATCCCATTTGCTGTGCTGCCCAGTGCCTGTCAGGTGAACGCTATGGATACCTGGTTGGTTTTGGAGCGCTCGCCATGCAAACATTGACAGACATTAATTATAGTACGGCCGTTGCCTGCGGTCAGAGCGCTGTCCCCGTGAACGTTCGCCTTTGCGCCAGGCGCAACACCTACAAAGGGCCTGTTGCCCGAATGCAATAGGGTCAACAGGCGCCAATGGCTATCGGCTGAAACGTTCGGCCAGGCTGTGCAGGTAATCGGCCATGACTTCCAGATCCTGGCTGATGGCGGCACCTTGCTTGGCCTGCCCGGCACTGTGATCGCACAGTTGGGCAATGCGGGTGATCTGTTGATTGATGTCTTCAGCCACGTGACTTTGTTCTTCAGACGCCGAGGCCATCTGCTGGCTCATGCCGGTTATCCGGGTGACGGCCTGGCTGATGCCGACCAACGCCGACTGCACCGCCTCGACACTTTGCATGCTTTCGCGGGAAATCTGCTCGCCACGATTGGCCGTAGATACAGCGCGATCGGCACCGACATACAGTGAAGCGATGATGCCGTGGATCTGTTCGGTGGAGGTGCGGGTGCGTTGTGCAAGGGAACGCACCTCGTCGGCAACCACGGCAAAACCGCGTCCTTGCTCGCCGGCCCGGGCCGCCTCGATGGCGGCATTGAGCGCCAGCAGGTTGGTCTGTTCGGCAATGGAGGTGATGACGTCCACGACACTGCCGATCGATTGCGTTTCGCTCGCCAATGCATTGACCGCCTGGCCAATCTCGTTGACTGCCTCGTGCATGGTTTTCATGGCGCTCAGGCTTTGCCGGGCCAGTTCACTGCCGTCACGGGTCAACTGGTCAGCCTCCGAGGCGGCATGTGCGGTGCTGATGACGTTTTGCGTGACCTCCTGAATGGTGGCGGCCATCTGTGAAATGGCGGCGGCAGACTGATCGGTTTCACTGCGCTGGCGATCCAGCGACTGCGCCTGGGAACCTGAAAGCTCGGATGACTGCGCCGCTTTGGCCTTGACGTTGACCCCGGCATCGACGAGCCGGCTCAGGGCTGTCTGCAGGCGCGCTTCCTCACTGACCATGGCCATGTCCAGTTGCCCCTGGGGGCCGTGATTATCGCTATAGGTGAGTGCGACCAACGGATCGGAAAAGGCTTTCGGATGCTCGGCCAGGGTGCGCTCGATGGCCCTGCGATTTCGGGACTCGATCAGGTACCAGGCAACACCAAGGCTCGCGACCAGGAGCCCTTGTGCCGCTGTTTGAGGTAGCCACTGACTCCCCAGCAGTGAAACCCCGCCAGCCATCAATATTGGCCAGCTCTGTTGCAGTGGCCGGAAAATCCGTGCGTTCAGCGAAACGATCGGCTTGCCGGCCCGCATCCTTGAATAGAGCGCTGATGCCCGGCGGACCTGGTCGCGGCTGGGCACCGAGCGGACCGACTCGTAACCACTCATGCGTCCGTTTTCATAGATGGGCGTGACGTAGGCACTGACCCAATAGAAGTCACCATTTTTCGAGCGGTTTTTAACAATCCCCATCCAGGGTTTGCCTTGCTTGATGGTGTGCCACATATGCACGAATACCCCGGGTGGGATGTCGGGGTGTCGAACCAGGTTATGGGTCTGACCAACCAGTTCGTCGTAGGTGAAACCGCTGATGGCAACAAAGGCGTCATTGCAGTAAGTGATTCGGCTATCCAGATCGGTCGTGGAGATCAATCGCTGTTCGGTGGAGAAAACTCTTTCATGCTCGGTTACGGGTAAATTCACACGCATACACTGCGACCCCTCGAATTATTATTTTGCTGAGCATATAAATCGCAAAGGCGCCCAGTTGTAGCGCCAACTGGGCCTGGCATCAAATCGCGGGATTCAACGCGTGGGCCCGAAGAGGAATTTATGGACGGGGGAGGCGGTGGACCCTTCATTCGACGACAATTTCTTTTCATTTCATGACAAGTCGGCGATATCAAAGTGGAATCATGACTGTAGCCAGCTTTGAGTCGCGCTGCGCATGATCACCGGGTCCAGCAGACGAGTGGCTGTGTATCGAGCTATATGATGAGGCCGGCCCGAGGTCGAAGGTTCGCCGGGCCGGCTCGTTCGTGTTTCAGGCGGATGCGCCTACGCCTTCGGCTTTCTCCTGCGATGCAACGTCATGCAGGGAAATCCTTGAAGTCTCCGGTAATGCCAGCCCGCCCGCCAATGCGAGCAATGCAATCGCGATCAGATAGAACGCCGGCGACAGGTTGCTGCCGGTGGTGCTGATCAGCCACGTCGCTACCAGCGGCGCGGTGCCGCCGAACAGGGTGTACGCCATGTTGTAGGTGATGGCCGAGGCGGTGTACCGAGTACGGGTAGGGAAGGTTTCCGAGAGCAAGGCCGCGGTGACCACGCCACACAACACCGCGCCAATCGCCAGGAGCATGACGCCGACGATGGACGCGGCGAACGAACCGGAGCTGGCCATCAGGAACGATGGATACACGACCACGATCAACAGCGCGCAAGCGGTCATTACCGTGATCCGACGCCCGACCCGGTCCGAATACAGCCCGGCCAGCGGGCAGATCGCCGCAGCGAACAGCAATGCAATCAGTGACACCAGCAAGGCTGTGGCGCGACTCAGGCCACCGGCGACTTGCAGGTAGGTCGCGAAGTAGGTGGTGAACATATAAAACGAGAGTGCCGTGAGTGACACAAAAGCGCCCAGGCAACAGATCGCCGCACCATGGTTGCGCAAAGTTTCCTTGAGAGGAGAGTGTGCGACAGCGTGTTCCTGAGTCACCGCCTGGAATGCCGGTGTCTCATCGAGCTTCCAGCGCAGGTAAAGCCCCACCAGGCCCAGGGGCGCGGCAATCAGGAACGGCAGGCGCCAACCCCAGCTCCCCATTGCTTCGGCCGACAATGAAGCCTCGAGCGCGTAGGCCACCACGGCGGCCGCGGCGAAGGCGGAAAATGTCGACACCGGAATGAAGCTGCCATACCAGGCGCGTTTATCACTCGGTGCATGCTCCATCAGGTAGGCACAGGCACCTGCGTATTCCCCCCCGGCGGAAAAGCCCTGGGCGCAACGGATCAGGGACAGAAGAATCGGCGCCATGACCCCGATCGCCGCATACGTGGGCAGCAGACCGATCAAGGTCGTGGCACCGGCCATCAGCAGGATGGTCATCGCGAGGGTGCGCTTGCGGCCGATCCGGTCGCCCAGCATGCCGAAGAAAATCCCGCCAAGGGGCCGAAACGCAAAGGCCACGGCGAACACCGCAAAGGTCTTGAGCAGCGCGGCACTGGCATCGCCGCTGGGGAAGAATTGTTGGGCGATGGTCGTGGCCAAAAAGCCGTAGACGGCAAAGTCGAACCACTCGACGAAATTGCCGATCCCGGCGGCCACAATCACTCTTCTCAGCGTTTGTGGGCTGACTTGTTCCATAGTTGCGCTCGTCATGCTTGACCTCGACAGTTCGTCAGTAAGCTATCGATTATCGGGGCTGGCCCTGAGGTGGCTCACTTCAAAAGTGTCATCCACATAGTCAGTACCGACTTCATGCCGTTGAGTCAGGCAGGATTCGCGCCAGATTGGCCGAGGGAGAGAAAAGGGCAATTTTTTTAGTAAATTTGAAAAGCGTTGAGGGTATTGTCGGTCGCAGGGATCAGATCAATCAGAAGGGATGAAGATGACATTGACTGCCGAAAGCCTGCTCAGGATCGCAATGGCCAATCCGGTAAACGCAGAAATTTCCGCTCGCTTGCCTGAGCTCGGTTTGAACCAGTGCATGCTCACGGCCGGTTGCCTGTTCCAGGCCGTCTGGAATCATCAGGCACAGCGCCCGCCGGAGTGGGGCGTGAAGGATTACGACGTCTTTTACTTCGATGATGACCTGTCGTGGGAAGCCGAAAATGAGGTCATCCAATCAGGTCAGCGTCTGTTCCGCGACCTCGACGTGAACATTGAGTTCAAGAATCAGGCTCGCGTCCACCTGTGGTACGGCCAGCGCTTTGGCGGGGATTATCCAAGGCTACAGTCGGCAAAAGACGGGATTGACCGCTACCTGGTTGCTGGCACCTGCATAGGCCTGGATATCGAAACTGGCGAGGTCTATGCGCCCAACGGCCTGGCCGACATAGAGCGCGGGCTGCTTCGAATCAATCCAAAGTGCTCCGAGCCAGTCCTGTTCGATCGGAAAGCGAAAAGCTACCAGGCTCGCTGGCCTTGGCTCAGGATCATGGAGCCGCAAAGTTGGAACGGCTAAATTTCTCAAGCTGATATCATTCAAGAATTACTGGCTGAGTAGAACAACATGAACCGTCAAAAAAAACTGAAGCAGCTGTTCAAGGCTAAGGCCAAAAAGGCCAGTGCCAAACTGGCACCGAAAAGCAAACCTAAATACATTTGTAAAGCCGACCGATTGAAGCTGGCGACTGAATCCAGTCATGACCCAGTCATTTGCGCTGAGAGCTGATCTTTGTAGCTCGCGCACCACTCGAAAACTCAAGCCCCTGGTTCTTTAGAACCCGGGGCTTTGTCTTGTATCGGTCATGCATCATCGATGCGTTGCATCACGGCAGACCTAGCGGATACCGGCACCCGCCATGGACTCCGGCACCCACTGCGCCGTCGATAGCGGCTCGATGTAGCGGATGCCGCCATGCGGGCCCACCACGCCGTTGATGTTGTAGGTGCCTTTGGACAGGTCGTAAGTCATGAAAGGGGTGGCGTCCGGGACCTGCTGGTCGTAGCTCTGGCTGAAGAACGCGAAGGAGCCACGGTACAGCTGGCCACGGGTGTCGTACTGATCGGAGGCCACCGCGGCCCAAGTGTCTTCATCCAGGTAAAAGCGCCGCTTCTGGTAGATGTGCTTCGCCCCGGGCTTGAGGTTGCCCTCCACGACGTAGACCCGGTGCTTTTCCCAGCGTACGAAGTCCGGGGCAACGAAGTTGGGCGTGGTCAGCGACTTGGCGGCGCGGGCGTAGGTGAGTTTGTACGTGTTGTAGGGCACGATCATTTCCTGCTTGCCCACCAGTGTCCAGTCATACAGTTCCAGCGCACGGGCAGTACCGGGGTTGGGGGTGTCGTAGGCCAGGATCGAGATCTGTTTGACGCGGCGCTGGGCAGGCATGTACTGCCAGGCGCGGCCAGGGAACTGCGTCGGGTTGGTGGCGTTCTTGAGCATGATCGACTCGCCGGCTCGGCGCGCAGGTCCGGTATAGGACAGTTTCAACTGATAGTAGATGTCGGAGCTGTTGAACGGCTTCGACAGGTTCTCGTAGATCGGGAAGGAGATGAATGCTTCGCCGGTGACCGCCAGGCTCGGTACGCCCGCCGTGTCGACGCTCCAGGAGTCGTACTTGGAATGGATGTTGACGCCCTGGTAGCGCAGCAGGAAATTCCACATCGCTTCGGCGCCGGACTGCGGGATCGGGAAAGGCACCCCGGGCATCACATTGTCGATGGCGATCCCGCCGTTGAGGGACCTGGCATTGGTGGCATTTTTGCGGCTGTTGTCCAGTATCGCCTGTGGCAGCGATGCCGTGCGGTGGGTCGGGTAGACGTCGATGCGAAAGTCGGGGTAGCGCTTGGCTAATGCCACCGTGGTGGCGGTCAGCATGCTTTTGTACGCGTCGACGTTCCTGCCGTTGATCACCAGCAACGGTTTTTCGCCCGCAAAGGGGTCCGGCCGCATGCTGTCGCCGGTCTTGAAGCTGGAGGGGGCCGTGGTCAGGCCGCCGTTGTAGGGCGGTATGGAACCATCGGCATTACCGGCCTTTTCGGCTCCCACCCACGTCAGGCTGGTGCCCAGCCGGGTGGCTTCCTGGTTCGATACATAGGCTTGGGCATCGATGGCCAGCGCCATGAGGGGGACAGCAGCCAGAAGACTTTTCACGAATTTCATATTGTTATTCTCCTGCCTGGCGTACCAGGCAACTCGTGACTCAGGCGCAGCGTCGCTTACGTCGACTCATCGCCAGAGACCTTTTCAGTTCTGCCATTAGATAGCCCCCGTATCAGGGGCGCTTTTCATTTGACGACAGCCCCTTGGCTATTGATGACAGGCCTGAGTTGCCTCGGCGCGCACCCGATGGGGAGAGCGACCATCACTTGATTGTATTTCTCAAAGGAATCATCGGGTTACTGAATGGTCATAGCCATGACCCTTCCATACTTCCGACGTTTAGGACGTTCTTATGAATCGCGCAGCAATCTTGATCGTGGCCATTTCCAGCGCCGTCTTGTTGGGAGGCTGCGGCCCGCATTGGGATGACGGAGAACGGTACGGCCGATATCACGATCATGACCATCGACGTGGTTACGACCAGAGAGGGGACGATGATCGAGGTTATGACCGTGACTATGATCGTCGTGACTATGATCGCGACCACCGTCGCTACCGTGATCGCGATGACAACGACGACTGATACGTTAGCTTCGAGTGATAGACGCCAGGTCTGGACAACACAGCGAATAATTTGCAGCCCGTCTCATACCTGGCACTAAAGTGAACAAAATCATTGAAAAAAACCGCCATAAGCTTTAAACGGAAAGCCAAATGGCACATTGCAAGCAATCAGCCAGTGAGTTTCAGCAGTTTTGGCTCAGGGAGCGCTGATGAGTTTTCGTACACTGACCGGCTCCCCGCGGCAATCGAGCAATGACGCAGTTGCCGCATTTCACTCCCCAGGGAAGCCGGATACTGTCGGCAGGGTTTGCGCCGGCAACGACGACAGGATCGGACAACTGCTGGACTCGGCGCGCAACTGGGCCCATACCACCGCTTGGGCGTTTTACCGCGCCGGTGAACAGTTGCATCGGGTTGGCCAGGGAGACCCACGGGTACATTGGCCTTCAAGCGTTGCGAATGATGAGTTTGAAGCCTTTTGCCTGGCTTCGAACCTGCACCGCTGGCCCACCGGCAGGGGCGAAAGTGAGCTGGGTTGGCTGCTCGCGCCAGCCGCCGATGCCGCGGAACCGGCGCTTGCTGAACTTGCCCAGCGCCTGGGCATTGAGCTACAGACCAATACCCTGGCCCGTGCGCAGATCACTCAGCGTGTGCTGTATGAAATCACCTATCTGGCCAGCTCGACCCGTGACCGGTCAGAGTTTCTGGTGGGGGCTCACCGGCTGCTGGCCAGTCTGATCGACGCCGAGAACTTCTATCTCGCGTTGTATAACCCGCACACTGGCAAGATCGACTACCCGTATTACGTCGACATCATCGACGTTGATGCCCTGGAATCCGAAAACTACGAATACCTTGATCCTTCGCGTCTGTCGCTGACGGGCCAGGTGTTGACCTCCGGCCAGCCGTTGCTGATCGATGCCGCCGGTATTCTCGCGGCCCAGGCCGAGGACCGTTTCCACTGCGTGGGTGATCGTCCCGAGTACTGGATGGGCGCGCCGTTGAAAAATGCCTCGGACGAGGTGTTTGGCATGCTGGCGATGCAGGTCTACGACGTGTCTCGCATCTACAGCGCTGAAGACCGCGCGCTGTTCCTGGTGGTCGCCCGCCACGTGGCCATGGCGCTGGACCGGATTCTGCACCGGGAGGACCTGGAAGAAACGGTGTTGCGTCGCACCCTGGAGCTTTCGGCAGTCAACGACGCATTGCGCCAGGAGGTCGCAGACCGGGAGCGCGCCGAACATCTGCAAAGCGCGCTGTTCCAGATTGCCGAACTGTCGAGCCAGCCGGGTGACATGACCGAGTTGTTCCAGACCCTGCATGGCATCGTCGGTGATCTGCTGTTCGCGCAGAACTTCTACATTGCGCTCTTTGACGTCTCGACCGGCGAAGTGACGTTTCCCTATTACGTGGATGAACGGCAGACGACCTGCCCGGCGGCACGCCGAGGGCGCCGGGGCTTGACCGAGTACGTCATCCGTCAGCGCCGCCCTTGCCTGATTGACGTCGGTGAAGCTGAGCGATTGTCCGCGCAGGGTGAAATCGAAATTGCCCAGGAGTCCGTGCGTTCCTTCTCCTGGCTGGGCATACCCTTGTTCGAAGACGACGCGGTACGTGGTGTGCTGGCGGTGCAGAGCTATACCTCGCAGGTGCGCTATACCCTGCGTGACCAGGAACTGCTGACATTCGTGTCACGGCACATAGACACCGCGCTATCGCGACGCACGGCCGCCGAAGCGATCCACGTCGCCAACCTCAAGCTCGAAGCCCGGGTGCAGAGCCGCACCCGCGAACTCGATCATGCCAATGCCAAGTTGCAGCACGAAAACTCCCACGATGCGCTGACCGGGCTGCCCAATCGCACCTATCTGCAGCAGCGCCTCAACCTGGCCTGGTCACGGTTCGGCAGAGAAGGCGGGCACCTGGCGGTGATGTTCATCGACCTCGACCGTTTCAAGATGGTCAACGACAGCCTCGGCCACCATTTTGGCGATCTGCTGTTGATGCAGGCCGCCCACCGTTTGCGCGGTTGCCTGCGCGGCACCGACATGCTGGCGCGCCTGGGAGGCGATGAGTTTTCGGTGCTGGCTCCCGAGGCGTCGCTGGAGGTGGTGATAGAAATCGCCGAACGGATCCTGGTGGCATTCGATCTGCCGTTCTTCATCAATGGCCATGAAGTTTTTTCGTCCTGCAGTATCGGTATCGTCAGCGCCGACAGTCAGTTTCATCACGAACCCGCCGACTTGCTGCGCGATGCCGATGCGGCGATGTACCGGGTCAAGAGTGCCGGACGCGACAGCTACGCGGTGTTCAACCAGGAAGTGCGCCGTGAA
This sequence comes from Pseudomonas sp. IT-P74, assembly GCF_949768175.1. Taxonomy (NCBI): domain Bacteria; kingdom Pseudomonadati; phylum Pseudomonadota; class Gammaproteobacteria; order Pseudomonadales; family Pseudomonadaceae; genus Pseudomonas; species Pseudomonas sp. IT-P74. The sequence goes on along the minus strand of NZ_CATKQD010000001.1, from coordinate 278,905 downwards.
GTCTCGGACCAGGTCGAGCGAGAAGGGGCCTTGCGCAATGCACTCAAACGCACCGACGAACTGCTGCCGTATTTCCAGCCGATCGTCAGCGTCGAAACCGGCGAACTGTTGGCCCTTGAAGCGCTGATCCGCTGGCACCAGCCGGGCGGCCGGGTGATCGCACCGGGCGAGTTCCTGCCGGATGTCGAGGGTTTGCGCCTGATCGGTCGACTGGACCTGTACATGCTCACCAGCATTGCCACGATCCTCGCACAGCCCGAACACGCCGACTGGCCGCCGGTGCACGTCAATTGCTCGAGCTACAGCATGACGCGTCCGGATTTTGCCGCCGAGGTGCTGGCACTGTTGGCGCAGCACCGGGTCTCGCCATCGCGAATCTGCCTGGAGCTGACCGAAGGGGCACTGGTAGCCGAACCGGCGATTGCCCGCCAGACCATGCAGCAACTGGCCGACAACGGCATGACGGTGGTGCTCGATGACTTCGGCGCAGGGTTTTCATCCTTGAGCTATGTGCATCAGTACCGTTTCAGCGGCTTGAAAATCGACAAGTCATTCATCTTCGAACTGACTACCAGCCCCCGCAGTCGCGCGATCGTCCGGGCCATAGTACGGATGGCCGAATCGCTGGACCTGAGTGTGGTGGCCGAAGGCGTCGAGGATCAAGCGACGCTGGAGTTGCTGCGTGAAATAGGGGCAGGGCAGGCCCAAGGTTATCATTTTGCCAAGCCGATGGCCTTGAAGGCACTGTTGGCCAGTTCACTGCTCGGTCCCCGGGGTTGCTGACAAAACCACAGCACGAAGGCCGCTGCACTGATCAAGGCACCCAACAGGCTGACGGCAACCCAGCCCCATAACGCATACACCTGGGTCGCGGCGGCGGCACCCAGTGCGCTGCCCGCCGAGTAAAAGCACATGTAGGCGCCGACCATGCGACTTTGGGCGTCGGGTCGCGCCGCAAAAATCAGGCTCTGGTTGGTGACGTGTACGGCTTGCACCGCGAAGTCGAGCAAGACCACTCCGCCAACCAGCGCGATCAGTGACGACGGTGCAAAGGCGATAGGCAGCCAGGACAGCGTCAGGATCGCCAGCGAAATGCCGGTGACCCGTTGCCCCAGCCCCTGGTCGGCCCAGCGTCCGGATCTTCTGGCAGCAAGCGCGCCGGCGATGCCAGCCAGGCCGAACAGGCCGATGACCGTGTGTGAAAGCGACAGCGGTGGGGCGCTCAACGGCAGCACCATGGATGTCCACAGCACGGAAAAAGCGGCAAAGATCAGCAAGGCCAGCAGCCCTCTGGTTCGCAACACCGGCTCGGTCATGAACAACGTGAAGAGCGAGCGGATGAGTGCAGGGTAGGTGTATCGACTGCATGGCGTCACTGCGGGAGGCAAGACTTTCCAGAACACCGCCGCGAGGGTCAGCATCAATCCCGAAGAAACGAAATACACGGCGCGCCAGCCCGCCAGATCGGCGATCAGCCCGGAGGTGAACCGCGCCAGAAGAATGCCCAGGACAATGCCGCTGGTGACGGTCCCCACGGCCTGGCCACGTTGTGACGGCGTTGCCAGCGCGGCGGTGCAGGCCACCAGCACTTGAACCATCACGGCCAGCAAACCCACAGCAATCATGGCGCCCAACAGGGTCAGCCATTGCTGCGCGGCACCGACTCCCGCCAGCGCAATCGCAGACAGCAGCATTTGCGTCAGAATCAGCCCTTTACGGTTCAACAAGTCGCCCAGAGGGACGATGAACAGCAAACCCAGCGCGTAACCGGCTTGAGTCGCCGTCACCACAAACCCGATCATGGATGGGGCAACATCCAGGCTCCGGGCCATTGAGTCGAGCAAGGGTTGGGCGAAGTAGACGTTGGCGACGGCGAGCGCGCAGGTGACCGAAAACAGAAACGTGAGCTGCGCAGAAAGCCCCGAAGCCTGCGCGACGAAAGGATGGGTGGCTGAATCGGTATCTGCTTTCACGTGAGCCTCCGTGGCGCTAAGCTGGTTTCAATTAGCAACTTGATTCATTGTTATCGAATCAGGTTTCATATTGCAACCACATTGCTCAAGGCCAGGTGACAGACCTGGCAGTCCTTATCCGAAAGGTAAACACGATGGTCGTAGACCCTACCTCGCAAAACAGCGAATGCCCGGTGGCACGAACACTGGAAGCCATTGGGGATCGTTGGTCGCTCATGATCATTCGCGACGCATTCGACGGCATTCGCCGATTCAGCGAATTTCAGAAAAGCCTGGGGGTGGCCAAGAACATTCTGGCATCACGCCTGAAGACGCTGGTTGAGGTCGGTGTGTTCGACGTTCAACCTGCGTCGGATGGAAGTGCCTACAAGGAATACGTCCTTACAGAGAAAGGACGGGAGATCTTTCCTGTGGTGGTCAGTATGAGGCAGTGGGGAGAACGGTTTCAGTTCACGCGGGAAGAGACGCGTTCGGTGTTGCTGGACAATGCGTACGGCCAGTCCCTGATGCCGATGGAAGTTCGCTCCGCGAGCGGCCAAAAACTTGGACCGTCCGACTGCCACAGAGTGAGGGTGGTTGCCGACGAGTCGTGAATCGAACGGTTGAAGGCGAATCAGTCGAGCAGCGACACCAGCCGCGGTTCGATTGACTGGGCAACCACTTCCAGCACCGCCAGAGTGACAGGCAATTTGAAACGTCGGCGCCCGGCGCTGCCTGGATTCAGGAACAGCCGTTCACCGCGCCAGTCGATGCAGGGTTTGTGCGAGTGACCGGTGATCACCAGCTTGATCCCGTCATCAAGATTGAGCGCCACGTCGGCGATGTCATGCACCAGCAGAACCGCCCAGCCATTGAGCTCCAGGCGCAGACAATCGGGTAACTCCCTGGCCCAGATGGCGTCCAGGTCATTGTTGCCACGCACCGCGTCCACCGGCGCGATTGCGGCCAATTGTTCGAGGATCATCGCGCTGCCGATGTCGCCTGCGTGAAGGATGCGATCACAGCCTTGCAGGGCGGCAATGGCCTCGGGGCGGAGCAAGCCGTGAGTGTCGGAAATGACGCCGATTTTCATCGCGGGCGGCTCGAGCGGCATTCTGTTTCCAGGTTCAAAGGGATGTCTCCTGCGCGGAGCTTTGTTGACCGAAGCGCTCAATCAACCACCTCGCAGCCGGCCCCGGCGGCAAATCCGTGCGGTAGATCACGTCGAAGGGGTAAATTCCGCTTTTGTATTCCGGTATGTTCAACTGAACGAGTCGGCCGCTCTCCAGGTCTTCCCGGACCATCGGGGCTGGCATGTTCCCCCAACCGATGCCTTCACGCAGCAGCATGTGCTTGGCGCCCAGGTCCGCCAGGCGCCAGGTGCGGTTGCTGAGCACGGCGAAATCCTTGTCCTTGGTCAAAAGCGAGCGATCGGACAGCACCAGTTGCGTGTGCTCTCGCCCGGCACCCGGAACATTCGCGTCGTTTGAAGCCAGCGGATGATTCGGGGCCGCCACGGGAATCAACTCGACACTGCCGACCCCCATTCTCTCGATACCGTCGATGCCCTCGTTCATGGGGCCGCTGACACCGATGATCGCACCACGGTTGACCACACGCTCAGTGACGGCGCCGAGGGCTTCCATGTGCAAGTGCAGGGCAACGGTCGGAAACTCTTCGCGAAAGGATTTGAGTGCGTCGACCACACGCTCGGGGGGCAGCATGACATCGAGCACCACGTGCACTTCGGCTTCGAGCCCCTGAAGCAGGCCCTTCACTTTGGCACGTAGTCCATGAACCCCGTTGGCGATGGTCCGGGCTTCGGCCAGTACGGTGCGACCGGCATCGGTGAGCTGGGGTTTACGGGTTGTCTGGCGGTCGAACAGCGACACACCGAGCTGCATTTCCAGGTTGGCGATCGAGTAGCTGACAACCGAAGTGGCGCGGTGCAGTTTTCGGGCGGCCGCCGCGAAACTGCCGACTTCCACGACCGTCAGGAACACTCGCAGTTGGTCCAGTGTCGGTGTTCCCGGATCAGAGATCATGCCTGTTTCCTTGATCCAGACGTCGCTCGGAAAATTGCACGATTGATCTCTCCTTACCGGTTGAGCGGGTGTTCTTTTCTAATAAATCGAACTTAATGATCTAAATTAGTCAGCTATTCAGATTAGCTGATGCAGCGCAACATTTCCTCACTAAGGCGGTTCCTGTTGAATCGCACCCAACTGAAGGAAATACCCCATGACGACTTCTGCAAACATCGCTCAAACAACCACGTCTGAACAGAGCCGCTCCGACGTCACCCAAGCCTCGGCCTCGTTGATCGGCCGCGTACTGCTCAGCGCAATCTTCATCCTTTCCGGTTTTTCGAAACTCGCCGCTCCGGCAATGATGGTCGGCTACATCGGTTCGGTCGGGCTTCCGTTTCCTCAACTGGCACTGGCGGTGGCGATCATTGTAGAGGTCGGCGGTGGCCTGGCACTGATTGCCGGATACCGCACCCGCACGGTCGCCGCCGTACTGGCCGTGTTCAGCGTGTTCACTGCGCTGGCGTTCCATAACGCACTGGGCGATCAGAACCAGTTCATCCACTTCTTCAAGAACATCGCCATGGCCGGTGGCCTGTTGCAGGTCGTGGCCTTCGGTGCCGGTCGCTTCAGCCTCGACGCCCGCCGTGGTTGATCCCCCCGCGCTGCGCACGGCACGCGCCCTCGCAGCGCCAATGTTTTCTCCCTTCTTTTCGATTATCGAGGCCTCCATGAAAGCCCTACGCGTGTACGAATACGGCAGTCCTGAAGTTTTACACCTGGAAGAGATTGCAGAGCCTGTCGTCGGTGTCGGTGAAGTGCTGATCGATGTCGCCGCCGCCGGGGTCAACCCGATTGACTGGAAGATCCTGTCCGGCGCCATGAAAGCGTTCATCCCGTTGCCGCTGCCTTTTACCCCGGGCGTTGAAGTGGCCGGCACTGTCGTCGCGCTGGGGGAGGGCGTCACTGAATTCAACATCGGTGATGAAGTGTTCGGCTTCATCAACATCGTCGGCGGTTACGCGACCAAAGCCGTTGCCCAGGTTTCCAAACTGGCGCTCAAACCAAAATCACTCAGTGCCTTGCAGGCTGGCGCTGTCCCGGCAACGGCCCTGACGGCCTGGCAGGCGCTGACCGAACACGCTGGCGTGCAACGTCGCCAGAAAGTGTTGATCCATGCCGCGGCCGGTGGCGTGGGCAGCATGGCCGTGCAGATTGCCAAGTACCTGGGCGCTGAAGTCTACGCAACGGCCTCGGCACATCATCATGCCTACCTGAAGAAAATCGGAGCGGACTACACCATCGACTACACCACCCAGGCTTTCGAGGAACTGGCATCCGGCCTCGATGTGGTACTGGATCTGGTGGGTGGCGAAACACAAACCCGTTCGTTTGCGGTACTGAAAAAGCACGGTGTACTGGTATCGCCGGTGAGCGCCCCAAACATGTCGCTGGCCAATGACTACGGCGTAACCCCCGTGAACTTCGCCACCCGCTCGGATGGCCGGCAGCTTTCGCTCATCGCCGAACTGTTCGATAAGGGACACCTCACGGTCAATGTAGAGACTTACCCCTTGAGCGAGGCGAAAGTCGCGATCGAGAAAAGCATGGGTCGTCACTTACGTGGCAGGCTTGTTCTCGATACCGCGAAGTAAGTGGTTGCCAGTGGTAGTTCCTGGAGTTGGGCGTCGATACTGGAGACGCCCACCAATCCCAGTGCTGGGTGGCGAGTGTTACTCGCGTTCCCGATCTATAGTTTGCCTCACCTGGTTCAACAGGTGATCGACATCCTCGGCGGTGGTGGCGAACGAGGTGACAAAGCGAACGACGTTCGGCCCCCAACGATCGTGATAGAACCCGAAGCCGGCCTTTAGCAGCGCATCGATCATTGCCGAGTCCAGCCGACAGAACAGGATGTTCGCCTCGGTACCGCCGAGCACCTCAACGCCGCTCAGGCCAGCAAGCCCTTGCGCCAGGCGCTGGGCGGCAGCGTTGGCCTTGCATGCGTTGCGTAGCCAGAGATCGTCGGTCAGGTACGCATCGATCTGCGCCGACAGAAATCGCATCTTGGAAGACAGATGGCCTGCGCGCTTGCGCCGATAACTCATCTCGGCGGCCAGGGAGGTGTTGAACAGGACGATGGCTTCCGCCGCCAGCACGCCGTTCTTGGTGGCACCGAACGACAGGGCATCCACGCCGGCCTTCCATGTCATCTCCGCCGGGGAGCAGCCAAGCGACACCAGGGCGTTGGCAAAACGCGACCCATCCATATGCAATCCCAGGGAAGAGGACTTGCAGACGTCACCAATGGCTGCGATTTCATCCAGGGTGTAGATGCTGCCGACTTCGGTGGCCTGGGTGATGCTGACGCAGGCGGGTTGAGTCGTGTGCACGTCGCCGACTTTGTCGCGAGTGCGCTCGCGCAGTCGAACGATATCCAGTTTGGCCGCCGGGCCGTCGACGGTCATCAGCTTGGCACCGTTGGAAAAGAACTCCGGCGCGCCGCATTCATCGTTGTTGATATGGCTGGCCGGATGGCAGTAGATGTTGCCCCAGGGTGGCGTCATCGCGCTCAGGCACAGGGCGTTGGCGGCGGTGCCGGTGGGCACGAGAAAGACCTCCACGTCGCGTTCGAAAATCTCGCAGAACTTGCGCCGGACCTGTGCCGTCAACTCGTCGGTGCCATAGGGGCTCGCCTGGCCCGTGCTGTGTTTGACGAGGGCTTGTACCACCTCCGGTGATGCGCCGGCGATGTTGTCACTTGAAAAACCCAGCGCGGGCGGTCTGTTTGTTTCACCGTTCATCTTCCAGTTCTCGGCTGCGCAGGCGAAGGTGTTTCGCCCGGATTGGCGCATCCTATGGAGAGGGAAGGTTGTTGCGCTTGTAAAAAATTGACGGCCGACGGACTAAGTCCTGTAACGCGATGGCGCGACGCCGAATGCCTGCCGAAAGGCACGGTTGAAATGGCTTTGATCGTAGAAGCCGACGGCGTTGGCGACATCGATGATCGGTTGCTCGCTGCCAGACAGCAGGCTACAGGCCCGTTCGAGACGCAATCGAAGCAGCCAGGCGTGTGGCGTCATGCCGATGGTCCGCTTGAACTGCTTGAGGAAGGGGAAGCGGCCCAGCCCGCACAGGCCAGCGAGATCATCGAGGGTGATTCGCTGATCGATGTGGCTGAAACAATAGTCCCTGACGCGAGACCATTGCAGCGGCGATAGCGTCCCTGTAACCGTTTCGGGCCTGATCGCCCGTGACTGGTTCAACAGGTGTTCAAGCAGGGTGAACCATTGCGTCTGCACCGCAAGGGTGCCGGGGCCGACGACCTGCTGCATCGCTTCGTGAAACCCCCGCAGGTTACCGACAAGCCCGGTGTCTTCGAGCAGCACACCGGCCAATTCAAGCTCTTTCGGTTGACCGCTGATCTCCTCGGTCAGGCTCGCGACCAGCGCCTGGGACAGACGGAATGTCTTGAGCGTATAAGCGCCGCCGCCCTCGGACACGCCATCGTGGATTTCACCCGGAGGCATCAGGGCAACATTTCCCGGACCCAAAAGAAACGACTCGCCCTTCGAACGATGACGCTGGATGCCTTCGGTGACAAAACCGATGTGGAAGTCGAGGTGGTAATGGCGATCGAAGCCGACATTCGCAAAACGTGCGGACCCCAGCACCAGGCCTGGTACTTCGGACACGTGATGGTACTTGGCATGCTCAGTCATGAAATCCGTTCAATAATCGGCGAGGAGGGCAGGGACCACAAAGTTTAGGTCCACAGGACACATAGATCCAAGGGTTGCCAGCAACTGGCATGAGTTCATGCATGACTGATTGAGTGTCAACCGAACTTGCTCGACATGATGATGTTGCGCAGCAAGTGACTACGGCCACTTGTCCGCTGCGCAACATCCTGTAGCCGCCCCCTAGCCTTGTGGCACCACCCGCGCTTCGTTTCCGGCACCCTCGACATACACGCTCATGCCTTTTCTCAGCGCCGGATTGATCGGCTGGGTCACCTGAACCAGTACGCCGCTCTGGGTGCGAACGATGATTTGCTGTGCGTCCACGGGCTGATCATATTTTTTCTTTTCGACGTAGTTGCCGCCTGCCGCACCCGCGAGGGCACCGGCGACCATCGCCACATCCCGGCCGGTGCCCCCGCCGATCAGGCTACCCAGGGCCAGACCGCCAATACCGCCCATTATGGCACCGACACCGCTATCGTGATTGGTCTGCATCTGGGTCTGTGTAATCTGCTCGATTTTCCCCGAGCGAATTTCCATCTCGCCAGCGCCCCCGCTCCCGGCACCCACCGCGGCACAGCCGCCAAGCACCAGGCCAAAAAGCGTAATTGTCAGCCAGGAAGCGATTGTTTTCATCGTCGAACTCCATTTTCAGAGGAAGTGGATCATGCAATTGCATCCAATGACGTTAGACGAAAATGGAGAATCGGTGCGATTCAAGTGGGCTCTACGTCTACCGCGAGGTTTAGTGAGATAATGGCAGCGTAAGACTTCGGACTTCCCTTTTTCTGCATGGATTGCACCTCGTTTGAAAACCATAGCCTTTGCCTTCGCTTTACTTATTCCCATCGGCACCCTGCACGCACTGCGCATTGAGAAGCCCGAATGATGTTTACCAAGCGACGCAGTTCGCTGGTGGGGTTCATTCTTTTGGCGGTCGGACTGGTTGGTTTTTCGACCCTGCTACTGCTTACATCCGAGACGGAACGCCGGGAAACGCGTTTTTCAGAATACGTACAGAACATCTCTGGCATCGTGCGCAACCAGCTGGATACCAATGAAGCGGTATTGGCGGGTTTTTCAGCATTTCTCCAGGCCGTCGACCAGAGCGATACGGAAGCAGCCGTTCGTTATGCTGCAGCGGTTTTATCCGCGTACCCTCATATTTACATGCTCGAGGCGGCGAGGGCGGTACCCATTGCCGAGCAGACTGCATTTGAAGAGCTGTTGAGACGCACCTGGCGCCCGGACTTTGCACTCAAGGATTTCCCGAGCCTCGCTCGGCAACCCGCCCAGCACCAGGTCCATCTCAATGAGACCTGGCCCGTGCTGTTCATGTACCCGCCACTCCCGGAGTCCAGTTCAATCTATGGTGTCAGGCTGGAAACCGTTGGGCATCTTTCATCTGCACTGGCTCGAGCCCGTAGTCACCAGAAACCCGTCGTATCACCCGTTTTCTCGATGTTCGAAGGTGGTAATGCCTACATTCTTATGCAGTCTGTCCGTCGAACCGAGGACGCAAGAGAGAGCACGCGCCCCAATTTTTTCGGCAGCACGATGTTGTCCTTACTGTTGATCAGAACGGACTCGTTATTGGAAGCCGTGAACGATGCGAACGTTGATCCTTTCGTCCATATCAGCGCTGTTCTGAAAACCGGTGCCGGTTCAGAAAACAACGTGTTTTCTACGGACACAGAACAGGCTGGTTTCCTGGATCAACTTTTCCTGCCGCGCCTGACCGATCGGGTCGACATTAAAAACGCTTCACAACCCATGACGTTGCTGTTTGAGCGTCAGCTGCGGTTTGGGGATGTTCTGACTGCCGAAACGTTGGTGATCCTTGCCGTGTTGGCCGGGGCGCTTGTCCTCATGCCGCTTGTGTTGATTCGGCATTTCAAGGCGATAGAAAGGGCTGAAGTCGAGCACGAACGAGCAACGTACCTGGCAACCCATGACGTACTCACGCAATTGCCCAACCGCTACCTCTTTGCCGATCGTTTTGAGCAGGCCATCGACAGCTGGAAAATGGATGGGACACAGTTTGCCGTGTTGTTGATCGACCTGGATCACTTCAAGGAAATCAACGACGAATGCGGCCATGAAGTCGGCGATCAAGTGCTTCAAACAGTCGCAAGTCGCATGCTTCAGGCAACTCGCTCGCGTGACACCGTCGCACGCTATGGCGGGGATGAATTTGTCATTCTGCTTACGGACATTACCAGCGCTGAGAGTGCTGAAAAAAAGGCGGGGAGGTTGTTTGAAGCCATCGCGCAGCCAGTCATGACAACCGCTGGAGAACGATCGCTCTCGTGCAGTATCGGGGTTTCGCTATTTCCTGTTCACGGCCAGAGTCTCGACACGTTGCTCAAGGCGGCGGATCAGTCCATGTATGGCGTCAAGCAATTGGGTCGCAAAGGCATTGCAATGACGGAAACGCTAGAGGCCTGATCTCTTCAGCCCAGGAACAAGTGCGATGATCGTCCGCCCGGCAACGCCTGACGATCTGTCGGTTCTGCTGGATTGCGTTTGCCTGATCAGAAAATCTCCTGAAATGGATGTGGTCAGCGCTCGTTGACCACAGCTGTGCTATTGCGCAACGTCAACTCAAACGGCAATACCACATGACGCTGTGCAATCGTTTTCTTCTCAATCAGAGAGATCAGCATATCGACGGCTTTCTGGCCGAAGACTTCGGCGGGTTGCGCGATGGTCGTCAGAGGCGGATCGCAGTACGCCGCGAAGGGGATGTCGTCGAAACCCACCAATGAAATATCCTCCGGTACCCGCAAGCCCTGTTGCTTGATTCGCTTCAACGCACCGATGGCCATTTCATCGTTTTCGCAAAACAGCGCGGTGGGACGATCAGACAGCTCCAGCATCGCTGCAGCACCGTCATGACCCGCCTTCAAACTGAAATCACCGTGGCAGATCAGGGCGGGATCGGACGCGATGCCGGCTTGGCGCAATGCATCCTGATAGCCGGCCACACGGTCGCGGGTCAGCGGGCTGCTTTTCGGGCCTTTGATCAGACCGATCCGCCGGTGGCCCAGTTCGATCAGATGCTCGGTCATGGCCTTGGCGGCCGCGCGGTTATCGAGGCTGATCGTCGGATGGCGGCCGCCTTGAATCACCTCACAGGCGTTGACGATAGGTGGTAGCTCAGCGCTGGGGAAGGGGGCTTCAAAAGGGTCGTAGGCGCGCAACTGAATCACGCCGTCGGCCTGATGGGCGTACACCAGCTCGGCGAATTCCCGTTCTACTTCCTCGCGGCCCTGGGTGTCGCACAGCAGCAGTCGGTACCCGGCGGCCTGGGCAGCCTGTTGGGCACCGCTGATCACCCGGGCGAAAAAGGTATTGGCGATGGTCGGCACCAGAATCACCAGATTGCCGGTTCTGCGCGAGCGAAACTGCACCGCCATCAGGTTCGGTCGATAACCGGCCTTTTCCACGGCGGCGTTGACCTTGTCCCGAGTGTCGGGGAGCACGCGCTCAGGCGACTTCAGTGTTCTGGATACTGTGGCCACCGAGACGCCGGCAAGCCGGGCTACTTCACGGATATTGGACAAGACCACCTCATTATCGAACTGTGCGGTTGGCGAGCTTAGCGCAGGTCGGCCGAGCCCTGAAATGTTCGTGGATTTTAATCCGGGTATTTGACACCTCGCACAACTGCGCCTAAATTCTCGCCACGATGTAACCGGTTACATCATGGCGAAAGATAAGCCTGACACCGCCTCAAACAGAGAAAAGTCGCGATGAATGTTCCAGTGCCAAAAATAAGAATGGGGTTTGTCGGTGGCGGCGAGGGCGCCTTCATTGGCAAAGCCCATCGTCAGGCCGCCGCGCTCGACAGTCGCTTTGAACTGGTGTGCGGTGCGTTTAGCCGAGACGTCCGCAACAACCAGGACACGGGCGCGGCGCTGGGATTGCCCGCTTCCCGCTGCTACAGCGACTGGCAACTGATGCTCAATGCCGAGCGCGCGCTACCCGCTGATCAACGCATGGAACTGCTGGTCATTGTCACCCCCAATCACTTGCATGCGCCGATTGCCAGCCAGGCGCTGCGTGCAGGGTTTCATGTGTTCAGCGAGAAACCCGCGGCGCTGAATCTGTCTGAGCTGTTACCCCTCAAAAAGCTGCTGGAGAGCAGCGACCGCCTCTATGGATTGGCCCACACCTACCTCGGTTATCCGATGGTCTGGCAGGCTCGGGAAATGGTTCGCGACGGTGTGATCGGCACGGTGCGCAAGGTCATCGTCGAGTATCCCCAGGGCTGGTTGAGTCAGGATGTGGCCGGGCAGGGCAACAAGCAGGCGGGCTGGCGCGATCAACCCGAACAGTCGGGGTTGGGAGGCTGCATTGGCGATATCGGTACCCATGCCTTTTCATTGGCCGAATTCGTGGCAGACCAACCCATCAAGCAACTGTGTGCGATGTTGAATACGCACCTTGCAAGCCGGCAACTGGACGACGACGCCGCGATGCTGTTCAAGATGGCCGACGGCGCGAGCGGTGTATTGATCGCCAGCCAGGTCTGCGCTGGCGAAGAGAACCCGTTGAAGATCCGCATCTACGGCGACAAGGGCGGGCTGGAATGGCGTCAGGAAGACCCGTCGAGCCTGATTCATCGCTCTATTGATCAACCCTTGCGCATCCTGCGTTCGGGTGTCGGTCAACCCTGGTTGTGCGAAGCCGCGACCCGACGCATGCGTCTGCCCGCCGGACATCCCGAAGGCTATCTGGAGGCCATGGCCAACCTCTACGGCGACTTCGCCAGCGCAATCCGCAGCAACGTCGAAGGCAACGATGCCCCCGGCGTACCAGGCATCGAAGTTGGACTGCGCGGCATGGCCTTCATCGAAGCAGTGATCGCCAACCATCGTGGCGACACCAAGTGGACCGAACTGGTCTGCCATCCATGAACCCGGAGAGTCCCCCCGTGAACCCTACGCCCCAACCCCCGACAGGCTTGCGCGGGCCAGGTATTTTCCTGGCGCAGTTCATGTCCGCTGAAGCGCCATTCGATACACTGGCCAATATTGCTCGTTGGGCGGCGTCCCAAGGGTACAAGGCCATTCAGTTACCCACGTCGGGCACGCAATACATCGACCTGGCGCGCGCCGCCGACAGTCAGGATTATTGCGACGAATTGAAAGCCATCTGTGCTCAAGCGGGCGTCGAAATCAGTGAGTTGTCGACGCACCTGCAAGGCCAACTGGTAGCGGTGCATCCGGCGTTCGATGCCTTGTTCGATGACTTTGCGCCGGCGCACTTACGTGGTCAGCCGCAGGCGCGGACCGAATGGGCCATCGACCAATTGAAGCTGGCGGCCCGAGCCAGTCAGCGGTTGGGGTTGAAGGCTCATGCGACCTTTTCCGGCGCGCTGCTCTGGCCATATCTCTACCCTTGGCCGCAGCGGCCGAGCGGTTTGGTCGAACAGGGTTTTGCAGAATTGGCCAAGCGCTGGTTGCCGATCCTCGAGTGTTTCGAAGAGGCCGGCGTCGACCTGTGCTACGAGATCCACCCCGGCGAAGACCTGCACGACGGCGCCTCGTTCGAGCGTTTTCTAGCGGCTGTCGACCATCATCCACGCGCCGCCATTCTGTATGACCCGAGTCATCTGCTGCTCCAGCAAATGGACTACCTGGGGTTCATCGATCGCTACCACGACCGCATCCGCATGTTCCACGTCAAGGACGCCGAGTTCCGGCCCGATGCCCGCTCGGGTGTCTACGGCGGGTATCAGGTATGGGTCGATCGACCGGGCCGCTTCCGTTCTCTGGGCGATGGCCAGATCGACTTCAAATCGATCTTCAGCAAACTGACCCAATACGACTTTACCGGTTGGGCCGTGCTGGAGTGGGAGTGTTGTTTGAAGGATTCGACACAGGGTGCCGCGCAAGGAGCGGCGTTCATTGAGCAGCACATGATCACCAAGACACAAAAGGCGTTCGACGACTTCGCCAGCGTGACGTCCGACGAAGGTTTCAATCGTCGACTGCTGGGTTTACCCGATGCCTGAATAAAACGTTGCTCGTTCCTCTCTCCAAAAAGAAAAACAATAAGACGGTGATTGTTATGACCATGATGACCGCGCGATTAAGCGCCATGATGTTCCTGCAGTTCTTTATCTGGGGCGGATGGTTCGTCACCCTCGGTACATTCCTCGCCAGTAATCTGGGCGCAAGCGGCGGGCAGATCGGCATGGCATTCTCGACACAATCCTGGGGCGCGATCCTCGCGCCGTTTGTGATCGGCTTGATCGCCGACCGTTTCTTCAATGCCGAGCGCATCCTCGCCGTGCTGCACCTGGTGGGCGCCGTGTTGCTGTATCAGCTTTATCGAGCGCCAGATTTCAGCACGTTTTATCCGTTCGTACTGGCCTACATGATGACCTACATGCCGACCCTGGCATTGGTCAATTCGGTCGCGTTCCGGCAGATGAGCGACCCGGCCCTGGAATTTTCCCGTATTCGCGTGTGGGGCACCCTCGGTTGGATTGTGGCCGGTGTGGTCATCAGCTTTGTGTTTGCGTGGGACTCTCAAGGCGCAATTTCATCAGGCGGATTACGCAATACCTTTCTGATGTCGGCGGTTGCTTCTCTGGTTCTGGGCCTTTACAGCTTCACCCTGCCGCGCACCGCCCCCCTGAAGCCAGCGTCGGGCAGCGGTGGCTTCAAGCAAATGCTCGGGCTGGACGCCTTGGGCTTGCTCCAAGACCGCAGCTACCTGGTGTTCTTCATCGCCTCCATTTTGATCTGCATTCCGCTGGCGTTTTATTACCAGAATGCCAATCCGTTTCTGGCGGACATCGGCATGACCAACCCCACGGCGAAAATGGCCATCGGTCAGGTCTCGGAAGTGCTGTTCATGCTGCTCCTGCCGCTGTTCATTCAGCGCTTCGGCATCAAAATCGCGCTTTTGGTGGGGATGCTGGCGTGGGCCTTGCGCTACCTGTTGTTCGCCTACGGAAACAATGGCGACTTGGCCTTTATGCTGTTCACCGGCATCGCCCTGCACGGCATCTGCTACGACTTCTTCTTCGTTTCGGGCCAGATCTACACCGATGCCAAAGCCTCGGAACACTTCAGAAGCTCTGCCCAAGGCCTGATTACCCTGGCGACCTATGGTCTGGGCATGCTGATCGGCTTCTGGGTCGCCGGGCAAGTGACCGATCACTACGCGTTGGCGGACAGCCATGACTGGAAAAGCATCTGGTTGTTTCCGGCGGGTTTTGCCTTAGCGATTTTTTTCTGTTTTTCGCTGGCGTTCAAGGGACAAAACGTTGAGACGCCAGGTACTTCGCGCGCAGACGGAAGAACCAGTAGGGTGCCGCTGCACAAACCCTAGCGTCTCGGAATGTTCGTTCTGAGTATAAAAAACTGACTGGTGAGGGCAGGGGAGAGAGCTGTTGGATGTGGCGATAGCTCATGAGATAGTGCTCGACGTACTCGTCTCTCACGCTGATCCGCTGCAAATCTCCCATTGTTGGCCGCCAGTTGTCACGGCCGACCAGATGGAAAAAAACCGTATATCAATCGTTATGTGAAGAATGAATCGTCCGCTGTTTGTTTCTCTAGATGGGCCCAAAGGCGCCGGCAAAACCACACTGTTGGAGGCCGTTACGAAAGTACTGAGGGCAGACAACAAAAAGGTGATCCGACTTTGCGAGCAAAAAAGCGATCCCTATAGGGGTGAAACAATGGCCCTCGTGAACAAACTCGTGAGAAATCCCACCCGGGATTTGGAGTTGGAGGTTTGTGAGCGCTTTGCCGATAGCCGTACCTGGATTTCCCGGCACGTGCTGGCTAAACAGCCACCAGACAGCATCATCTTGATCGATCGCTGGTACCCGTCTGATGCCGCGTTTCGCCGGATAGTCCCGTTTGCAGAGATTCTACAGCTGAACATCGATCGAAACGTGCGAGTGCCAGACCTGCATGTCGGGGTTGTCACCACGCCTGAAATTTCATGGGCCAGGGCCGCGGCACGACGGCGTGGGCTGAGTAGTACCGTGATCCATAAGCTGGAAGAACATGTCGCTTGTACCAAGGCGTTCGAGCGAGCGATTGCAGATCACGGCTGGGTTTTATGCCGTAATGAAGGAACGATCGAAGACGCAACGATGCAGGTGGTTTCTGAGATCTATAGAGTCCTTCGATGCCCCGTAGGCGAAGTTCGCTGCGCCGGTCTTGTCGCCTTAGGGTTGCCGGCTGATGTTTTGTAACGCTTCGGGAAAGGGCATTCCTTTTTTATCGAAAGCCACAATTTTTTGAGAATGTGGACCTCTGAACGTGAAGCGGGGATCTGCCTCAATACAGGATTTAACATAATATACATTATGCGTAACGTCCAATACGGATGTGGGAGCATCTGGTGGCCAGATTTGAAGCACGCCCAGGCCTCGATCACTACCGGGCCACAAAATTTCCGCTGCTCGACTCATACCGATACCGGCTGTTGGTGAACACGTCGCGGAATCTCTCAAAGGAACCTTCCTGGCTGTCCAGGGCCAAGCTGCTCCGAATCGCTTCGAGCATCGCATGGAACAACGTCAACAGATCGTGCTTATCAGGGGTTTTACGGCTGGCTTTGTCGGCGCTTTGCAGATGCTGGTGAGCTTCGGCCAACGCTACGGCGTCGAGTTTGTAGGTCTCGCCGGATGTACCTTGATGCTGGTACGGAAATAAAGCTCTTGAGCAGGATTTCCATGCCAATCTCCGCATTGACCTGGACAACGTGCGGTAGGTTTTGCGCATTCAGAACCTCAGCGGCTTTCAGGTAATTGTGAGCGCGTTGAAGCATCCAGCTAGGAAAATGATCCATTGCATACTCCTTTGAATGGCCGCCGTGGATGGCTGGAGCCATTTATTTACGGGGCTTGTTATCGATTACACCTGTGCTTTGAAGATATCGCACATATTTGGAAGATAGCGAATAAGGATGAGTTACCTCTGGATCATCTGGTCAACTCCCCTCCTTCATTAATAACCAGAAATTATAACTAAACTAAACAACCATTTAGTTGAGCTAAGTTATAGGTCAGTCTCGATGGTATTCGACTGGAGCTTCCACTCTTCCTCTTCCTAACTAATAGCCTTTAGACCGATCAACCACATTCAACAGAGGCATTCCTTCACGCTCTCTTCGAAGATTCTCAACTATCACTGCCACACCACCTTCAATCTGCACATCGCTTGCAACATGAGGGGTCAGGAGCACTCGAGGGTGTTTCCAAAGTGGGTTGTCTTGAGAAGGAGGCTCTTGTACCAGTACATCCAGTACGGCTCCTCCCAAACGGCCTTCATCCAACGCGGAAAGCAAAGCCGTTTCTATAACGTGGGCGCCACGTCCCACGTTAATCAGTCCAGCTCCATGAGGCAGGCAATCGAGCCTCGCGGCATTGAGTATCCCATCTGTTTCGGGGGTCAGTGGCAACATGTTCACTAGGATGTCGCACTGCCCTAAAAACGCCTCCAGTTCGTCCGGGCCGACGTAACAGTGACCACCGGGCACTTCCTTCAAAGAGCGATTCCAGCCACTGAGCTGAAATCCCAATGGCTGAAGGCGATCAAGCGCGGCGCGTCCGAGATTGCCAACCCCCATGACACCAACACGCCGCTGTGAAGCATGCACGATTGGTCGAGGTTGCCAGCGACCACTGCGCTGATCCACTTGGTAAGCGAGGATGTCTCGATGCAAGGCAAGAACACCAAACAGAACATACTCGGCCATAATGTCAGCCATCGAGCTATCTACCAGCCGTATCAGCGACACGTTAGCAGGCAAACGAGCCAGATCGAACTGATCAACTCCAGCCCCGGCAGCGTAGAGGAGTCGAAGATTACCAAACTGCTCCGCAATGTCGGCAAGAGGCACCCAAGCCAGGATGTAGTGCACCTCTGCCGGGTTACCGATATCAGGCCATTGGCGGAACTCTAGTTCGGGGGCGAGCGTTGACAGGCAATCTCGCCATTTCTGCACATCGGCGGGGTCGGCCATATACAGGATGCACATAGAAAACGCCCTATTCGACTTTCAGATGCGCATAGCTATCAACGAAACGCTTAAATTTGTGTTTACCACAAGTGTACGCTTCATACTTCGCGGGTAGAGCCTCACTCACGCAGGTTGGCACAGGCTCAACAACCGCATCGAAGTCCAAATCAATAAAGAAAGGTATTGAATAGCGCTCTAGACCGCTCGTATTGATGACGCGATGCATTGTCGAGGTGTAGCGATCGTTGGTGAGGGTTTGAACCAGATCACCAATGTTGACGATAAAAGTGCCTTCAACGGGTGGGGCAGTAACCCACTCCCCTGCTCGGTTCTTGACTTGTAAACCGCCAACTGTGTCTTGAGACAGGACTGTCAGGAAGCCGTAATCCGTGTGTGCACCAATACCGATCTCTTCCAGGGAGACCTTTCCTGTCTGAGGCGGATAACGCAAAACGCGCTGAATAGTGATGGGCTTGCGTTGGCGTTGTTCAAAATAATTGTGCGGCAAATCCAGACTCAGCGCGATGCCGCCGATGAGCGTTCTCGCAAGCGCCAATACAGCTGAATGATAAGCCTCGGCAACCGTTTCGAATTGCGGCAGTCCGGACGGCATTTGATTAGGGCCAAAAAACGGAGAAACTTCATCGTAATGGGCGCCGTAATCAAAGCACTCTTTGAAGTCGCGCGTATTGGCAGGATCTACGTTTTCCGCATACATCGGGATGTAACCACGTAGCGTTAGCCCGGAGTTCACGATATTAAGTGTGTTCTTCTCTTCGGATGGAAGCTTGAAAAAAAGTTTGGTGAGCCTGTACATCTCGTCTATCAGTTGCTGCGAAACGCCATGGTTTTTTATATAAAAAAAACCCACCTTTTCGCACGCTTCGCCTATCTGGCTTGCCACCCGCAGCGGATTTTCGCCGTTTATGAGTGGCGAAATATCTATGACCGGGATTTCAGTGAAGGCAGTTTGTTTGCTGGCCAAACGAATATCAAATAACTCAGTCACGCTTCTCTCCTTCTAAATGGATGACAGACGCGGACGAGCTACATTCGTCCTTGTTTGGGCGGATGTTAATCCAGGTTTTTTCGGCACGCAAGCAAAATGTACACCTGTGTCATCGAACGTTGACACAGGTGTACATTTATCCTAATTTTAAGTCACCGAGCCTGATGAAGCCCACTTTGGAGCGCACCACGATGTCCAGCGATCCCTTGCTGCAACCTTATAAAATCAAGAATCTGACCCTCAGAAACCGGATCATGACCACCTCCCATGAACCGGCCTACCCTGTGGACGGCATGCCCAAGGATCTCTATCGCGCCTACCACGTGGAGCGCGCCAAAGCCGGTGTCGCCCTGACCATGACTGCCGGTTCCGCTGCCGTATCCCGAGACAGCCCGCCGGTGTTCAACAATGTGCTCGCCTACAAGGACGAAGTAGTTGGTTGGTTGAAGGACCTGACCGATGAATGCCACGAACATGGCGCGGCAGTAATGATCCAGTTGACTCACCTGGGCCGTCGCACCCGCTGGGACAAGGCCGACTGGTTACCGGTGGTGTCGCCGTCACACCGCCGCGAGGCGTCGCACCGCTCCTTCCCGAAGAAAATGGAGGAATGGGACATCGAGCGGATCATCAAGGACTATGTAGACGCCGCGGAACGCATGAAGGCGGCAGGTCTCGATGGCCTGGAGCTTCAGGCTTACGGGCATTTGATGGACCAGTTCTGGTCGCCGTTGACCAATGATCTCGACGGCCCTTACGGCGGGTCGCTGGAAAACCGCATGCGCTTTACCTTCGACATCCTGCGTGGCATCCGCCAGCGTGTAGGCGAAGATTTTCTGCTGGGCGTTCGTTACACCGGTGATGAAGAACTGCCTGGCGGCTTCACTGCCAGCGAGGGCATGCAGGTTTCTCACATGCTCAAGGACAGCGGACTGGTCGACTTCCTGAACGTCGTGCGCGGTCACATCGATACGGATGCAGGGCTGACCGATGTCATCCCGATTCAGGGTATGCGCAACTCGCCCCATCTCGATTTCGCTGGCGAGATCCGCTCGTCGACAGGCTTTCCGACCTTCCACGCGGCGAAGATTCCCGATGTCGCCACCGCGCGCTACGCGATCGCCTCGGGCAAAGTGGACATGGTGGGCATGACCCGCGCGCACATGACCGATCCGCACATCGTGCGCAAAATCATCGAGAAGCGCGAAGAAGACATTCGCCCCTGCGTGGGCGCCAACTATTGCCTGGATCGCATCTACCAGGGCGGCGCGGCCTACTGCATCCACAATGCAGCGACGGGGCGGGAAACCACCATGCCTCATGACATTCCCAAAGCCGCCGTCAAGCGCAAGGTGCTCGTGGTCGGTACCGGCCCTGCCGGGCTGGAAGCGGCGCGGGTCGCCGGTGAGCGCGGTCATGACGTGACGGTGCTTGAGGCCGCTGACCAACCCGGTGGGCAAATTCGTCTGACCGCGCTGAGCGAGCGTCGTCGCGAGATGATCAGCATCATTGATTGGCGGATGGCGCAATGCGAACGGCTGGGGGTGAAGTTTCACTTCAATACCTGGGCCGAAGCCGACACTGTGCAAGCCTTCGAGCCTGACGTGGTTATCGTCGCGACCGGCGGCCTGCCGGATACCGAGGTGCTCAGCAAAGGCAACGAACTCGTGGTTTCAACCTGGGACATCATTTCCGGCGACATCAAGCCCGGTCGCAACGTACTGATCTTCGACGATGCGGGGGATCATGCTGCCCTGCAGGCTGCCGAGGTCATCGCGCAAAGCGGTGCGAGCGTCGAAATCGTCACCCCTGATCGCTCGTTCGCACCTGAAGTCATGGCCATGAACCTGGTGCCCTACATGCGCAGCCTGCAGGACCTGGACGTCACCTTCACCGTGACCTACCGGGTCGATACCGTGGAAAAACGTGATGGCGGGCTCGTTGCAACCTTTGGCAGCGATTACGGACAGGTTCACAAGCAGCGCGTGGTCGATCAGGTGGTCGTCAACCACGGCACCCTTCCGCTGGACGATTTGTACTTCGACCTGCGTCCTCTCTCCACCAATGGCGGCGCAGTAGAGCAGCATGACCTGATCGCCGGCACGGCACAGAACATCGTCACCCATCCCGAAGGACGCTTCCAGCTGTTCCGGATCGGCGACGCCGTGTCTGCTCGCAACACCCACGCGGCCATCTACGACGCTTTGCGCCTGGTGAAAGAAATCTGAATCCCTGGCACGTCTGGCGCGGTCAAGGGCCGCACGGAGCGTCCCATGACGCCTTCTGCAGTGAAGGCCCTTCAGCGGGCCTTCACTGTATATCCCCTGCCCCGGCTACATTCCCCGCCGCGCAACCTCAGCGCCTGCATTGACTGCCCGCCCCACAATGGATTCGATATCCTGATCGGCCATCGACTGCAGCGCTGCTGCCGTCACACCACGGTAAGCCATCAACGACTCAATCATTTGCCGCGGATCGCGGCTGGCAAGCATCTGGCCGCCCCCCACCACCACGCCTTGTGCAGCGCGCTGGGCGATGGCAAGGGGAATTCCCGCAGCCACCGCCTGATTAGTCAGTGCCATTTGCAACATTGCCGGAAAGGCCGGCCCAGTCCCGGACAGCGCGCTGAGGTAATCGATACAGTCTTCATCAGGCACTTCGTCCGCTGAACCCACGCACTCGAACAGTCGTTGCACCCACTGGCGATCGCGTTCAACAAGGTTTCCGGTACAGTGCCAGGGCGTGAACGACTGCCTGATGTCCACGGCCGCATTCGGCATGGCCCGCACCACTGCATCCGCACCGGTGGCCGCGCTGATGGTTGCCGCCGGAACTCCGGCCATCAGGGAAATCACCAGCTTGCCGCGAACGTTGATCCGCAGTTCACGAAACTGCTCCGGCCGAATGGACAGCACGACAATATCGCTGAGGTCCACCAACTGCTGGTTGTCGGCCTGCAGTCTCACGCCTGGCTCGAAGGTACTGACGCCGGAGCGGTTCGAGATCAGCAAACGGTCAGGCCCGATGAACCCGCTATCGAGCAGCGCCTGGGCGATAGCGCGGCCGAGCCAGCCGGTGCCCCCGATGATGCCCAGAGTTCTATTCTCCATCGGCAGTCGACTCCTCGAATGTATCGACCAAGGGAACGAAAACGCCGGGCTCTTTTTCCGCGTAGCCGAACTTTCCATAAAAGCGGTCCAGCTCGCGCCGCTTGGGTACTTTGCCGGTAAACACACTCACGTACTGAGGAATCCGTCGAAATCGTACGACGATATCTTCATTGGTTTTCATGGAGATGTAGCCGATCTGCGTGAGGTAGATCGTCCTGGCCCGAACATCGGCCCCCTCGCCGTCGTAGCCAAACCGTCGAAACATCGCGGCCAGGGCATTCATCCGGGTTTCATCGGCCAGAGCGATTTCAGCAGTGACCTCGTCCGATTGCAGCGCCCAACTGCGCACGGCAAATTCGAACTGCGAGTCGAACAGTTCAGGGTTCACCCAGCATTCGAAGACATTTAGAATCGCTTCGGAAATACTTTCTGCGTAACTCTCGCATTGGCTGACCATACCGCCGGTGTTCTTGTCCCGCCATCGAGCCAGGAGTGCCGCGAGCAGCTGTTCGCGATCTTCATAGAACCAGTAAAAGCTGGTACGGGACAAATTCAAGCGTTTGGCCAGCGGCATCACCCGCACAGCATCCACACCCGACTCTTTAAGAGCATCGTAGGCGGCGTCCAGCCAAACATCGACGGAGCCTCGCCAGCCGGCATCCTGCGCTTTGGTTTTCGCCCTTCCTGTCTGTGACATTCGGGTGCACCTTTATTTGAAAATTCTTCGCCACTGTACACCTCAGGATCCGTGGCGTACACGGCATGTACAGGGGCGTACATTTTCGAGACGATCAATCGCCAAATCAATTGAGCACGTCATCAATGATCCGAATCAATTAACTTTTTGAAAAAGTGCGGACACTTTTATCAAGACTTCGCGGACACCAGAAAAAACTATCGAGTCAAAAATTTCAGGATAACGCCACGTTATCTTTGGCCCTGTAAAAAAGTTATTGGACGCTGCATTCCATTGAAATTAAATAATGGCTGCACCAAAAACTATTAGGTTGCCCTATGAAATTCAATAATAAGGTGGTGGTCATTACCGGCGCTGCTGGCGGTGTCGGACAGGCATTGGCGTTATTGTTCGCCCGAGAAGGCGCAAAGCTTGTTTTATCTGATCTTGACGAAGCCGGTTGCAAATCAATCTCAGCCAAAGTTCGTGACCTGGGCGCCGAAGTGCACTACGTGGCAGGCGATTTACGCCGAAAAGAATATTGCGAAGCGATTGTCCAAACGGCCGTCGATGTTTTTTCGGGGATCGATATCGTATTGAACAATGCGGGCATCATTCCCCGCGGCACGATAGAGGAAACCACTGACGACATGTGGTTCGACGCCATGGGCGTAAACCTGAATGCGGTGTTCTTCATCTGCCGTGCCGCGATACCGCACATGAAAAATCGCCCGGGCGCCGCAATCGTCAACACATCATCTGTCTGGGGAATTTATCCAGGCCCCGCCCACGTGGCGTATTGCACAAGCAAAGGGGCCGTCGCGGCTTTGACCAAAAATCTGGGCCGCGATTGCGCCCCTTTGGGCATCCGTGTCAACGCCGTGTGCCCGCACGAAATCAATACCCCGATGATACGCAGCGGCTTTGAACGTCGCGGCCTGGATCCGGACAAAGCCGTGCAAGAGTTAAACAAGAGCGTGCCGCTAGGCCGTATCGCCGAGCCCGAAGACATTGCGGATGTCATCGCATTTCTGGCGTCCGACGAGGCCAGGTACATCGCCGGTGAAACGGTAGAAGTCACAGGCGCCAAGCCGGTGTCCGGCTAAGGAGAAGTAGCTATGCTCAACGGTAAAAATGTAGTGGTGACCGGGGGCGGCAGAGGGATTGGCCGAGGCATCACCGAACAATTGCTTGTGGCGGGAGCTACGGTGTTGATCGCTCAGCGTCAGGCACTGGACGCCGACTTGCAAAATCACCCTCAGGTCTATTTCGTCGAGGCAGATCTCGCTGCGGTGGAGTCCCCCGGTTTGATCGCGCAAATAGCCCGGGAGCAGCTCGGCGGAGTCGATGTCCTGGTGAATAATGCAGGGTTCATGTTCGAAAAATCGATTGATGAGATGACCGAGCAGGACTGGGATCGCATGATGGCTGTCAATCTGCGGGCACCAGCGTTCTTGTGCAAGGCGTTGGTGCCTCAGATGCGTCAGCGAGGCGGTGGCAGCATCATCAACATCGGGTCGATCGAAGGAATAGGCGCCAACCCTGAACATGCCGCGTACTGTGCCTCCAAGGCTGGCATCCATGGGCTGACCCGAGCCTTGGCAGTCGATCTCGGACGGGACGGCATTCGCTGCAATGCCATTGCTCCAGGGTGGATAAACTCCGAGTTGAGTGATGCATATCTCGCCGCTCAAGCTGATCCGCACGCGGCGCGCCAGGCACTCCAGCGCCTTCACCCGGTCGGACGCACCGGGTTGCCGGCGGATGTCGGCGGGACAGTCGTTTTCCTCGCTTCGCAGTCATCGGCCTTCATTACCGGGCAGGTGCTCGTGGTGGATGGGGGGCGCACAGCGAAACTGCCACTGCCGTTTTGATCGAATCAGCCTGACAGCCTGACTTGCAATGGAGGGAGTCACTGACTCTCCTGCGCTGCAAAATTTCGTGACGGGCACGCGTTGAGTGCTCACGCCTTGGCTTTAATCGCATACAGCCCACCGATAATCACCAACGTTGCTCCGACAACTACCCATGTGTCGGGGCGCTCGGCAAAGACGATCACACCAATCAAAGTGGCGAACACCAGAAGCGCATAGTTGAAAGGCTGCAGGGTAGAAGCGGTTGCGTATTTCAGTGCTTGAATGAACAGAATCTGAGCGACTACGCCCGTCAATGACAGGATCCCCATCAAGAGGCCCTGGACCGGAGTCGGAGAAACCCATGCGGGTAGCCCCGCAAATGTGACTGTCAGGGCACCCACACTTGCCATAAAGAGCATGTTCGTAGCAAAGGCGTCGTGCTGGCTAATCCGGCGCGTCAGTACGTTGAACACCGCGAATGTTAAAGCAGCCAGCAGGGGAATCAGCGCCGCGAGTTCAAAAACGCCCGCGCCTGGTCGAAGGATGATCAGTGTCCCGGTGAACCCTATGGCGGCGGCAATCCAGCGCCGCAGACCTATGAACTCCCCAAGCACGGCCCCCGCCAATGCCAGTGCAATCAGCGGAAATACGGCATAGAGCGCATGCATTTCGGCCAGGCCCAAATATCGTAGCCCCACTGCAAACAGTATGGTTTCACCCACGGCTAACAGCGCTCGAATGATTTGGAGCCAAGGGTGCTTACTGCGAAATGACTCTTTGCCCCTACCTTGGTAGGCGGCATATCCGAGGGCAAAAACGACAAACACCCAATAGCGCACCATGACCAGTTGGGCAACCGGGAAGTCTTTGACAAGCAACTTGGTTATTCCGTCCTGGCTCGCAAAGATAAGCATTGAAAGCAGGCATAAAAAAATCCCGAGTTGGGGCCTTGCGACGCCAGGACTCGCAGCAACGGTGGGCGCGGCATTTTTTGTTCGGTCACACTTCAATCGCAACTCGGTCATGCCCTCCTCCCTGAATTTTTTCGACAGCCCGGTTTTTACTTCACCAACCGCGTTTCTCTCGAAGGCCGGTAACCGAAGTACGAGCTGTAGCATTTACTGAAATGGCTCGGTGAAACAAAGCCGCATGCGACCAGCACGTCAACCTGAGACAGCTCTGTGTGCTGAAGTAATCGCCGTGCTTCGGTAATGCGCAATTCCAGGTAATACCGTTGCGGCGTGGTACCCAGTTGCTCTTTGAACAAGCGCTCTATTTGTCGACGGGAGCGTCCGGCATAGACCGCCAGTTGGTCCATTTGCAACGGTTCTTCCAGGTTGGCGTCCATCAGCTTGACCACCTCTTTGAGGGGAGCGCTCAACGAGATGTTCTGTGTCGGTTTGATACGCCGATACCGCGACTCTTCGAAAGACAGAATGTCTTCGATGCCCTCGACAAGTGCCTTGCCGTGCAGTCCTTTGATCCACTCGAGAACCATATGATAGGCACCCGCCGGACTCGAAGCCGTCAGCCGGTCTCGATCCATGACAAATGCTTCACTGGTGACATGCGTGACTTTTGAAATTTCTGCGAGCGCAGGTCGGTGTTCGGGATGAATCGCACAACGATACCCCTCAAGCAAACCTGACACGCCCAAAAACCACGCCCCATTCCACAGCCCGGCCAGGGTGATACCCAGTTCCGATGCCGTTTTAAGGATGCTGATCAGCTCGTGATTGACTTTGAGTTCGGTGCGATAACCGCCGCATATGACCAGCAAATCAAGGTCTTTGAGTGCTGCCACGTCCAGACGCGCATCCGGTCGAATGACCAGGCCAAGGTCGCTGGTCACCTCTCCGTCCTGCACCCCGAAGGTTCGTGAAGAGAACAACGCAGGACGCAAAAGGTTGGCAGTGACAATCGTATCGAGCGCTTGCGTAAATGCAGGCAACGAGAAGTGCTCGAGCAGTAAAAATCCTGCCCGGGCATGGGCCGTCGGCTCACTCCGGGTCTCTTCCACATAGCGCAGGTTTTTACCTTTCATACACCCGCTGAAATCTCGTCGTTCGATCACTTTACGTCTCGCTTCTTTACCCTGACCTGTTCTTTGGTACACAGGGTAACAAATGGCCAAGAGCGCTGCGTGCAGCTTATGGCTCCTCCCCTGCCATTCTTGACCTCGGCACCCATCGCAATGATGTCCGTGATAGGCACATAAACACTGGCAGTTCACGCACGCGGATCTGAATCGAAAAAATGCTCTCCATATAGGAAAAGCCGCCAACTTAAACTTGTTAACCTTCTCGCCCGGCCCAAAATTCATGCCAGCGAATGACCGAACTGACACCCAGCTTCGTTATTATTTGGGGGGGGAGCCTGCTGGGCCCTGGCGCGTGACTGATACTTTCCAGAAAATCAGAACGTATACCCGAAGCCAATTCCGCCGCCATTACACCTGCCAGAGTGCTCTTGACCGTTCCCAACCCATTTTCGCAGCAAGCCGAATACAGGTTTTCTTCGATCTCGCCAAATGCAGCGGCGCTGTTACGACTCAAACACAGACGGCCGGCCCAACTGAATTCCAACGCAGTGGATTTCAATTCCGGAAAGCGGGCGTCCAAGGAGTGTCGCTGCTCCTTGGCCACCGCCGCTACACGCTCTGGCGTGACCTGGATACTCGGGTCATAGGTGAACTTTGTCCGGATGACGATACGCGAGAGACCGTCCGTAGAGATTTTACGAACAGTCGCTCCCATTGGATCGGCTGGCAACAATGCCCACTTGGCTCTACCCGGCACGTCTTTCTTGAATGCATCATCACTGTACGCGGCCGTCATGGAGGCGTAAGTGAAGACGTGCAACAGGCGTCCTTGATAATGTCCAAAGTCTTCAATGTGCCCGTTAACCCCCAAAATGACCTTGGGTGCGTGCACCGTCCCGTTATGAGATCGAGCGCTCCAACCGCTTCCCTGCCTGGTCAACTCAATAATCGGAGAGCGTTCGAACAGCGTGATTTTCCCTTCCAGCCCTGCTGCCAGGTCTCTAATGTATTGCGCGGGTTGAATCAACACTGCACCGGGCGTGTAGATCCCACCGTGGTAATAGGTGGACCCGGTGATTTCGCGCATTTGCGCGGCATCAAACATCTCGAACTTCTCGCCGATGCGCTCAAGGGATTGAGCGTAATTGACGTTCAGCTTCAATCCCCGCTCAGTGGCGGCCGCGTTGATCTTCCCTGATGGGTCAAAGGTGTTTGTGGACATGCCGTACTCGCGTGCGGCTTGCGCGGCAAAATCAATCGCAAAACGATTTTGCGTGATTTCCAGCGCCGTTGCAGACTCACTCGCCACGGAGTATTCCCCGGACGACAGACTGTGCGGCACATCGATCATGAAACCAGAGTTCCTGCCTGCCGGCCCCTTGGCGACTTCATGAGCATCGACCACAACAATGCTGTCACCGGGGTGTAACTGTGAAAGTCTGCGAGCGGCGGACAAGCCGGCAAAACCGGCACCGATAATCAGCCAGTCCGCCGTCACGTTTCCATCAAGCATGCGGACAGGCGCAGTGCGTGCGGAAATCGCCTCCCAACCCGAAACCCCGGTATCTACCGGCAGGCGCTTGATGGTATGGGTGCTCATTTTTCGGTCTCTTCATCCGACCGATCAGACACATCGATCCAGATTGTTTTGATTTCGGTGTACTGGTCATGGGCAAAAATGGATTTGTCCCGACCGCCGAAGCCCGACTCCTTGTAGCCGCCGAATGGCGTCGAAGCATCGCCCTCACCAAAGCAGTTCACCGTGACGATGCCCGCGCGAATTTCCCGCGACAACCTGATCGCCCGGCGCAGACTGGCGGTGTACACCGAGGCTGCCAGGCCGTAGACC
Source organism: Pseudomonas sp. IT-P74 (assembly GCF_949768175.1). Taxonomy (NCBI): domain Bacteria; kingdom Pseudomonadati; phylum Pseudomonadota; class Gammaproteobacteria; order Pseudomonadales; family Pseudomonadaceae; genus Pseudomonas; species Pseudomonas sp. IT-P74. The sequence continues at coordinate 250,643 of NZ_CATKQD010000001.1, read as the reverse complement.
GTGTTATTGGCCAGGGCAATCGCTTCCGAGATCGTATTGAAGGTGGTGACCGAAAGAATCGGGCCGAAGATCTCTTCCTGAAACAGACGGTTGTCTGGACCGACACCGTCTATCACGGTCGGCTCTACGAAGGCACCGTCTTTGGTCGCACCACCGTAAACCACTTCAAGCTTTCCGGCGGTGGCGTGCTCAAGGTACGACTTCACTTTTGCGAAATGCTCAGGGCTGACCAGCGACCCTACGCGGTTTTCCGGATCAAGTGGGTCGCCCATCTTCCATTCGCGGATGTAGGCGCCCATGCGCTCCAGCAGCTCGTCTTTAACAGACGCATGGACGATCAGACGCGAGGTCGCGGAGCAGTTCTCGCCCATATTCCAGAACGCGCCATTGACGACATGCTGAGCGACGAGATCCAGGTCTTGCGCATCGTCCATCACCACGGCCGGGTTTTTCCCGCCGCACTCAAGGACGATGCGCTTCAGGTTCGAATCGGCGGCGTAATGCAGGAAGCGGCGGCCGGTCGCAGTGGAACCGGTAAAGCTCACCATGTCGACGTCGTTATGCAAGCCAATGGGCTCGCCGACCTCTTTGCCCGTGCCGGTCACAATGTTGAGGACCCCGGCGGGTATACCGGCTTCAAACGCCAACTGAGCAACGCGCAACGTGGTCAGTGATGTTTGTTCGGCAGGTTTGACGATGACCGAACAGCCCGCAGCGAGCGCCGGGCCGATTTTCCAGGCCAGCATCAGCAGCGGGAAGTTCCAGGGCAATACGCAGCCCACCACGCCGATCGGCTCCCGGACCACCATGGTCAGCGCGTCGCTGCCCACCGGGGCGGTGTTGTCATAAATCTTGTCGATCAGTTCTGCGTGCCAGCGGATCGTGTGGATGGTGTCCGGGATGTCGACCAACTGACATTCACTGACCGGTTTGCCGCTATCGAGACTTTCGAGAACGGCCAGTTCGTGTTGATGGCTTTCAAGCAGGTTTGCAAACTTCAACAGAACCGCTTTGCGCTCCCGAGGCGAAACAGATCTCCAGCGTCCATCCTCAAAGGCCTCCTTGGCATTGCTCACCGCGAAGTCGACATCATCGGACGAACAAGCTGCGATGTCGGTCAAAAAGGCACCGGTTGCCGGATTGTTCGTGGCGAAGGTTTTGCCAGAGATCGCGGGCTTGAACGCGCCATTGATGAACGCCCTGGATGGCAGCGAAATGTCTTTGGCCAGAGCAGCGTATTCGGCCTTGCTCAGAAGATCACCCATGGCTGGCTCCCGAAGTAATGTTGGCTACGTTACGTTTGAGTTCAGTAATGACCGACGCGAAACGCTGTTTTTCGTCCGCTTCAAGTGGCTGCAACGGCAGGCGCACGTTACCGACGTTCAATCCGGCAACTTCACAGCCGTACTTGATCGACTGCACGAACTTGCCACCGTCCAGGGCATTCATCAGCGGCATCATTGCCGACATGATTTGACGGCCTTTGTCGAAGTTCTTTTCGATCACGCAGGCTTCATAAAGCGCAACGTGTTCCCTGGGCAGGAAGTTGGAACCTGCGCACACCCAACTGCGGGCGCCCCAGGCAAAAAACTCGAGGGCCTGGTCGTCCCATCCGCAGGACAAGGCGATATTGGGGAACTGCCGGGCCAGCCTATGCACCTGGCCCATGTCGCCGGAGCTTTCCTTGATGGCGATGACGTTTTTCGATTGGCTGACACGCGTGAAGTATTCTTCATCCATCGAAACGCACATGCGCCCCGGATAGTTGTAAAGCATGATCGGCAAGTTCGCTGCGCGATCGATAGTGAGCGCGTGAATCGCGTTTTCCTGTGAGGTTGGCAGCGCATAAGGCGGGGACGTGACAAGAATGGCGTCCGCTTTGATCGATTTGGCATCCTTGGCGTACTGAACCGCATCTTCGGTGCGAATCGCCCCGGTACTGACGATCAGTTGCACCCGCGTGCCAATCACGTCTTTGGCGTAGGCCGCCAACTCGGTGCGTTCTTCCGACGTCTGCGCATAATACTCGCCGGTCGACCCGCCGATAATAATGCCGTGCACCTTCGCCTCAATCAGCGACTCCAAAACTTGGGAGTACACATCCCAGTCAATCTCCCCATCAGAGTTATAAGGAGTTACTGCTGGCGTATAAATACCTTCAAATTTCAAGATAAATGCTCCGAATGGGAGTTAGGTGGAAGATCAACAAACGCGTCAGCTTTAATGCCTTGAGGCGCGATAAAGATCTCTATGCTTTACGGGACAGTTCCCAATGCTCAAGCACGAGATCGCCAGAGGTTGTTTTACTGACTAAGTACCGTTAGCTGTTGAATCCAGACTGGCATGGGGCAATAGAGTGGTCAATAGCGTGTCTTCCTCGCATAGACATCTTTAAAGCGATATAGCGCACAGAGTCGAAAATTATTAATCCTTTAAAATCAATTGGTTACGAACAGCAGCTTAAAGCTACGCTATCGATCGATAACATTTGTTTATGCATTGATAAGCGTAAAAGTTTCTTGTTGGGGTGTGATTGCAGACGTAGTCTTTACAACAGCGATATTTTATCGGCGAAATGACGTTACCCAATATCGAGATTGATGCAAACAATGGTCTTTTGTCGTCCCTTTGGTATTTTGGAGTGTGTTGACCGTGAGCACTAAATCGGCAGTTTCAAATCTTGTTGCGCAGCGCAAGCCTGACCATGCGCTGCCAGGTACCCTCTATAGCGACCCAGATGTCTACAGGCAGGATCTGGAACAGATCTGGCACAAAAGCTGGATCTTCGCCGGGCACACATTTGAGCTGGAGAAGTCGGGTCAGTACCTGTCGCTGCAAATCGGCGATTACCCTGTCGCGATCGTCCGTGGCGCAGACAAGCAGATTCGTGCATTCCACAACGCTTGTCGTCATCGCGGCTCCAAGGTATGCCCGCAAGCGAGCGGCAAGGTCGCCAAGCTGGTGTGCCCTTACCACAAATGGACATTCGAACTGGATGGCAGACTGCTTTTCGCCGGAAACATGGGGGAGGACTTCGACAAGTCACAGCATGGCTTGAAGTCCGTGCATTGTGAGGTCGTCGAAACGTACATCTATGTGTGCGTCGCTGATGTGGCGCCTGACTTTTCGTCATTCAGAAAATCTCTGACGCCTTTCGTTGCGCCTCATAACCTGGACGACTGTAAAGTCGCGTTTGAGTCGAACATCATCGAGAAAGGTAACTGGAAACTGGTTTTCGAGAACAACCGCGAGTGTTACCACTGCGATTTTACTCACCCGGAATTGATGCACTCATTCGTCGACAACCCATCAGTGGGTGGCGCCGGAGGCGATGAGGATCTTGAACTCAAAGAGCATTGGGATCGTTGCGAAGCGGCAGGCCTGCCCAGCCGATTGGTCATGGACGAAGACGGTCGCTTCCGCATGACGCGCATCCCCCTTTTTTCCGGTGCCGTCAGCTACACAATGGATGGCAAGCCTGCGGTTGCCGGTCGCTTGGACACAACCGGTGAAGCCAACATCGGTGCGCTGCTGTATTTCAACTACCCATCGACCTGGAACCACTTTCTGGGCGATCACGCGCTGAGCTTCCGCGTTCTGCCCATCGGTCCGGGCGAAACGTTGGTCACTACAAAATGGATCGTCAAGAAGGACGCGCAGGAAGGTGTCGACTACGACATCGATCGCCTGACCAAGGTTTGGCTTGCAACCAATGACCAGGATCGCACCTTGGTTGAAGGCGCACAGGTCGGCGTCAGCTCTCCTGCTTACGAGCCGGGCCCATTGTCGGTGGCCAGCGAAATTGGTGTGTGTCAGTTTGATGATTGGTACTGCAAAACGATGCTTGAACAGCTCAATGACACGATCCCGTTAAGATCTGTCGGCTAAGCAAAACTGCCGGTGGTGAGAACCACGAATGATCACCACCGGCATACCCAAACTTCTCCCCTCCTCGCACCCCGAGTCACGGCTCAATCAGCACTCCTGCCTTCCAGACAGCTCAGGAAAACTGGGCGAGAATCCAGTCTCGTAACCGACAACACGCGTCGTCATTGATCCGGTCCTCACGAAATGTCAGATAGTGCTGACTTTCATGGAGAACCACTTCCTCTTCGATCGGCCGAATCAGCGTGCCGTTTTCGATCAGGTTTGCAACCAGGTGATTCCATCCGAGGGCTACACCCTGATGGGTCAACACCATGCTGATGACCAGGTTGTAGTCGTTCGCGTTGAAAACGTGAGGGCTGTCGTGGGGGCGTTTCTCGATATCAACATCGTGATAAGCCAGCCAAACACCCCAGTCAACGTGCTCCGCTACCTGGGATCGGCCATAGGGGCTGAGGTTGAGCAAAACCCCGTCGCGTAACCCTTCCAGGCTGGACAGCTCAGGGTGCTCCTCTTTGTAGCGAGGTGTGCACACAGGATAGATGACGTCATGAAACAACGGATAACTGCGGTAGCCATCCTGAATCCTGGCCATTTTGGTGATGAAGATGTCCGGAGTGACACCCGGTTCCATTGACAAAAAGTTTTGAGTGGTGACCAGATTGAGGTCGATGTCTGCGTTCTTGGTAAAAAAGCCTGGCAGCTTCGCTGCGAGCCAAAGAGCTGAAAACGCGGGAGAACAGCAAAGCGTCAACGTGCGCTTGCCTGCATTGTTGGTGCGAATGCGCTCCGCCGCCTGGGAAATGTTGACGAAAGATAGCTGTGCCGCATCAAAAAAGATCGATCCGGCTTCCGTCAACTCGACAGCTCGCCCCACCCTCTTGAAGAGATCCACCCCAAGGTACGCCTCAAGCTCACGAATCTGACGGCTGATCGCCGCTTGAGTAACACACAGCGCTTCAGCCGCACGCGTAAAGCTCTGATATTTGGCGGCGGCTACGAATGACTTCACTGCTTTCAGAGACGGCATTTTCAGCAGCGTCATGTCTGGATCGATGTGCTTAACCATAACCTAGAGTATTGAATATCCGGTTCGGGGCCCTTTGAAGGGCCGTTAGGGACGAGATCGGCGGGAAGGTTCCACCTGGAGCCAATGCTGGAGCGTAGCTGAAACAAAGGGTCTAAGACAGGGCCAGGCGTACTCGTCTTCGCAACTAGCACTGCCGCAGTCGCAAATTGACTCGATTCAATAATTGATAACATGGCGTTATTGATTGGCGGGAAGAAATGTTGTTAGACGCTGACTCTATAAGGTAATAACTTGGTTCTCAAGGAACTGCTTAATTCAGCGCCGACAAAAACAAAAATAATAAACATCACATAATAAAGAGGATGGTCACTATGACTATTTCCCAATCTTTCTCCCAGCTTGACTGCCCCTACAAGCACCGTCTGAATTGATCAAGACACGTACACCTGAATTCTTGATCTTATGTCGTAATTGCAGCAGGAGGGATTATGAGTCTTGGTGACGAGATACTCTCGGTAAAAAACATTTACAAGGTCTTTGGTGCTCAGCCAAAACTCGCGATGGAGATGCTGGCGCGCGGTGCTGATAAAAGTGAGATTTTCAGCAAAACCGGTCAAGTCGTTGGCGTTTTCGACGCCAGTTTCTCCGTAAAACGTGGAGAGATTTTTGTCATCATGGGGCTTTCCGGTTCCGGGAAATCGACGATGGTGCGCTTGTTCAATCGACTGATCGAGCCAACCTGCGGAACAATCCATCTCAACGGCCGGGAAATCACCGGTCTGTCGGATGCCGATCTCCTCAGCGTTCGTCGCAAAGACATGAGCATGGTGTTTCAGTCGTTTGCCCTGATGCCCCACATGAGTGTGATCGACAACGTTGCTTTCGGCCTGGAAATCTCGGGGGTCGAGGAAAGCGAACGGCATAAACGTGCACTCGAGGCACTTAAACAGGTGGGGCTCGATGGCCACGCCTACAGCTACCCGCACCAACTGTCCGGCGGTATGCAACAGCGGGTAGGCCTGGCCCGAGCGCTGGCCAACGACCCAGCCATCCTGCTGATGGACGAGGCCTTCTCGGCGCTCGACCCGTTGATTCGCCACGAAATGCAGGGCGAACTGATCCGCCTTCAGGCAGAACAGCATCGCACCATCATCTTCATCTCCCATGACATTGACGAGGCGATTCGCATCGGCCATCGCATAGCGATCATGGAGGGTGGCCGGGTCGTACAGATCGGTACCCCGCAAGAGCTGCTTTGCAACCCGGTGAACGATTACGTCAGGGCTTTCTTCAAAGGGTTCGATGCCTCGAAGATCCTGAAGGCTGGCGATGTTGCCAGGATTTGTGCAGAGCATCCGTACGCCGTGGATCAATCCACGCCTACGCTGCGCGACGATGTACTCCTGCAGGACGTCTTTCACATCGTCGCCGATGCAGTTAATCCAGTTGCCGTCCTGGATCGCCAGGGTGTGTTCAAAGGCACGATCTCCAAGAGCCTACTGCTTCAGACAATGAGCCGACACTAATAGTCTCTATTAGCTGGCTTGCCAGGCTCGGACATTCAGGTGATTAGCATGAACGAATTCAGTTTTCTCGACCCGTTTCAATCCATCAACATCCCTTTGGGCCAATGGGTAGAAATTGCCCTGAATTATCTGGTTCATAATTTCCGCGAGGTATTCCGCTCGATTAGATGGCCAATCGACCAGGTACTTAATGGTATTCAGTTCGGACTGTTGGCTATTCCTCCCTCGATATTCATTATTATCGCGACGCTCTTCGGCTGGCAGGTAGGAGGGAAAAAGATCGGAGTCCTTTGCCTCGTCACCCTCACCCTCTTGGGCGTGATCGGCGTATGGAGTGACGCCATGATCACCCTCGCGCTGGTGCTCACTTCACTGTTTTTCTGTGCCGTCATTGGCATACCGCTGGGTGTCCTGTGTGCCCGCAGTGACCGGCTGGAGATGCTTCTGCGGCCAGTGCTCGACGCCATGCAAACACTGCCTGCTTTTGTTTATCTGGTACCCGTGGTGATGCTGTTTGGCATCGGCAACGTACCGGGGGTCCTGGTCACGATCATCTTTTCGGTAGCGCCACTGGTCAGGCTCACCAATCTGGGAATTCGTCAGGTGCCGGAAGACAAGGTTGAGGCCGCCCGGGCTTTCGGATGTACCCCACGCCAGATGCTGAGGCGAGTTCAACTTCCTTTGGCTGCACCAACAATCATGGCGGGCTTGAATCAGGCATTGATGTTGTCACTGTCGATGGTGGTGATCGCATCGATGATTTCGGTTGGTGGGCTGGGGATGATGGTGCTTCGCGGGATTGGCCGCCTTGACATGGGCTTGGCAACCGTCGGTGGCCTGGGCCTGGTATTGCTGGCGATTTTCCTTGACCGCCTGACCCAGGCGATGGGCGAGCGCAGTAACAGAGCCACCAAAGGTGAGCACTGGTACCAGACCGGCCCGGCGGGTGTCATCTATCGCCTGAAGAGAAAAAACACGGTTACGAAAATGGAAGTCAGCCCCAAAGAAAGCTAACTGCGCTAAGCGGCGCGTCGTGAACCAAAAGAAATGCCAACTTAGTAATCCAGCCAAGGTAAACAATAATGAACTTCACAACAGTCGGAATAAAACAGAAATTCATTCACTCTGTGGCGCTTTTAGTACTGGCGGTTTCACCTGTTTTCGCATCGGCCGCCACCGCGCAGTTGCCTGGAAAAGGGGTGTCGATCACTCCCATTTTCCCGTCAATCGCCGAAGAGCGATTCCGCGGAGAAATTGCAATGGCGGGACTAAAGGAGTTGGGCTACGACGTTGAGACGCCCAAGGAAACCGAGTACTCCACCATGATGGTGGCGATTTCCAATGGCGACGCCGATTTCTCGGTACATCTGTGGGAGGAACTGCACAAATCTTTCTACCAGAAGGCCGGCGGCGATGAGACGATGGTGAAAACCGGCGACATTATGCCGGGCGTGTTGCAGGGCTACATGATTGACAAGAAAACGGCTGATGAACACCACATCACCTCTATAGAAGATTTACAGAAACCGGAAATCGCCAAACTGTTCGATGCCAATGGTGACGGTAAAGCTGACCTCACTGGTTGCAACCCTGGTTGGGGCTGTGAGCTCATCATTGCCCACCACATGAAAGCCTATGGCCTGGAAAAGAGCGTAACCAATAACCAGGGCTCCTACTTTGCGCTGATGGCCGACACCATCGCTCGTTATAAACAAGGCAAGCCAATTCTCTATTACACCTGGGTGCCTCAGTGGATCTCCGGTGTGCTGGTCGAAGGTAAGGATGTTGTCTGGCTGACCGTGCCGCGTACGGATCTTCCAGGCGGCAAAAACGATGTCAACACTACCTTCAATGGTAAAAACCTTGGTTTCGCGGTAGACAGTGTCAAAGCGGTGATCAACAAAGAGTTCGCCGAGAAAAATCCGGCGGCCGTGAAGTTCCTGTCGGAAATGCAGATAACTACCGACGATGAAAGCGCGCAAAATCTCAAAATGCACGATGGCGAAAAAAGTGCAGCTGACATTACCCGGCACGCCAAAGAATGGATCGCGGCTCATCGCGCGAAATACGACAGCTGGCTGGCAGACGCACGCGCCGCGGCAAATACCGCCACCGCAAAGAACTAGTCCCCTCTTATAAAGCTGCGTAAAAGGTTGTCCTTCACCGGGCAACTTTTTTATCCGTTTCGGCGTTCATCACTCGGGAATATTGAAATGCAGTTGTATTCATTCGTCCAGAATTTCAGTTACAAGGACGCGCCCCTGCATACACGCGAGTTGGTTAAAACTTGCCTGCTCGACATCATTGGCGTGGCCGCCGGAGCTCGCAATAATCAAACCAGTGTGATGCTCAAAACCTACGCTGACACTCACTACTCTGCCAACAAGCTGTCCAGCCGCCTTTGGTTCGACGGCAGAGCCGTACATCCACTGGGCGCCGCGTATGCCGGCGGTTTCTGCGTTGATAGCCTGGATGCACATGAAGGCCACTTCACCTCCAAGGGGCATGCGGGTGCAACCGTTGTCCCGGCCATTGTGGCATTGGTAGACGCGTATCGCAGTCAGGGCAAAGACATCAGCGGCGAAGAATTCCTCAGCGCACTGTGCATCGGTTACGAGACTGCCTTGCGGGCGGGCCAGGCATTGATGGCCACCGCCCCTGAATATCATGCCTCAGGCGCCTTTTCCGGGATCGGGGTCGTTTGCGCCGGAGCCCGCCTGCTGAAGCTTGATGAAACGACTTTCCGTCATGCGCTGGGTATCGCGGAATACTTCGGCCCGAGGTGCCCGATGATGCGCCTGGTGAGCTTTCCGACGATGTTGCGCGATGCCCACGGCGCCGGGGCGTATGCCGGACTGAACGCATTACTGATGGCACAGCTCGGTGTCACTGGCGCTCCAGCCGCCACCGTTGAACCTTTGGAGATTTCCACTTTCTGGCAGGACATCGGAACCCGTTGGGAGATCGACGAGCAATATTTCAAACCGTGGCCGGTATGTCGCTGGGCGCAACCGGCACTCACGGCCATGACCGATCTGATGCGAGCACATCCTGTCATCACTGCTGAGTTGATCGAGACCATCGATGTCGAGACATTTCACGAGTCTGTGTGCCTGCAGGGGCATTTTCCGAAGAATGCGGACGAGGCCCAATACGCGTTGGCATTCCCACTGGCCGCCTTGATCGTTCGTGGAAAGCTGGGCCCTGACGAAGTCACCGGGGACTCCATTCATGCGCCGGACATCCTGAATATCAGCGCGAAGATAACCCTTCATGAGGCGCCCGACCTGTCCGCCAGGTTCCCTGAGGAAATCCTCTCCCGCGTCACCGTCACCCTGAAAGACGGCACGCGTCTGACGAGCCCAACCGCGACGGCCAAGGGCGACCCCGGCAACCCTATGTCGAGTGCCGAACTCACGGCTAAATATCATTTGCTGGCGGATGACAGCCTGGGATCCGCGGTCAGCAACGCGATCAAGAGCAGTGTTGAAGCACTGCCTGAGAGCGGTGACTGCCGGTCATTCTTTGACTTGTTGCTGTCTGCGCCAAAAACCGCTGTCTAGATTGAGCAACGGTTTCGTAGCTATTGGTAAAGGTGTCAAAGAGGGCTTATGCCATTCGTATTCGAGAGCGTGCTTAAAGACAAGAACATGGGGTACTCCTGTACGGCGCAGAAACCAATAAAGCCGCCGGCGGTGACTCGTGTAGCGTTCGTGCTTTTGAACAATTTCTCGATGATGTCGTTCACCGGCGCTATCGATGCGCTGGTGACCGCCAACCTGATTAGCTCGACGCCGGCGTTTGAGGTGTTGACGGTCGGCATCAAGAACCGTCTTGTGATGAGCGATCTGGGAATCGCCATTTCAGCGGACCTGGAGTTATCCCAACTACCGGATCGCATCGACGTTCTCATTGTCGCGGGTGGTTTGCGAGTGAAGCTGATCAGCGACCCGCTGTTACGGCGCAAGCTACGTAACGTCGCCTCTCTTGGCGCGACCATGGGCGGTTTGTGGAATGGTGCGTTTTTTCTGGCGGAAGCTCAGTTGATGGACGGTGTCGAGTGTGCCTTCCATCCAGATGGGCGAGCGATGATGGAGGATGTTTTCCCCAAAGTCCTGGTCACTTGTCGGACTCACGTATTGGATAGAAACCGTATCACATGCGCCGGTGCCAGCAGTTCGTTACGCATGATGCTGGAGCTCATCACCGCTAAACAAGGCGTGTCGCTGACCCACGCTGTCGAGGAAATACTCGGTTGCGATCAAACCGCTGAAGTCTCCGGGATATCGACTGTCATCGTTGACACTGACCCCACCTTGCCACAAACCCTGAAGCTCGCTTTAGAACTGATGCAAAAGAACATCGAAGAGCCACTATCGATCGACGAACTGGCTGAATGTGTGAAAATTTCCCGACGACAATTGGAGCGGCGCTTCTGCCGTTTCGTGGGCGCCACGCCCACACGCTACTACCTTGAGCTGCGCTTGACTCGAGCACGACAGCTTATTCTGCAGAGCAATCGGCCGATCACCGATATCGCGATTGCGACCGGCTTCTGTAGTTTCGCCAACTTCCATATGCGCTTTCGTGACTTCTTTGGCGTAGCGCCAAGCAGTTATAGAGCGACGTATGAGCGCAGGCGCTGAGTTTCGAAGCCCGGGCACGAAAAAAACATACGAAACCCGCACTGTCCAAGCCGAGTAACCGGTGGCTGACATCATCGATAAGGATTACCGAGAATCATGAATGCTCCATCGTCGGTGTTGATAACCACGGCTAACCACAGCGAGCGGATGTCTACACGCATTGCCTTCCTCATCGCGGGCTTGCTCATGTCCGCTTGGGCGCCTCTGGTTCCATTGGTCAAGGCACGCGCCGGCCTGGACGATGGCGGCCTGGGGTTGCTGCTGCTTGGCCTTGGCGGTGGATCTATTGTGGCCATGCCCTTCGCCGGCTATCTCACTGCACACTATGGATGCCGACCGGTCGTAATCTGGGCGACGATTGTCTTGTGTGCCGTTCTTGCGCTGTTGAGCACCGTGACCTGGCTGCCGGGCTTGGTCATCGCTGTCATTATCTTCGGTGCCAGTATGGGCATGCTTGATTGCGCCATGAACATACAGTCCGTCATCGTCGAGAAAAACAGCGGGCAGGCGCTTCAGTCCGGCTTCCATGGCCTTTACAGCGTCGGAGGCATCGTGGGCGCCGGGGCCATGACCGCTTTATTGACCTTGGGGCTGGATCCACTGATTGCGGCGCTCTGTATCGTTGCCACCGTTTTGGGATCGCTTTACAAGGCCGCGCCTGCTTTGCTGACTTATGGCACTGAACGGGGTGGGCCATTGTTCGCGGTGCCCAGAGGTATCGTGCTGCTTTTAGGGACGCTCTGCTTCATCGTCTTCCTCACCGAAGGTGCAATGCTTGACTGGAGCGCAGTCTTCCTTGTCTCAAACCGAGGGTTAGAGCCGAGCATCGCCGGTTTGGGCTACGCATCCTTCGCCGCGGCGATGACGGTGGGCCGCCTGACGGGGGACGCCATCGTCAGCAAACTGGGCGGCGTACGCGTCGTTGCGCTTGGCGGGCTTTGCGCAGCCGCGGGCATGATCGTGTCGCTTGGAATCGATGGCTGGCCCGCGTCCTTGATCGGCTACGCCCTGGTCGGGGCTGGCTGCTCGAACATTGTCCCGGTGCTCTTTACCGCTGTAGGCCGGCAGCAACGTATGCCACAGGCGGTAGCCATCCCCGCTGTCATCTCGATGGGCTACGCGGGCATTCTGATCGGTCCCGTGTTTATTGGGGCGGTCGCCCATCTGAGCACCTTGTCGTTCGCTCTGGGCGGCCTGATTGTCTTCCTCGTTTTTGTCAGTGCAACAGCACGATTTCTTCGTAATTGACCCAATCGTTTCCGGCACGATTTCAGCATTGGCCATTGCGAATCGAACTCCTCGTCCAGAAAACCAGTCGGCCTTGGTGATCCGCTGTGTATCACAGTGTGTCAGCGCGACACCTCGATACACAGACTTTCATCCGGCCGACGATCGGACACAGGCCAGATACGTTGCCACGCTTCAATGCATGCAAGGTATGAAGGGGCTCGCACGGAACCCCTGACCCATGGCTGGTAAAGGAGAGATCCCATGAAGATGGCACTGCGCAATCGAAAGCCCGGCAAGACTCGCCGCCACTTGGTCGGCCCTTCTATCCTCGTACTGTCGCTATACGGCGTGTTCGGCGCGGCCCACGCACAAACGGCCGTCACCGCGCAGCCCGCAGTGGCCCCTGCCAGTACCACCCAGGCGGCGCCCTCGCCGTTCGGCCCGCTCAAGCATGTCAACGCCGGGTTGCTGGACGTGGCGTACGCCGAAACAGGCCCGGCCGATGGGCCGGTGGTGATCCTGCTGCACGGCTGGCCGTATGACATTCACAGCTATGACGAAGTCGCGCCCTTGCTGGCCGCCAAGGGTTATCGGGTGCTGATGCCCTATGCCCGTGGTTATGGCGATACGCATTTCCTGTCCGATAAAACCCTGCGCAATGGCCAACCGGCTGCGCTGGCCAGTGATGTCATCGATTTCATGGACGCCCTGAAAATCAAGCAAGCGGTGCTCGGTGGCTATGACTGGGGTGCGCGTTCGGCCGACATTGTCTCGGCGTTGTGGCCGGAGCGGGTCAAGGCGCTGGTCTCGGTCAGCGGCTATCTGATCGGCAACCAGGCCGTCGGCAAGAATCCGCTGCCACCCAAGGCGGAATTGCAGTGGTGGTATCAGTTCTACTTCGCCACTGACCGTGGTCGCGCCGGTTACGAGAAGAACACCCACGACTTCGCCAAATTGATCTGGCAACTGGCTTCGCCGAAATGGGCGTTCGATGACGCCACCTTCGACCGCAGTGCCAAGGCCCTGGACAACCCCGACCATGTCGACATCACCGTGTTCAACTACCGCTGGCGCCTGGGCCTGGTCCAGGGCGAGAGCCGATACGAAGCGCTGGAGCAGAAATTGGCCACGGCGCCGTCCATCAGCGTGCCGACCATTACCCTTGAAGGCGATGCCAACGGCGCACCGCACCCGGCGCCTGAAGACTATGCCAAGCGCTTCACCGGTAAATACGAATTCCGGCTGATCAATGGCGGCATCGGCCATAACCTGCCGCAGGAAGATCCGCAGGCATTCGCCAAGGCGGTGATTGATGCCGATCACCTCTGAGGTCGATCTGACGTCCTCACGCCTGCGTTGAGCAGCACCGGGGTAAAGATGAGCTATCTTGAGAATGAATCACCTGCATCAGGTGACTGCGAACAAGTAAGGACGCTTTATGAATCGTTTGCCCCGGCGCCATGCCCTCTTCGCCTTGACCTTTGCCAGTACGCTCACCGCCGCAGCCCTGTCGGGTACTCCGGGTTACGCGGCGCAAGCCACTGTCGCCGCACCGGCCACCAGCCCTGTCTCGGGTCCTGTCGCCGGTACCAAAGTCACTGAGCCGTACGTACGCATGATGGCGCGCGAGGCGTATTTCTGGGCCTGGCCGATGGCCAACATCTTCAATCGTCGCCAGGCGTTCAAGAACCTGCCCGAACCTGGCTTGATGGGCGGCATCGTACCCGTGGCACCGATCAATCGGCTGTCGATGCTCAGCGACTACATCGACCCGGCCGAGCGCCTGGTAGCCTGTCCGAATCAGGACGTGGTGTACGGCGCCGGCAGCATTGCTCTGGACCTTGAGCCGGTGGTGCTGCAAGTGCCAGACTTCGACGGCCGCTTCTGGGTGTATCAGGTGGTGGACCTGCGTTCCGACAGCTTTGCCGAGCTGGGCAAAATGTATAACACCCAGCCAGGTTTCTATTTGCTGGTGGGCCCGGACTGGAACGGCAAGGTGCCGCCCGGCATCAAGCGGGTATACCGGGCACGCACGAACACCGGGTTCGTGATCCCTCGGGTATTCCAGGACGACACCGCCGCCGACCGCCTGGCCGTGCAGCCGGCATTGTCGGGCATCGACATGTACCCGCTGTCGCAGTACGACGGCAATATGAAAAAGCGCAACTGGGCCAGGCTGCCGAAATTCCCGGCTCAGGCTTCTGAAAGCAGCGCCGAAACCAAATGGGTGGTGCCGGAAAAATTCTTCGACGAACTGCCGGCCTTGCTCAAGGACGCCAAGCCATTGCCGGGCGAAGAGGCCCGCTACGCGCAAATGGCCACCCTCGCGGCCATCGCCAAGGCCGACCCGCAACTGCGCGCTGCGATGATCGACGAGGCGAAAAAGGCCGACAAAGAAGTGATCGACCCGCTGTTGCAGTTCCGCAACTACGGCCTGCAATTGCCGAATCACTGGAGCACCGTGAGCAACGGTGCCGCGTTCGGCACCGACTATTTCACCCGTACCGCCGTCGCGCGCTCGAACATATTCGTCAATCAGCAGAAAGAGACCAAATACTTCTACCAGGATCTGGATGAGAACGGCCTGCGCCTCAACGGTCAGTACGGCTACAGCGTGACGTTCGCCAAAGGCAAGCTGCCGCCAGTCAAGGGGTTCTGGTCGCTGACGCTGTACAACGAACAGCACTTCTTCTCGCCGAACGAGCTCAAGCGTTACTCCATCGGCACCAAGAACAAATCCCTGCAAACCAACCCTGACGGCTCGCTGACCCTTTACGTGCAGAGCGAATCACCGGGCAAGGACAAGGAAAGCAACTGGCTGCCCTCACCCAAAGGCGCCGAGTTCTCGTTGTACATCCGCGCCTACTGGCCGCAAGCCGATGCCCTCGACGGCGACTGGACGCCACCGGCGGTGGTGAAAATGAACTGAGTGGAATTGGCATACACCCAATCCTTGCTCGCGATAGCAGTGTGACAATCAACGGAGGTGTTGAGTACCAGGCATCAAAGACAGCACACCGATTCAATATTCCCGGTTCGATCTACGTAACCATGACGTCCTCACTCCACTCCCGTAAGGACCCTGTCATGGCCATTGCAAAAGCAGTTCCCGGCAAAACCCTGCTGACTCCGACTGACCACACTCTGATCATGATCGACCACCAGTCGCAGATGTCCTTCGCGACCAAGTCGATCGATGCCGTCACCCTGCGCAACAACGCCGCACTGGTAGCCAAGGCAGCCCGCGGCTTCAAAGTCTCGACCATCCTCACCACCGTTGCCGAGAAGAGTTTTTCCGGGCCGATCTTCGACGAAATCAAAGCCGTGTTCCCGGAACACAACGTGATCGACCGCACCAGCATGAACACCTGGGAAGACGAGCGCATCGCCGTGGAGGTCAACGCCATCGGCAAACAGAAGATTGTCCTCGCCGGTCTGTGGACCTCGGTTTGCATCGTTGGCCCGGCATTGTCGGCGATTGACCAGGGTTTTGAGGTGTATGTGATTGCCGACGCCTGTGGCGACGTCAGCACCGAAGCCCATGAAATGGCCATGCAGCGCATGATCCAGATCGGTGCCCGGCCGATGACCTCGTTGCAATACCTGCTGGAACTGCAACGTGACTGGGCCCGCGGCGAAACCTATGACGAAACGGTGAAAACCTCGATTGCCAACGGCGGTGCCTACGGTCTGGGCCTGATCTACGCCAAGACTATGTTTGGTGCCTCGGAAGGCCATTAAGGTCCGTAAAAAAAAACAGTGACTGCAGGCGGACTCCTGTAGGAGCGAGCTTGCTCGCGATGGTCGTTAACGATAATGCGTGTTTACCGGCTGAACACGGCGCTATTGAGACCATCGCGAGCAAGCTCGCTCCTACAGTGAATCATCGCAGTCGCTCCCCCCTGTGGTGAGCCATTGATGACCCTCTTCCCGCAAGACTTCAGGGTGACGATTGCCCTGTGCTTCTGCCTGTTCGCCACCCACTCACTGGCCGATGAACCGGCACAAGGAGCAGAAGGATTTTTCGACGGAGCGACCCTTGGCGTACTCAGCCGAAACTTCTATCTGAACAGCGACTATCGATCCCCCTCGCCGACCGACAAGAGCTACAAGGCCGAATGGGCTCAAGGTTTCATCAGCTCATTTGAATCCGGTTTCACGCCGGGCACAGTGGGTTTCGGTCTCAATGCCCATGCCTTTGTGGGACTGAAGCTCGACGGCGGCAAAGGCCACTCCGGGACCGGTCTGCTGCCGGTGGACAGTGAAGGTCGTAGCGAAAGCAACTACTCCAGCGGTGGCGGCGCGATTAAGCTCAAAGCCTCGAACACCACCCTGGCGTTTGGTGAAATGGAGGTCGAAAGCCCAGTATTCGACACCGCAGACAAACGCCTGCAACCGGAGTACGCCACCGGTTTTCTGCTCGACAGCCGCGAAATCGACGGCATGAACCTGCAAGCCGGCCACTTCACGGCATTCAAGAATCAGGACAGTGCTTCAGGCAAGGGCAACTTTTTCGGTTATGGCGCCAACACCGAGGCCGGCGGCATTTCGTTTGTCGGCGCCGACTTGTTTACCCAAAGCCCGGTTGGCGGCGCCCTGTATGCCTCGGATCTGACCGACACCTGGCATCAGTACTACGGCAACTTGCACTTCAAGCAGTCCGAAGTGTTCCTCGACGCCAACCTCTATCACACCCGGGACACCGGCCAGGCGCTGGCCGGTGCCATCGACAATACGGCGTATAGCCTGTCCGGCAGATACACGATCGGCGCCCATGGTTTCACCCTGGCCTATCAGAAAATCAACGGTGACACGCCATTCGATTTCGTTGGTGGCGACTCCATCTACCTCGCCAACTCGATCAAGTACGCCGACTTCAACGGCGCCCACGAACGCTCCTGGCAGGTTCGTTATGACCTGGACCTGGCCACCTTCGGGATACCCGGCCTGAAGTTCATGACCCGCTACGTCACCGGCGACCAGATCGACGGCACCCATGCACCACAAGGCGGAGCCTACAACCCGTTCGACCCGGCGACCGGCACCTACGTGCCGCAACAAGGTGATGGGGGCAAGCACTGGGAGCGGGACATCGACCTGCATTACGTCGTGCAGTCCGGAGCGGCCAAGGGCTTGTCGTTGCAACTGTCCCATGTGTCGCACCGGGCCAACGCCGCCCAGGCCGGCGACGACATCGACCGGGTGTACGTGGTCATTCAGTACCCGTTGGACTTCGGGCCGTTCTGAACGGAAAGTGGCGGAAGGCAGCCGGAGTCGAACCTGCCCGGGAACGGATGCCGTCCCCAACCGGGTTTGAAGCCCGGCCGCGCCACCGGGCGCGATTGCCTTCCTTGAATGCTTGCCTCTGAATCATGCCCTTTAATCAGTGCTCATTGCGTTGGGCAAACGCACTGTCCAGGCGAATCTGGCGTCGATCACCAAAACGCCGGGTCAGGCCGATACGGTCGAAGTACTCCAGTATCTGGATGCTGCGCTTTCGCCCCAGGCCCACCGCATCTCGAAACGCCGTCACCTGGATCACCGGGTTGGCGTCCGCCAGTTGCAACAGCATAGCCGCCAATCGGCGAATCATGCTGTCGGTGTAGAACAGGTCGCGCACCACCTGGTGCATCAAGCCCAGGCGCGCCATTTTGCGCAGCAATGCACGGACAGTTGCTTCGTCATGTCCCAGATTGCGCACCCAGGGCGGGTCGAATCCGGCCTGTTCGAATAGCGGCTGCAATTGTAGCCACAGGGCTTCATCCTCTTCGTTCAAGCGCACCTGATGCCCGGGCAGATGCAACCATGGTCCGCTGCTGGCGATGTCGCTGCTGGCCAACAACTCGTCGAGCAGGCTGATAAAGGTCGAACGCTCCAGCATGTTGCCGCTGAATCGACGCAGGCGGTCCCGGTCCGGGCCCATCTGATCCGGTTCGAGTTCATGGAAACGCGCGAGTTGCTCCACCAAAGGCGCTTTCAAGGATTCCCAGCGACTGGCGCTGAACAGCAATGGGCCTTGGCGGGTTTCGATCAGGCGCACGTCAGCGGGCAACACCCAACGGCTGCGCGGTCGGTTGAACTGCCGCTCCAGGCGCTGCGGATCGAGTCCGGTGTCGCTATGGGTCAGCAACGCCGGCAAAACATCTTCCAGCCCGGCACTGTTCGCCAGCGCCCCCAGTTGAGCCAGGCGTTCAGGGCTGCGGCGTTGCCGAGCGGGTGCAAACGGATCGAGCACTCGGCCACCACCCAGGGTTCGTTGGGCACTTTGGTCACGCAGGATCAGCGGATCGCCCTTCACCGCATGTACCGCTGTATTGAGCAACAGCTGCGCAAACATCCGTCCACCGGGGGCCAGGCTGGTGCCTTCCAGCAAGGCGACGCGCCCGGTGACGTCCTGGGTGCCGAGGTGCACGTGCACCGGTTGAAAGTGTTCGAAGGCACGGGGTTCGCCGGCCAGCAGTTGCATGTCGATGTCCAGGCGCTGGGTGGGCGCATACAGACCTTCGGCGAGTAGCCAGTGGCCGCGATGGATGTGTTCCAGGGCCAGCCGTTCGGCACTCAGGTTCAACGCCACGCGCTGGCCGGCAAAGGCATGCTCGGCGGCCTGGTTTTGCGCGTGCAGGCCACGGATGCGCACCGGTTTGCCTTGTGGCCCCAGCAGCAGGGTATCGCCCACCGTGACCTGGCCGGACAACGCCGTGCCGGTCACCACGATACCGGTGCCGGCCACACTGAAGGCCCGGTCGATCGCCAGGCGAAAACCACCTTCGGTGCTGCGTTGCTGAACGTCACGCTGGGCTTGCAGCAATTGTTGACGCAGGTTTTCGATGCCCTCGCCGGTGACGCTCGACAGTGCAATCAGCGGCGCATCGGCATAGGGACCGGGCGCCAGCAAGGTATGGATCTGCTCGCGCACGTCCTGTACCCGGGCGCTGTCGACCCGATCGCACTTGCTGATCGCTACCAGTGCCCGGGGGATGCCCAACAACTCGACTATCGCCAGGTGCTCGCGGGTCTGCGGCATCACCCCGTCATCGGCGGCCACCACCAGCAACACCAAATCGATGCCCTGCGCTCCGGCCAGCATGTTGTGGGTGAAGCGCTCATGGCCGGGAACGTCGATGAATCCGGTCAACTGCGCATCCGGCTCCAGTGCGGCATACAGATAGCCGAGGTCGATGGTCATGCCGCGCTCGCGCTCTTCGCGGCGCCGGTCACCCGCCTGACCGGTCAACGCCTGGAGCAGCGCCGTTTTGCCATGGTCGATGTGCCCCGCGGTGCCGACAATCACCCTGCCCGGCCCTCCACCTGTAATTGATTCAGTTGAGCCAGCCATGCCGGCTCGTCGTCCAGTTGCCGCAGGTCCAGCCACAGGGCGTCATCGTCGATGCGCCCCAGGACCGCAATCGGCAAGGCGCGAAAGGCCTCTTCCAGATTCAACAGGGCGCGCCCGCGCAAGCGCTTGGAGGTCAGTGGGCGCAGACACAATGCTGCGCTGGCCAACCGCGCCACCGGTTGGCTGCCGCTGCCGATCATGCCCAGTGCCGGCATGGCGCTGACGCTCCAGCCATCACCCAGCACTTGGACCAGCACCGGCTGCAAACGCTCGGCCTGGGCGAGAATATCGGCCTGTGGCCGGGTCAGCAGGCGCAGGCTCGGCAAGCGTTCGGCGAGGCGATCAGGGTTGCGGTACAAACCCAACACCGCTTCCAGGGCGGCCAGGGTCATTTTGTCGACCCGCAGCGCACGCTTGAGCGGGTTTTTCTTGATCCTGGCAATCAAATCCTTGCGTCCGACAATCAACCCCGCTTGCGGGCCGCCGAGCAGTTTGTCGCCACTGAAGGTGACGATGTCCGCGCCATCGAGCAGGGCCTGACGCACCGTTGGCTCTGCCGGTAAACCCCAGCGGGTCAGGTCCAGCAGGCTGCCGCTGCCAAGGTCTTCGAGCAGCGGCAAACCGTGCAGGTGGGCCAGTTGCGCCAGTTCGGCGGTCGGCACGCTCGTGGTGAAGCCTTGAATGCTGTAGTTGCTCGCATGCACGCGCATGATCAAACCGCTGCGTGGACCGATGGCCGCCTCGTAGTCACGGGCATGGGTACGGTTGGTGGTGCCGACTTCATGCAGCTTCACCCCGGCGCGGGCCATGATGTCGGGGATGCGGAAGGCGCCGCCGATTTCAATCAGTTCACCCCGGGAGATAATCCCTTCCTTGCGCGCGCCCAGGCTGTTGAGGGTCAAGAGCACCGCCGCCGCATTGTTGTTGACCACGGTCACCGCTTCGGCACCGGTCAGCTCGCGGATCAAGCCTTCGATCAGGTTGTCGCGATCTCCACGCTTGCCGCTACGCAGGTCGAATTCGAGGTTGAGCGGATAGCGCGCGGCCATTTGCACCGCCTCGATCGCTTCCTCGGGCAACAGCGCCCGACCGAGGTTGGTGTGCAAGACCGTGCCGGTGAGGTTGAACACCCGGCGCACATGGCTGCGATGCTCGTTAGCCAATCGCTCGCCCACCCTGCCCGCCAGCACGTCGGTGCTGACTTCTGCAGGTTCGAGCAAACCCTGCCGCACCCCTTCGCGCAATTCATCCAGCAATAGCCGCAAGGCGCCCAGCAAGGCGTCACGCCCGTAGCGCTCGGCCAACGGTCGGCACGCCGGGTGACGCAACAGACTGTCGATGGAAGGTAGGCGCAGGGGTTGGCTGGCACTGCGAGCAGACATCTGGCGCTCCTGAAAACGAATGACCCTCGCGCCAGAGTGTAGACGCTGCGGTTATTCGTCTCCCGGCGCCAGCAACAGATTCGGCGCCAGACGCTGATAACCGTCCTGGCTCAGGCGCATGTCGAGCATCAGGCTGGACAAGTCGGCCGACAACGCTTCAGCGTCCGCATCGTTCTCCAGATAGAGCAACTTCAGATAGCTGTTGCAACCGGGGCAGACTTCGGCGCGCAACGGTGCCTGGTTGGCGGCATGACGGTCATCTTCAAGGCTGAGGTATTCCAGGCCCTTGCTCTGCTCGCAATACACGCACTTGACCCGCACCACATGCCACTCGCAGGCGCACAACGAACAGACCAGGTAACGCAAACCGTTGTGCTTGCCGCGATGGCGGATCACTCCGGCCATGGCCGGCGAGCCACAGGCCGGACACTGGCTGAGACTGTCGCCTGCGCTCAGCGCCAAGTTCGGCGTGCTCAACAGCCAATGGCTCCAGGCTGTTTGCAGCGCCGCGCCGAGGAACGGCACCAGCGCGGCCGGTACCAGTGAATACTGGCCGCTGACCAGTGCCACCGCCCACGCGCGGCGTTGCCCGGCGCCGGCCAGGCGCAAGGTGTCCACGGCATCGGCCACGGCGGATTGCGGCGGTGCGCTATAGCGCTGTAACAAGGCATCGAGGTAAAGCTGCCAATCGTCTTCGCGCGCCAGGCTGTCGGCCGCGAACGGCGGCAAGCCGTGTTGCTGGCACAATTCGATGCGTTGTCGGTCGAGGGGTTCACTTTGCGGCGGATCGTCCAGTACCTGCTGCTGCACCCGGCACAACCCGGCGATCAGGCGCAGGTAGTCGGCCAGCGGGTGCCCTTCGGCCAGGCTTTCCAGGCGCTGGGCACGCAGGCTGAAAAGCTCATGCGGTGGCAGGTACAGAAACGGCGGCGAACTGGCCGCCGCTTCGATTTCTCCAGGTTCCAGGATAGTTGGCAAATGTCAGCCCTTTTTGGTGATCGGTCGCTCAGGCGCTTCGTCGCGGGTCTCATCTTGAGTCACTTGGCGATACCAGAGTTCGTGGTGTTTCCTGGCCCAGGCGCGGCTGACCGTGCCGTGCAACATGGCGCTGACCGAGCCCTTGATCCAGATGCCGGCATAGATGTGCACGATGATGCTCAGAATCAGCACGAAACCGGCCAACGCATGCAACAACATCGCCCAGCGAATCGCGGTGATGCCGAAATACTCGCTGAAGTAGGCACGCCAGATCACCAGCCCGCTGAACAACAGCACCAGCATGCACAGCAGTAAAGTCCAGAACAGCAGCTTCTGCCCGGGGTTGTATTTGCCGATGGGCGGGACGCCTTCCTCTTCATTCTTCATGACCCGGTCGATGCGCCTTAGCCACAGGCGATCATTGGCGATGAAGTAGTTGGCGCGCCAGAAGCGAAACACCAGGCCTAGAAACAGCACGAACATCAGTACGCCCATGAACGGGTGCAGGATGCGCGTCCATGGCCCGCCGCCGAACAGGTTGCTCAGCCAGAACAATGCCGGGTGGAACAGCGCCAGCCCGGACAGCCCGGCCATCAGGAACAGAATCGCCACCAACCAGTGATGGGTGCGCTGGTTGCTGGTATAGCGCAGGATCGTCTTGTCGCTCATGGCCTGCCCTCCCCACGGGGATCGAAGGTATGCACCGACGGATCGACCTCATGCACGGCGTTGTCCGGCGGCTGCGGATGCTCATCCTCCTCGACGATTTGCGGGCCGACGCGCACGTAGTGGAAAAACCCGGCCAGCACCGCCGCGCCCATCGCCAGCAGCGCCAGGGGTTTGCTGATGCCCTTCCACAGCCCCACCAACGGACTGATCGCCGGGTGATCGGGCAAGCCGGCGTACAGCCTTGGCGTATCGGCGTGGTGCAACACGTACATCACATGGGTGCCACCGACGCCTTCGGGGTCGTACAGACCGGCGTTTTCAAAGCCACGGCTCTTGAGGTCGACGATGCGCTCGGCCGCATGCTCCTTCATGTCGTCCTTGGAGCCGAACATGATGGCACCCGTCGGGCAGGTTTTCACGCAGGCCGGTTCCAGCCCTACCGCCACCCGGTCCGAGCACAAGGTGCATTTGTAGGCCTTGTGATCCTTCTGCGAGATCCGTGGAATGTTGAACGGGCACCCGGTGATGCAATAGCCGCAACCGATGCAGTGATCCTGATCGAAATCGACGATGCCATTGGCGTGCTTGATGATCGCCCCCGGGCTGGGGCACGCCGCCAGGCAACCGGGCTCGGCGCAGTGCATGCAGCCGTCCTTGCGGATCAGCCATTCCAGGTTGCCAGCGTCAGTCTCGTGCTCGGTGAAACGCATCAAGGTCCAGGTTTCTGCGGTGAGGTCCTGCGGGTTGTCGTAGGTGCCATGGTTGTGACCGACTTCATCGCGCAGCTCGTTCCATTCCGAACAGGCGACCTGGCAGGCCTTGCAGCCGATGCATTTGGTGGTATCGATCAGCTTGGCGACTTCCTCCACGCCGCGCACCGACGGCGCGGGGGTGGTGGTGGCCGAGCGGGCAATGATGTCTTGGCTGGCCATTTAGACTTTCTCCACGTTGACCAGGAATGACTTGGATTCCGGGGTCTGTGTATTGCCATCGCCGAGGAACGGCACCAGGGTGTTGGTCAGATAACCGTGGCGGGTTGCGCCGGTGAAACCCCAGTGCAACGGGATACCGATCTGATGCACCACTTGGTTATTGACCTGCAATGGGCGAATCCGCTTGGTCACCACCGCCACCGCTTCGATATGCCCGCGCTTGGAGCTGACCCTTACTCGGTCACCGGCAGCAATGCCCTTCTCCTTGGCCAGCACCTCGCCGATTTCGACGAACTGCTCAGGTTGGGTAATGGCATTGATCGGGCAATGCTTGGTCCAGAAGTGGAAGTGTTCGGTCAGCCGGTAGCTGGTCGCCGCATACGGGAAGTCCTTGGCCTGCCCGAGGGTTTCCCAGACTGAATCGAAGATCCGCCCGGCCGGGTTGCTGGTCGCCTGCTTGTTGTTGGGGTGCATCGGGTTGATGCCGATGGGCGTCTCGAACGGCTCATAGTGTTCCGGAAACGGCCCTTCGTTCATCTTGTCGAGGGCGAAGAAACGCGCCACGCCTTCGGGGTTCATGATGAACGGGTTGATGCCCGCTTCCGGTGGGGCGTCGACTTTGTAGTCGGGCACGTCGGTGCCGGTCCAGACCTTGCCGTTCCACCACACCAGCCGTTTGTTCGCGTCCCATGGTTTGCCTTGAGGGTCGCAAGAGGCGCGGTTGTAGAGAATCCGTCGGTTCATCGGCCAGGCCCAGGCCCAACCCAGGTTCTGCTTCATGCCGAAAGGGTCGCTGTTGTCACGCCGGGCCATGTTGTTGCCCTGCTCGGTCCAGCTGCCGCAGAAGATCCAGCAACCGGACGCCGTACTGCCATCGTCCTTGAGCTGGCCGAAGCCGGACAACTGCTGTCCGGCCTTGACCACCGCGCCCGAGGCGTCGGTGACATCGGCGACGGCGTAGCCGTTGAATTCCCGGGCCAGCTCTTCCGGCGTCGGGTCATCCGGTATTTTGTAGGGCCAGTCGAGCTTGAGGATCGGCTCGGCCCAGGCACCGCCGTCGGCCTGATAACGCTTGCGCAGGCGCAAGAACAGCTCGGCCATGATTTTCACGTCGGTGCGCGCCAGCCCCGGGCCATCGGCCCCCTTCCAGTGCCATTGCAGCCAGCGACCGCTGTTGACCAGCGAACCGTTTTCTTCGGCGAAGCAGGTGGTGGGCAGGCGGATGACCTCGGTCTGGATGCTGGCCGTTTCCACGTCGTTGTAAGGCCCGACGTTGCGCCAGAACTCCGAGGTTTCGGTAGCCAACGGGTCCATCACCACCAGCCACTTGAGTTTGGCCAACGCCTTCATCACCCGGTTTTTGTCCGGCAAGGCGGCGATCGGGTTGAAGCCCTGGCACAGGTAGCCATTGACCTCGCCCTTGCCCATCATGTCGAACATTTTCAGGATGTCGTAGCCGGGAATGTCCAGCTTGGGCAGCCAGTCGTAACCCCATTGATTCTCGGCGGTGGCATTGGCGCCGTACCAGGCCTTCATCAGGCTGACGTGGAACTTGCCGTAGTTCTGCCAGTAGGACATCTGCCCGGGACGCAGCGGCTTGAGTGCACGTTTGGCAATGTAGGCGTTGTAATCCTGTTCGGCCTCGGCCGGCAAGGTCAGGTAACCGGGCAACAGGTTGGACAGCAAGCCGAGGTCGGTCAGGCCCTGGATGTTGGAGTGCCCGCGCAGGGCATTGACACCCCCGCCCGGCATGCCGACGTTGCCCAGCAGCAATTGCACCATGGCCGCGCTGCGGATCATCTGCGAGCCGGTCGAATGCTGGGTCCAGCCCAGCGCGTAGAGAATCGTCATGGTTTTGCCCGGTTGCGAGCAGGTGGCGATCTCTTCCCAGATTTTCTGCATGGCGTCCACGGGCATGCCGCAGACCTGACTGGCCAGCTCCAGGGTGTAGCGGCTGTAGTGCTGCTTCATCAATTGGTAGACGCAACGAGGGTCTTGCAAGGTCGGGTCGACTTTGGCGAAGCCGTCCTCGCCTATTTCGTAGCCCCAGCCAGACTTGTCGGTGTAGATGCGCTTGCTCGCGTCGTAACCGCTGAACAACCCGTCCTCGAAACCGTAGCTGGCCTTGACGATGAACGACACGTCCGTATAGGCCCGCACGTACTCGTGCTGGATCTTGTCTTCGGTCAGCAGGTAATTGATCAGCCCGCCCATAAAGGCAATGTCGGTACCGGTGCGGATCGGCGCGTAATAGTCGGCCACCGAGGCGGTCCGGGTAAAACGCGGATCGACCACGATCAGTCGCGCCTTGTTGTGCGCCTTGGCTTCGGTCACCCATTTGAAGCCGCACGGGTGCGCTTCTGCTGCGTTGCCGCCCATCACCAGAACCAGATTCGCGTTGGCGATATCGGTCCAGTGGTTGGTCATGGCACCACGGCCGTACGTCGGGGCAAGACTTGCCACCGTCGGGCCGTGTCAGACACGCGCCTGGTTATCGAGCCCCAGCATGCCGAGACTGCGAATCACCTTATGGGTGATATAGCCGGCTTCGTTCGACGACGCCGATGCCGCGAGAAAACCGGTGGTCAACCAGCGGTTCACCGTTTGCCCCTTGGCGTTCTTCTCGATGAAGTTGGCGTCGCGGTCGGCCTTCATCAGGTCGGCGATGCGATCGAGGGCTTCATCCCAGGAGACTCGTACCCACTCCTTGGTGCCAGGATTGCGCACCTGCGGGTACTGGAGACGACTGGGACTGTGAATGAAGTCCAGCAGGCCCGCGCCTTTGGGGCAAAGGGTACCGCGGTTGACCGGGTGGTCGGCGTCACCTTCGATGTGGATGATGTTTTGCGCGACATTCTTCGCGTCATCGCCCTGGCTGTACATGATCAAGCCGCAACCGACCGAGCAATACGGGCAGGTGTTGCGGGTTTCATGGGTATGGGCGAGCTTGAAATGACGCACCTGTTCGGCAACGGCAACCGTCGGGGCCATGCCCAACGCGCCCAGGCTAGAGCCTGCAAGGCCGATACCGGCGACCTTGAAGAACTGACGACGGCTGAGATCCATCGTGCACTCCTGATCAGGTGGAACCCGGTACATGGCCGGGCTTTTTTGAACAACCACGGTCGGGGCAGTCTGGCTGCCGACACTACAAACTGTAGTCAATGCACTAGTGCTTTGTGTGAAAACCGACCGTCGGGCAAATCCAGCGGGCCGTGAAAATCCTTGTAGGAGCGAGCCTGCTCGCGATGGTGTGTCAGTCGACATCACCGTATCTGACACTCCTTCGCGAGCAGGCTCGCTCCTACAGGGGGTTGGCGTTTATCATTGGCGCATGTTCAACCCCGCTTCTACGAGATCCCGCATGACTTTCGATTTTGATCAGGTGTTCGACCGCCACCACACCGGCAGTACCAAGTGGAGCCGCTACCCGGCCGACGTGTTGCCGATGTGGGTCGCCGACATGGATTTCGCCGCGCCGCCGGTGATCATCCAGGCCCTGCAAAAGCGACTGGAACACCCGATGGTCGGCTACAGCGTGGCCCAGGATGACTTGCGCGAGGCAATCGTTGCCGACCTCTGGAACAAGTACGCCTGGCGCGTCGAGCCCCAGGAGCTGATTTTCCTGCCGGGCGTCGAGTCCGGCTTCAACATGGCGCTGAAGGCACTGGTACAGGCACCACAGAATGTCGTTGTGCAGGTGCCGAACTACCCGCCGCTGCGTCATGCACCAGGCCATTGGGGCCTGAACAAGGTCGAACTGAATTTCGATGCGCAAGCCGACGGCACCTACACCACACCGCTCGATACCCTGAGCCAGTCGCTGCAAGGTGGTGGCGCGCTGCTGCTGAGCAACCCGCACAACCCTCTGGGCAAGGCCTTCCCCCGCGCAGAGCTGCAAGCCATTGCCGACATTTGCCTTGAGCATGATGCCTGGATCATTTCCGACGAGATTCACGCCGAGCTGTGCTTCGACGGTCGCCAGCACATTCCGATGGCGACCCTGAGCCCGCAAGTCGCCCAGCGCACCATCACGCTGATGTCGGCGAGCAAGGCCTACAACATCGCAGGTCTCAAGACCTCGTTCATGATCATCCAGGACCGCCACCTGCGCGAAAAGGTCAACCACGCCCGTTGCGGCATGGTCGACAGCGTCAATCCGCTGGGCATGGAAGCCACCCGTGTTGCCTACAGCGAAGCGGCGCCATGGCTGGCCGAGCTGAAAGTCTACCTGCAAGGCAACCGCGACTTCCTCGCCGAGGCCGTGCGCACCCGACTGCCGGGCATCACCATGAACCTGCCGCAAAGCACCTACCTGGCGTGGCTTGATTGCACAGCGCTGGGGCTGGACGACCCGCAACGGTTCTTCCTCGAACAGGCCAAGGTGGGTTTGAGCGCCGGCCTGGACTTCGGCGATGACTGCCAGCAGTTCGTACGCCTGAACTTCGGCTGCCCACGGTCGTTGCTGGAAGAAGGCATTGCGCGGATGGAGCGCAGCTTGCACCGTCTCAAGGCCTGACCCGCGCCTCAACAACAACGAAGATCCCTGTGGGAGCAGGCTCGCTCCTACAGCGACCGGGGCATCAAAAATCCAACCGAACTCCAGCTAAAACCTCAGGGTCAACCCTCTGACGCCTTAGCCTTGAGATCGGAGATCGATGATGAACGACTATCCCAAACCACCCTTCCCCAAGCAGCATCAAGCGGTCCCCGGCGTTCAGCACCCAATGGATCCCGTGCCTGATTGTGGCGAGCACTCCTATAAGGGTTCCGATCGTCTGGTCGGCAAAATCGCCCTGATCACCGGCGGCGACAGCGGCATCGGCCGTGCGGTCGCCATTGCCTTCGCCCGTGAAGGCGCCGATGTGGCGCTCGCCTACCTCAATGAACATGAGGACGCCAGGCAAACCGCTCGCTGGATCGAGCTGGCAGGTCGCCAATGCCTGCTGCTGCCGGGGGACGTGGCGCAGAAGGCGCACTGCCGGGCCCTGGTGGAAAAAACCGCCGAGCGCTTCGGTCGCATCGATGTGCTGGTCAACAACGCCGCATTCCAGATGACTCACGACAGCCTCGAAGACATTTCGGATGATGAATGGGTGATGACCTTCGACGTCAACATCACCGCCATCTTCAGGATTTGCCAGGCGGCCCTGAAACACATGAGACCTGGCGGCTCGATCATCAACACCAGCTCCGTCAATTCCGACTTGCCCAATCCGTCCCTGTTGGCTTATGCCACCACCAAGGGCGCAATCGCCAACTTCAGCGCCGGCCTCGGTCAGTTGCTGGGGCCCAGGAATATCCGGGTCAACAGCGTCGCGCCGGGGCCGATCTGGACACCCCTGATCGTCTCGACGATGACCGATGAAAAGGTAGAAAACTTCGGTGCCAACACCGCACTCGGCCGCCCTGGTCAACCCGTGGAAGTCGCACCGATCTACGTGCTGCTGGCCTCGGATGAAGCCAGCTACATCACGGGCCAGCGTTACGGCGTTACCGGTGGCAAACCGATACTGTGACGCCGTTGAAAAGTTGAACCCGCGACGACCTCCAGTGCTCCACAACGTATAGATCCTGATACCTGGAGGTCGTCATGTCCGCACCTATCGTCAAACTGTTCACTCAACCGAACTTCGCCTGGACGGATATTCGCAAGGAAGAGGAAGCCCATCCGCGCCACTACCTGGCTCATTTGCTGCTATTGGCCCTGATTCCCGCCACGTGCCTGTTCATCGGTACGACTTACGTCGGCTGGAGCCTGGCGGAAAACGAAACGGTACGGCTCAGCACCCACAGCGCACTGCAACTGAGTGCGTTGCTGTACCTGACCATCATTGGCGGTATCGCCGTGATGGGCGCGTTCATCCGCTGGATGTCCCGCGCTTTCGAAGCCAGGCCGACAATCAACCAGTGCATCGGTTTCGCGGCTTACACCGCAACGCCTTTCTTCATCGCAGGTATTGCAGGTCTGTACCCCAGTCGCTGGCTTGCGATCATCGTACTGGCGACGGCTTCGGTTTATTCGACGTTCCTGCTGTTCATCGGGCTGCCGACTTTCATGCATGAGCGCAAGGAACAGGGCTTGCTCAATGCCGCGTGCGTCTGGGCTGTCGGGTTATTGGTGCTGGTAACCATTCTGGTAACGATGATCCTGATGTGGTTCAACGTGCTAACCCCCGAGTACTTGCGCGCCACCATCGGTTGATGAACTTTACTGCCTGGGTGGCGGTGCAGGGGACCGTGTTGCTGACCCTGGCGCTCACATCGTCTTACCTGCGTCGGTATTGTGCTGATCGCACACGGGGATTGGCGGGCGCTGCGGGTCGCGTTGGTGCTGTTCGCCGTGATTCGCCCGTTGAGTGTCTGGCTGAGGCCTTGGGGGGGTGCTGCTCAATGGCCCGCAGCGCTGGTTTGGAGTATGCGTCATGCCGGGATTTTGAAACGCCCACCAACGCGGCAGCAACTGCCTGACCTTGCTCTCGCCAAAACGGTCGTCGATCAACATCACCACCCCTTGATCCTGTTGCGTACGGATCACCCGTCCAGCGGCCTGTACCACTTTCTGCACACCGGGATAAAGATAGGTGTAGTCATAACCGGCACCGAAAATCGCGGCCATGCGCCGTTTCAGTTGCTCGTTCACCGGATTGAGCTGCGCCAGCCCCAGCGTGGCGATAAACGCGCCGATCAATCTGGCGCCGGGCAAATCGATGCCTTCACCGAAGGCCCCACCCAGCACCGCAAAACCGATGCCCTGGCCGTCGGCGTGGAACCGGTCGAGAAACTGCTGGCGCTGCGCTTCGCCCATCCCTCGGGACTGTGACCACAGACTGATGTGCGGATGTTTCTCGGCCAGCAACTGCGCCACCTGCTGCAAATAATCGAAACTGCTGAAAAACGCCAGGTAATTGCCGGGGCGTTCGCAGAACTGTCTGGCGATCAAGTCCACGATCGGCTCAAGAGACGACTGGCGATGCACGAACCGCGTGGAGATCTGGTCGACGATGTGCACTTGCAGTTGATCGGCGTGAAACGGCGACTCGACGTCGATGCACACGGTGTCCGCCGGTGTTCCCAGTAAATCGGCGTAATAGTGCCGCGGGCTGAGGGTCGCGGAAAACAGCACCGTGCTACGCGCGGCGGTCAGGCGTGGGCGGATGAACCCGGCGGGGACCACATTGCGCAGGCACAGTTGCGAGAGGTTGCGCTGGCGCTCCAGGTCGCGCTTGCTGATGTCGAACAGGAACTGCTCATCGAACAGTTCGGCGATCCGGCAAAAGTGCAGCATGTCGAAGTAAAACCCCTGGAGCGTGCTGTCCAGGCCTTGAGGGTGATCGTTGAGGTAGTCACCGATGCTGGCGCTGCACGATGACAGAGCCTGAAGCAGCTTTTCCGGCGCCTTGTCATAGGCCTGATAGGCGCCGGTTTGCCCGTTATGCAGGGCATTCCACTCGCGGTTGACCCGCTGCATCGGTTTTTTCAGCACTTCAGGCGCGGTTTTGCGCACGCCGTTGAAGGTCGCCTGATCGAGGCTGGCGCTGTACATCTGCCGGCCGCGCTCCACCAGGTTGTGGGCTTCGTCCACCAGCACCGCGACCTTCCAGTTGTTGGCCTGGGCCAGACCGAACAGCAGCGCGCTGAAATCGAAGTAATAGTTGTAGTCGGCAACCACCACGTCGGCCCAACGCGCCATTTCCTGGCTCAGGTAATACGGGCAGACATCGTGCGCCAGGGCAATCTCGCGCAAGATGCTCTGGTTCAACAGGCTCATCTGGCTGGCCGCCTGCCGAGCGGCGGGCAGGCGATCGTAGAAGCCCCGGGCCAGTGGGCAGGACTCGCCGTGGCAGGCTTTGTCCGGGTGTTCGCAGACCTTGTCCCGGGCGATCATCTCCAGCACCCGCAACGGTGGCGCATCGACGCTGGAAAGAATCACTTGCGCGGCGTCCAGGGCCAGTTGCCGCCCCGGGGTTTTCGCCGTGAGGAAGAACACCTTGTCCAGTTGCTGCGGCGCCAGCGCCTTGAGCATGGGAAACAAGGTGCCCAGGGTCTTGCCGATGCCCGTGGGCGCCTGGGCCATCAGGCAGCGCCCCGTGCTGACGGCCTTGAACACCGACTCGGCCAGATGGCGCTGCCCCGGTCGAAAACCGGCATGGGGAAAGGCCAGGCCCTGCGCGGCCCGATTGCGCCCTTCTCGATGGGCGACTTCCTGCTCGGCCCATTGCAGGAACCGCGCGCAATGCCGTTCGAAGAATGGTTGCAGCTCGGTGGCTTCGAAAAGCTCGACCAGGCAGGTCTCCTTTTCGCTGACGATATCGAAATACACCAGTGCCAGATTGATCCGTGCCAGATCCAGTTTGCGGCACATCAACCAGCCGTAGATTTTCACCTGGGCCCAATGCAATTGACGGTGGTTGGCCGGTTGTTTGCTCAGGTCGCCGCGGTAGGTCTTGACCTCCTCCAGGCAGTTTTGCCCGGGGTCATAACCATCCGCCCTGCCCTTGACCGTCAAGGTCTGATACTGGCCCTCGAGGGCGACTTCGCTTTGGTAACCCTCGCTGCGTCGCGAGGCCACGGTGCGGTGACCGACGATACCTTCCAGCGCGGTCGGTGACGGTGTGAAGCGCAGGTCGAGATCGCCGACCTTGGCGGTGAACTCGCACAGCGCCCGCACCGCAATGCTATAGCTCAATCGCCCTGCTCCGCCCATTGCACGTAACAGACGGCGATGGGCATCTGGTGTTCATGGCAGAACTCCAACCAGCGCAGCTGGTTGTCCTGCAGGCGATCGCCCGGGCCTTTGACTTCGATCATGCGGTAGGTCTTTTGCTGCGGCCAGAACTGGATCAGGTCCGGCATGCCGGCGCGATTGGCCTTGATGTCCAGCAAGAGGCGATTGAACCAGTGCTTGAGGTGCTCGGCCGGGAGGCAATCGAGGGCTTGCTCCAGCAACGCTTCGCTGAGCACGCTCCAGAACACGAACGGCGACTGCACGCCCCACTTGGCGGCATAACGTTCGCGGATGGTCTGCCGGTAGCGCCCGTCGTCGAGTTCGGCCAGGCAAGCCTGAAACAGTTCGGCCCGGCGGACCTGGAAGTCTTCGCTGAGCAGATCCACCGGCCCGCGCTGGAACGGGTGAAAAAACGCACCCGGCAAAGGCGCGAAAATCGCCGGCCAGCACAGCAGGCCAAACAGTGAATTGACCAGGCTGTTTTCGACGTAGTGCACCGGCGCCGACTCTTGCGCAAGGTGTGCCTGAACGTAGAACTCCACCGATAACGCAGGGTCTGTCCGGGGTAATTGCAGGTCCAGACGCTGCATTTCCCGAGGCGCTGCCCGCTTGATGGGCGGCCCGCCAAGCTTGCGCCGCAGGCGTGGCAGCACGCGGAGTAATTGCTGGCGTTCGGCGGCGCTTTCCGGTGCCTGTTCGGCCTGCTCGGCCAGGTCCATGGCCTGCTCGAACTGGCCGCTGCGTTCCAGCACGCGGATGAGCCGCGCCCGCGCGCCGGGATAAGCGCATTCGCGGTACAGGCTCAGGGCCATGGAGAAATCCGCGATGCGTTCGCAGTACTGGGCCATCTGGAACAGCAGCTTGCCGCGCCGGCGTTGCAACCACGGATTGTCCAGCGTCAGCTCCTTGATCCGTTCGGCCACCTCTACCAGCGCTTCACCGGCCTCGAATTGTTGCTGGTACCCGTGCAGGAGGATGCAGGCATCCACGTCTTCGCGGCTGCGCAAGCCACGGGATTCGGTGCAGAATTCGACTTTTTCGTAGGTGTAGATACCGAGGTCGGCCAACACGAACTCCGACCAGTCCTGATACAGGTTGCCGAAAAACATCAGGCGCAGGCGATCGCACAATTGCATGATGGTCAGACTGAACAGACGCTCGTCCAGGGTCGGGCACCAATCATTGAAGCTTTGCACTTGGGGAAACTGTTCGCACAGCGCCGGCAACCAATCGGCTTTCTTGCCTCTGGGTTGATCGATCGCCGGGCCAAAGGCCTGGAGGACTTCCCCCTTGAGCAGCACCTCAAACAGCGCTTCGACCGCCAATGGCATTTGCTCATCGACCCAACCAAGCGCTAACAGCGGCCCGACGGCGCTGCCGGTATCGCCGATTTCCTCGTAATGCAGTTTGCTCGCCCTGAAGTGAACGCCCTTGCGCATGACCATTCTGACCAGCAGTGCCTGCGATTCACGGGGCAACCGCTTAAACTCATTAATGAAACGCAGTTCGTCGACGCTCAGCACATCGGCAAAACGCTGCTCAAGCCAATCAAGCACTTGCATGAAGTTGTTCAAGTAATAGAACGGATCGTCGAGGGGATTTGCGGTCACTGGGAAATGGGCCATGGCGAGGGTACTGGTTATGCATACAGATACCAGTTCCACGCCGCGTGGCGCAATCGGAAAAGGATAAATGGCGGCGCAATACGGATTTTTCCCAAGGCAGTAGAACTTTCTTCCCCCTGGCGGCACCAACCGCCATAGAGGTGCAGTGACAGCCTCGGGCTGGTGGCGCTGCTTTAAACGAACGGGAGGTTGATCATGGACATCAAGACATTGGGCTTGCCCCTGGCTGTAGCGGCCCTGCTGGCGCTGAGCGGTTGCTCTACGCAAACGGTGGTGACGCTGCAGAACGGCACTCAATACCTGACCAAAGACATGCCGAAGACCAAAACCAAGGACGGATTCTTTGAGTTTGAGGACATTTCGGGGGCGATGGTGAAAGTCAGGGCCGATGAAGTGGCGACGATTCGCGAAGAAGAAGACTGACGTTTCTCCTGGCACGATGTGGCAGGTTTCGAGCACTGCTTTACACTCGATAGACCCCGTGCGACCGAATGACTGTGCAACGCTTCGACACAGGCGTTGCAATACGGGCATCACGCAAAGACTCAGGTGACGCCGAAATGAAAATGGTCATGCCACTTCTGGCCTCTGTGCTCGCCGTCAGCACGTGCGTGACGGCGAGCCTGTGTGACGCCGCCACAAAGGCAAAACCAAAGCCTTTGCCAACGTACAAAACCAGTTTCGATTGCGCCACGCCCCAGGCATCCGCCGAAAAGCTTATCTGTCACGACCCTCAACTGGCGCGCATGGACCTGGAACTCGATCGCCTTTATCTCCTGGCGCTCAGCGACGACCATTCAGTGCCGCGCCCGAATAAAGTCGAGATCGATCAGCGGTTCTGGATTGAGTCCCGTAACCAGTGTGGTGGCGGGGCTCAAGCCAGGGCGTGCGTCGTGCGAAGTTATGCCGAGCGTGCGTTCCAACTGCGCCAGGGTTCGGCCATTGCCAGAACCAAGGACCCCAGCAGGCTCACGGAAGGCCCATTGGCTTATCGTTGCGCAGGGTTTAACGCATTGGTCGCCGCGACCTTCTTTACCGTCGAACCGGGCGTGGTGTTCCTGAAATGGGCCAACACCTCGGTGACGCTGGATCAGGTGCCCGACAATTCCGGAACCCGGTACACGGGCAAGGATTACAAAGGCAGCTACAGCTTCTGGCAAATCGACGATGACGTGTTTTTCCAGATACCCGGCTCAGGCCAGATGAGTTGTGCAGCCGAGCCGGTCGGCTGAAGACGATGGCATCGGGACGTCCTGTCCCGATGGCCGCTCCCCCGCTTTAGCTGCCGGTGCGAATCTTGTTCCAGACCCGGGTACGCACCCGGTCGATGTTCAGCGGCATGGCTTCCAGGGCAAACAGCTTGCCCATCATTTCCGGGCTTGGGTAAACCTTGGTGTCGTTTTTGATCGCCGGGTCGATCAGACTGTCGGCCGTCTCGTTGCCATTGGCGTAATGCACGTAGTTGCTGACGCTGGCCATGACGTCCGGGCGCAGCAGGTAGTTCATGAAGGCGTAACCGGCCTTTTCGTCCGGAGCGTCGGCCGGCATCGCGACCATATCGAACCAGATCGCGGCGCCTTCCTTGGGAATCGAGTAGCCGATGTCGATGCCGTTGTTGGCTTCCCTGGCGCGGTTTTCCGCTTGCAGGATGTCGCCGGAGAAACCGACTGCGACGCAGATATCGCCGTTGGCCAGGTCGCTGGTGTACTTGGACGAGTGGAAATAGCTGACATACGGCCGCACTTTCATCAGCAGGGCTTCGGCCTTCTTGTAGTCTTCCGGGTTCTTGCTGTGAGGCGGCAATCCGAGGTAGTTCAACGCCGCCGGTAGCAGCTCGGGGCCGTTGTCGAGGATGGCCACGCCGCACTTCTGCAGTTTCTGCATGTTCTCGGGCTTGAAGATCAGGTCCCAGGAGTCCACCGGGGCGTTGTCCCCCAGCACGGCCTTGACCTTGGCAATGTTGTAGCCGATGCCGGTGCTGCCCCACAGGTACGGGAAGCCGTGTTCGTTGCCCGGGTCGTTCGTCTGCAATGCCTTGAGCAATACAGGGTTGAGGTTTTTCCAGTTCGACAACTGACTCTTGTCGAGCTTCTTCAAAGCGCCGCCTTCAATCTGTCGGGCCATGAAGTGGTTGGACGGGAACACCACGTCGTAGCCGGATTTGCCGGTCATCAACTTGCCATCGAGGGTCTCATTGCTGTCATAGACGTCGTAGGTGAAGCCGATGCCGGTTTCTTTCTGGAAATTTTTCGTGGTGTCTGGCGCGATGTAATCCGACCAGTTGTAGATCTTGACGGTTTCGGCGGCCTGGCTGATCGATGCCACGAGCAACAGCGGGGCCAGGGTCAGTGTCTTTCGGATCATGAGTCGATTCCTGTAGGTTTTTTTTGTTGGCAGGCAATCAAAGGATCAGCTTTCAAATTTCAAAGAATTGAACATTCAGAAAATCAGAACGTAGGTCTTGCGCACGGTTTCCTGGATGTCCCAGATGCCGAGGCTGTTGGCCGGCAACATCAGTGCGTCGCCGGCGTCTATGTGCAGGGGCTCGCCACCGTCCGGGGTGAAGGTGCAGCGGCCCTGGATGAAGTGACAGAATTCCTGGGCGACGATCTGCCGCCGCCAGCGTCCCGGGGTGCATTCCCAGACGCCGGTCTCGACACCGTCATCGCGTTCGACGCTGGTGGTCGAAGCCACGGCCACCGGGGTACCCAGGGGCACGGCGACCGGATTGGATTCGTCCAGTTTCAGGGTTGCGGTGTTCTTGAAGTGCGTGATGCTCATGGGAATACCTGTCGATGTAGAAGCGCGTTTAGTGCATGAAACCTTCCATGAAACCAGCCACCCCGCTGGCCAGCTTGCGCCGCCAGGGCGCAGTGGCCGGGTTGGCCAGGGTCTGGTCCTCATGGACAAAGCTGCGGATGATCGCGTTGTAGCCGAGCCAGCGGATCGGCTCCGGCTCCCAGGCCCGAAGTGCATCGAGGCCGCGCTGGGGGATGACCCACGGTTGGCGCACCAGATCGGTGTCGCGCCCCAGGATCAGGTCGGCCAGCGTGCGACCTCCCAGGTTGCTAACGCCGACGCCCTCCCCGCCATAGCCGCCAGACAGGGCAATGCCGTTGGCCCGATCGCAAAGCATGTGCGGCTGGAAATGCCGGGACATGCCCAGGTTGCCGCCCCAGGAATGGGTGATCTGCACGTTCTTCAACTGCGGGAACAATTCGCCGAACAGGTAGCGCCGCAGCTGTATTTCGTCAGAGGTCAGGTCGAAGTCGTGCCGCAGCTTTCCGGCGAACTGATAGCCGCCTCGGGCGCCAAAGATCAATCGGTTGTCGGCGGTGCGCTGACCGTAGGTGACCTGGCGACTGGCCTCGCTGAACGCCTGGCCACGACTCAGGCCGATCTCGTCCCAGGTGGCCGCCGACAAGGGCTCGGTCGCGACGATGAGGCTTTGCACCGGCATCTGGTAACACCCCAATGGCGGCAGCGTCACGGAGTAGCCTTCTACCGCCGGCACCACCCAGCGACAGCGCACCGAAGCTTTGGCCGTGCGCAGACTGCCGGACTGCCAATGGGTGACCGCGCTGTTTTCGTAGATTCTGACGCCCAGGCGCTCCACCGCCCGGGCCAGCCCCCGTACCAGCCTGGCCGGGTGAATGGTCGCTACGTGCGGCGCGTAGATGCCGCCGTAAGGTTTGGCGACACGAATCTGTTGCGCCAGTTGTTCCGGGTTCAGCCAGCGATAGTGGCTGTCGTTGAGCCCCTGGCGATGAAGATCGTCCAGATAGTGACGCAGGCTGGCCTCCTGTTCCGGATAGCGTGCTGCGCAATACAGCACGCCGCCTTTACGGTAATCACAGTCGATCCCCTCGCGTTCGAGGACGATCTCCACTTCATCCGGAATGCTGTGCAACAGATCATAAGAGGTGCGGCGATCTTCGGCCGGCAGATTGGCCAGCAGGCGATCTTCACCCAGCAAATTGCCCATCAGCCAGCCACCATTGCGCCCCGACGCGCCGAAACCAGCGGTTTGCGCTTCGACGATGGCGATGCTCAAATCAGGTTTGTGCTGTTTGAGGTAGTACGCGGTCCAGAGCCCGGTGTAGCCCGCGCCGATGATCACCACGTCGACATCCAGGTCCCGCTCCAGCGCCGGACGCGCCAATAGCGGCTCGTCGAGCTGGTCCATCCACAAACTGATAGTGCGCCACGCCGGCATGCAAGACTCCGCCACTCAAACTTCGATGGCGTCGATCCTAGTGCGTGGGCTCAGGCGCTGTCTTGCGCGCGTGCACGCAAAGAAATTTGTTTGACGTAGGCCTTGGGGGACTGGCCGGTGTGCTGGCGGAAACAGCTGTAGAACGCCGACAGCGAATTGAATCCGGCGGCGAAGGCCAGTTCGTCGATACGCACGGGTGGTGTCGCGGCATCCAGCGCTGCAAGCAAATGTTGCAGGCGCGCCTGGTTGACGTAGCGGTAGAAGCTCTGGCCCAGCACCTGGTTCAACAGGTAGGAAATCTGGTTGCGGCTGTAGCCACACTCTTTCGCCACCCGTTGCAGATCGAGCTCCGGGTCCAGATAAGGCTGTTGACCCTGGAAATACTGCTGCAGGTCATCGGCCATGAAGCTCAACTGGCGCGGCGACAGGCCGAGTCGGCTGACCGCCGGGCGCTGGTTGCCGGACGTTTTGCTGCCGGGTTGCTCGTGCACCAATGACGCATATTCATTGACCCGCCAGATCAGCCCGTCCTTGACGGTGATCGCTTCGCTGGCGCGGAACGACACCAGTCCTTCACCGCCGCGCAGGGTGATGCGGTACTGAATGAACGCTGTGTTGCCGTCCAGTCGAATGCGGTCGGAATGCTCCAGCGCCTCATCCGGATCCCGGGGCATGCTGTTGCGTACGTACTCGCGCAATTCGGCCAGGCCCATGATTTTGTTCTGGAAGAAATCGTTGTACTGGACTTCAGGGTGATAGAGCGCCATGACGCCGTCCAGATCCCGGTGCTTCCAGCGCAAGTGATAGCGCATGACCGTCCCGCCCGTGACCTGGGTTTGCAGCGGGCCATCATCATCGGCGTGCATTGAACATCTCGACGGCAAAAGACCGAGCTTGCCCAACTTGCGCGTTGTCTTCAACGACTAAACCGAGGGTGACGGGTGCCGGCAAATGGTCGATAAGCGTGAGCTGGATCAAAAAAAACGTTGGCAATCGCCAAACAACCTGAAAACTCCACATTATTTTCACATCCGGGTGCTACTTTTAAAAACTGTCACTGGTTGAACCAATGAAGGTTCTTCCCTCCTACCATGAGCTAACGGACGCGCTCGATAATGAAGGCGGGCAACACATGAATAAAGGGTTCAGTAAGGTCACGTTTCCAAACGCCTGCCAGCTGATGCGCTGGCATTTTCATCCCATGGGTTTCGAGGCGAGCATGGACGCGCCGGGCAGCATGATTGCCCGTCTTTTTGATCGTGCCACTGGCGAGACCATGATCGCCATTGCCGGCATTCCGTGCGCCACCGTCATGAATGCCGCGGATGTAGAACTGATAATTGAAGCGGTGGAGGATGAACTTGAAGCCTTCGTACCCCCTCAAGCCCTCCGGAGTTATGCCTGAAGGCTCAGATGTTAAAAAAGC
The DNA here is from genome assembly GCF_949768175.1 of Pseudomonas sp. IT-P74. Taxonomy (NCBI): domain Bacteria; kingdom Pseudomonadati; phylum Pseudomonadota; class Gammaproteobacteria; order Pseudomonadales; family Pseudomonadaceae; genus Pseudomonas; species Pseudomonas sp. IT-P74. Next base: position 211,034 of record NZ_CATKQD010000001.1, on the reverse strand, counting down.
CCACTTCAAGTGGGCTTTTTGTTGAGCGCTGTTCCCTGTACCTGTAGGAGCGAGCTTGCTCGCGATGAATTTGAGGGCGCCGCGTTCAATCAGACCACCCGCGTTATCGTTAACGACCATCGCGAGCGAGTTCGCTCCTACAGAAGTCAGGCAGTGGTTTGGCTTTTACGATGATCGACAAAGAACGCCTTGCCCTTGCCGATCCGGTCAGAGGCCTTGGGCATGTTCGCGGCCTGGGTGTCCTGTGCATCGACGTACCAGTAGCAATGGCTGACAGCGCGGGTAATACCCACGTAGGCCAGCCGCAGGATCTCGTCCTTCTGGGCGTTGTCGTAGGGTTCGCTGTCACCTGCCTTGCCCAGGCCCGCCATCCGGTAAACCTGATTCTTGTAAGGCGAGCTGGTCAGATGCTGGCAGTCGCCCAACAAAAACACCGCATCGGCCTGGAGGCCCTTGGCGCTGTGATAGGTCAGTTGCTTGAGCCTGCGAGCCTCATGCGGCAAGCTAGAATCAACATTAAGTACAGACTGAATATGCTCTTCTATCAATAACTTATCGCTACTTTTTCGATAAAGCATCAAGATCGAATCGCCCTTTCGGTAATGCTCCATCAGGCGCTGGGCCATGCCCTGGTTATCACGATCGAGGACGTTCACCGGCAGCAATGCCTTGGGTTCACCGCTGGCCTTGGCTTTCTTCCCGGCAATCGCCGGTGCTGCGCGCACGATGTGCTCGGCGGCATCGATGATGTGCTGGTGGCTGCGGTAGTTGTCGCTGAGCATGACCTTGGTGGTGCTCGGGGACGGGAACTCCTTGTTGAACTCCATGAAGTAGCTCGGCGAACTGCCGCGCCAACCATAGATGGACTGCCAGTCATCGCCCACACAGAGCAGCGAGGAACGCTGGGCGCCGCGCCCGACATGCATGGCCGGCCCGCGACTGCGGATCTCTGCCAGGCTGGCCCTGATCCAGGAGACGATCTGCGGCGAGACATCCTGGAATTCGTCGATCATCAGGTGTGACAGCGGCCGCAGCAGCTCATCGCCGAGTAGCTTGAGGTTCTGCGGCGAATGCTCGCTGAACAGAGCGAACATCCGGTTGTAGGTCATGATCGGCGGTTTCTGATCCAGCAAGTGATCTTCCAGCGCCCGCCAGTAAAGGCTCAAGGCCTCGAAGAAGAACCGGTCGGGATCGTCCTTGGCGAAACTCATCTGGCCGACGGCGCTCGGCACATCCAGCCCGAGGTTTTCGATGAACCCGGCGGCGGCGACAAAGCAATCGAGCAGCGGCGCAGAAGCAAGCTCGCCCTTGACCTTGTAATCGAAGCCCGGCCCGGCACTGGCATCGCCAGCCAGTGAGGCCAGGATACGCTTGGATGACTCGTAACTATCCAGCCATATCAATGGTTTACGGCAGAATGCTTGAAACAGAGTGCGTTTGACTGCCCACTCTGCGCGTACCGACAGCTTGGCGTTGGGTCGCGTGACCTGCGGGTTTTCCCGAGGATCGAACCCCAGCACCACCCAGGCATCCAGGGACGGGATGTAGCCGTGACAATGGAAGGTCGAACCGTTGATATCGAACGACTGACGATTGGGTTCGATGCCCTTGATCGGCCAGGCACCGGCGCGAAACCACAGGTCCTCGATGGCGTCGCACAGTTCTTCATCGCGCTTGGCCGCCAGTTCGGTAACGCCCATGCGTTTCTGCACATCCGGGTGATCGCGCTCCAACTCCTTGAGTTGCAGGGCATGCCGGGACAATGGCTTGATCAGCTCGCGAAAACGCTCATTGTCACTGTGCAGACGGTGATAGCAGGCGTTGAGCTGTTGGCGTTGAGCGTCGTTGATGCGCAGATCGAATGGATTGCTGTCGACCTCCTCATCACCCTGTGCGGCCCGCAGGCTGAGGTTCTCGAAAGCCTGCAAACGCTCGAAACCCGGAAGACTGCGCACCATCGGCAGGATCCGCGAGTGGAAGGTGCGCACCAGATCCCGTGCCTCCTTGAAGCTGATCGCACGGCCCCAGAGCGCAAACAGTTCGATCAGCTTGTTGATGAAGTCCTTGCGCGACTCGCGGGTGAAGGTCACCACCGTCATCGAACTCAGTTCAAAGCCCAGGTAATGAGTCAACAGCAAAATACGCAGCACCAGCGTGGTCGATTTGCCGGCTCCAGCGCCCGCGATCACCGAGGTGGACGGCGTATCGCTGAAGATCATCTTCCACTGTGCGGCGCTGGGTTGGGCATGGGTGGGCAACAACCGGGCGACATCGGCCTTCATGCGTTTCTTCAACTCGGCGCTCAACGGCAGGCGCCAATCGTCGAACAGCAGGTCATCGACATTCGGCGGCCGGTGTTCGGTGCTGCGCGAGTCACGGATCAGCAAAACCTGTCGACCCTCCTCCAGCCCTTCGAGCTTGCCTTCCTTGTAGCCGTAATCGACCCCGGCGCTGTGACCGCTGCGAAAACCGTCGGCCTGGCCATGCAACCACGACGCACGATGCTGTGCGTGCAGGCGGGTCAGGCTGTAGCCGAAGAATCGGGCGAGCCATCGCTTGATCAGCGGCATCTCGGCCAGGGGGCGAAGTTCAGGCGGAAGATCGGGGGTGTGTTGCGGCACGCGGACTGACTCCAGGGTGTGAGGCTGTTGAGCGCTATGGTGTCTGCATTTGCCGTCGAGTTCTAGTCAATTGCTTATCGCTCATTGGCTTATACGATGAAGTGAAGGCTGAATGAGAGCCTTTCGAGGTAATTTAACATCAATTAATTCGATTGGAATGCGGCATTTTTTACGCTTTTTATCGATTGTTGCCTGTTGGATGATGGCCGTCATCACTCACCGGTCTCGCTTCGTGGCTCAGGCACCTGGCCCCATGACGAACCTTTTCTGGAGACGATCATGCTTGAACTCAGACCTTTCAACTCGCTCGGCGGCGCTCACCACGGCTGGCTGGATGCTCACCACCATTTTTCGTTCGCCGAATACTACGATCCCAAGCGTATGAACTGGGGCAACCTGCGGGTCTGGAACGACGACGTGATCGCTCCCGGCACCGGTTTCCCGCAACACCCGCACCGGGACATGGAAATCATCACCTATGTCCGTGAAGGCGCCATTACCCACCAGGACAACCTTGGCAACAAGGGCCGCACCGAAGCCGGTGACGTCCAGGTCATGAGCGCCGGCACCGGGATCGCCCACAGCGAGTACAACCTGGAAGCGACGCCGACGAGGATTTTCCAGATCTGGATCATCCCGAACGAGTCCGGCCTGGCCCCGTCCTGGGGCGCCAAACCGTTCCCGAAAGGCGACCGCGAAGGTTTTGTCACCCTGGCCAGCGGCAAGGAAGGCGACGACCAGAGCCTGCGCATCCGCGCCGATGCCCGGCTGGTAGCGGCCAACCTGAAGGCCGGCGAGTCCGCCGAATACCATTTGGACACCGGGCGCCGTGCGTACCTGGTGCCGGCCACCGGGGTCATTGAAGTCAATGGCTTGCGTGCACAAGCTCGAGATGGTGTCGCGGTTGCCGATGAGCAAGTGCTGCGGGTGACGGCCATCGAGGACAGCGAGATTGTTCTGGTGGATCTGGCTTGACTCGCTGAGCAAATCGCAAAAAAAGGGGCGACCGTATTGGTCGCCCCTTTTTTAGTGCAAATGCCTTCGCTGGCAAGCCAGCGCCTACATGGGGAATGCGGTCCAATGTAGGAGCGAGCCTGCTCGCGAAAAACCCGAGAATACCGCGGGGTGTCAGGCTGCCAGCGTTATCGTTGACGACCATCGCGAGCAGGCTCGCTCTTACAAGGAAATCGCGCCATCCACCAGCGTTTGCGCCTCGGCCACCAGTTGCTTGAGGTGGTCGTCGCTGACAAAGCTTTCGGCGTAGATCTTGTAGATGTCTTCGGTGCCCGACGGACGCGCCGCGAACCAGCCGTTTTCGGTCATGACCTTGAGGCCGCCAATGGCCTGGTCATTGCCCGGTGCGTGGCTGAGGATGCTCTGGATCGGCTCGCCGGCCAGTTGGGTCGAGGTGACCTGTTGCGGCGACAGCTTGCTCAACAGCGCTTTCTGCTCCGGATTGGCCTTGGCGTCGACCCGCACCGAGAACGGCTCGCCCAGTTCGTCGGTCAAGGCACGGTAGGCCTGGCTCGGATCGCGGCCGGTGCGGGCCGTCATCTCGGCGGCCAGCAGCGCCGGAATCAAACCGTCCTTGTCGGTGCTCCAGACGCCGCCGTCCTTGCGCAGGAACGAGGCACCGGCGCTTTCTTCGCCGCCAAAACCCAGGGAGCCGTCGAACAGGCCGTCGGCAAACCATTTGAAACCGACCGGCACTTCGTACAGGCGACGACCCAGGCGCTTGGCCACGCGATCGATCAGGCCGCTGCTGACCACGGTTTTACCCACGGCGGCATCGGCGCGCCATTGCGGACGATTCTGGAACAGATAGTCAATGGCAACGGCCAGGTAGTTGTTCGGCGCCAACAAACCACCGGAGGGCGTAACGATGCCATGGCGGTCGTGGTCCGGATCGCAGGCAAACGCCACGTCGAAACGTTCTTTCAGGCCGATCAGGCCTTGCATGGCGTGGCCGGACGATGGGTCCATGCGGATCTGGCCGTCCCAGTCGACAGTCATGAAGCGGAAGGTCGGGTCGACCTCTTTGTTCACCACATCCAGGTCCAGGCGGTAATGCTCGGCAATCGCCGACCAGTAGCGCACCCCTGCTCCACCCAGTGGATCGACACCCAGGCGCAGCTTGGCATCGCGGATGGCGTCGAAGTCGATCACGTTGATCAGGTCGGCGACATAGGTGTTGAGGTAATCGTGACGATGGGTAGTGCCGGCCTTCAGTGCCTGCTCGTAGCTGATGCGCTTGACGCCGGCGAGCTTGTTGGCCAGCAGTTCGTTGGCCTTGGCTTCGATCCACTTGGTGATGTGGGTATCGGCCGGACCGCCGTTGGTTGGGTTGTACTTGTAGCCACCGCTTTGCGGCGGGTTGTGGGACGGCGTGATGACAATGCCGTCCGCCAGGCCGGTGGTGCGACCACGGTTGTAGCAGAGAATTGCATGGGAAATGGCCGGTGTCGGCGTGTACTCGTCACCTTCGGCGATCATCACGGTCACGCCGTTGGCCGCCAGCACTTCGAGGGCGCTGGCGCCTGCCGGCGTTGACAGCGCATGGGTGTCGATACCGACAAACAGCGGGCCATCGATGCCTTGAGCTTCGCGGTACAGGCAGATCGCCTGGCTGATCGCCAGTACGTGCCATTCATTGAAACTCAAGTCGAACGAGCTGCCGCGGTGCCCGGACGTGCCGAAGGCAACGCGCTGGGTGGAAATAGAGGCATCAGGCTGGCCGGTGTAATAGGCCGTTACCAGTCGCGGGATGTCGACCAACAATTCTGCCGGTGCCGGTTTACCCGCAAAAGGACTGAGTGTCATGCAAAACCTCTGGAATAGAGTGGTTCAGGAATTGGGTCGCAGTTTACTGGCAGTTTGACCGCAACGCGATGGGATCGATCCAACACAGTGGAGGTTGTTATTTTTTGTCTTACTCACTCGATTGATTCCAGGCGCAGTGCATCGCCCAGCAGTCCCAGTGCGGCCGCCAGATTGTGTTCGCCGCCGAAGGTATGGCTCAGGCGCAAGTGCTGTCCGTGCAGGCCGTGGAGGCTGAACAGCTCGCCCGGCGCGATCACCACCTGATGCGCCAGCAGACGCTGGAAGACACGACGGACATTGACCCGACGCAACGAACGCGCCCAGACCGTTGCACCACCTTCTGGCTCGACGAAATGCAAGGCATCACCCAATCGCTCTTGCAACAGCAGGGTCATTTGACTCTTGCGCTCCTTGAGCAGCCGTCGCAGTACCAGCAGGTGTTGATCGATGCGCCCGCTGCTGTACAAGCGGGCGATGGCCTTCTGGCGAATCGGCGAGAGTCGGAAGGAACGCAGTAGAAAGTGCCGTTGCAGTTCAGCGCTCAAATGCCTCGAAAGCAGATAACCGTAGGGCGCTTCCGGACCGATGATTTTCTCGAATGTGGAAAACACCATCAGCCGCTCAGGGTCCAGCAAGTCTCGAAAGCGCACGCAACCGAGATCGAATCCGAGTTCGCCATAACAGTCGTTTTCCAGCACCCAACTGTCATGCGCGGCCAACAGCCGGGCAATGGCCTGCCTGTTTTCGTCAGGTGCCAGGCTGCCACGGGGCATGTTCAGGGCCGATGACAACAGCACCAGCCTTACCGGCTCGGTATCGAGCAGTAATGTCAGACGTTGCGGATCCAGGCCACCATCGGCTTGCACAGGCAATTCGATCACCCGTACGCAAGCGGCTTGAAACAAACGCAGGATCGTCCAGTCGCACGGTGATTCGACCACCACCGTGGCGTCTTTCAAGCCCAGCACGGCGATCAGGATTTCCAGTACGCCGCGCAGGTCGGCGCCGATGTAGACATCATCGGCGTGCCAGTAACGCATGGGCGACGTGGTGTAGCGTGCTGCCAGGGCGGCGCGCAACTCGAGTTCGCCGCAGGGTTGCGAAGGCGACTGCGGCTGGCGGGGATACTGGCGCAGCAACTCCCGTTCCAGCAGCAACAACGGGCTGTCTAGCGGCTGCAGCAGCGCCGGCTCATCGGCGCTCAAGACCAGCATTCCCGGGCGCCTGGCATTGACATAGACCGCCTCCAGCAAGTCGCTGCCGCTGTCTTGCAGGTTGATCGAGGACACCGGCAACGCGTAGTAGCCGGACTTGGCCACCGAATAGACGCGCCCTTCTTTCTCCAGCAGCGAATAAGCGTACTGAATGGTCGAGATCGACACATTGAGGCGCTCCGCCAGATGCCGCAGCGACGGCAGGCGGATGCGCGAATCCCCTTCAGACTCGTTGATCAGGCTGACCAGGTATCGATAAACCGCCTGATAGGCGAAATCCGTTTCTCGTGGACCTTTCATGGGCGAAGGCCATTTGCATTGACTGAAAATCCGCCCACGCTCAGTGACCCGCTGACCATTCATCCTCCCGCGTGATGCCGGCGTCAGAATCGCCCGCCGTCATTTGCGACGCGCCCTTTTGAATGTGCGCTTCAGCCGCCCCGTCAGCATCAACGGGCGTCCACTCCATGCGGTAAAGCTGGCCAATCAGGCTGACGGGCAATCCGCTGACATCCGTCATCCATTGCATGATCTGCTCGGCCACCGGATGCCCCTGCATGGCCTTGTGCAGCTCGGGCATGGCCACCAGCATGCCCGGATGGCATTGACGCAGAAAACGCTCGAGCCCCGCTCCTTTTTCGATAAAGGGTGCGAACAGCAGGCACACCAATTGTGCTTCGCTCAGCCCCAGGTTCTTTTGTGCCTCGACCGCCGCTCGGGCGCGCAGCTCGACCAGTGTCGCCGGATTGCCGAAGACCTCGATGGCCTGCTCGCACATTCGCTCGGGCAAGTGCTTGCGACGCATCATCACCAGCGCACGTTGCAGGTATTGCGCAACACCGGATTCGTAATTGCGATTCTGCACGAAACACGCATGCAACCCCCGGATGTGCGCCGAGATCGACGGGCTGACGAATTCGTTATCGCTGATCTGCGCGGACAGCTCGTCTGGCTGGAATCCGAGAAATTCAGTCAGCAATGGCCAGCGGTCTTCCAGATTGCTGACCAGCAGGTCGTGAATGTCGATGCAGGCCGCGCGACGACAGGTTTCGAAGCGCTCTTGCGGGCGCCACCGGGCCTGGCCGTAATCGGCGTAGAACCTGTGATAACAGTCGCTGCCCAGTTCATCGAGCAATGCAAACAACCCCGCACAACCGGCTTCACCCGTGTGGGAAGGCTGGAGCCCTGCCTTGGCGGCGGCACGTTTCAAACCCTCGATGAACTGCTTCTGCCGGCGCGGCGTGTCACTGATGAGCAAAGCATCGACACCACCGTCCCAGCGGGCGATTTGCCCGTAGAACTCTCCCGTGGCCAGATAACCGTCATCCCACAGGTCGAATCCGTCGCACCATTTCCGCCGATGGCCGATCATCAACAGGTTCAGGCGGCTGGACTCGCGACCGGCGTCGGAAATCGGCGTCAGGTGGTTGAACGGCAAGACTTCCCGATCATCGACCATCAACACCTCGACCCGGGGATCGTCATAGACAAACAACGCGCTGTTGGTCCGGTGCATGTTTTCCACGGCCGCGCAGTTTGTTCCGCTCAACCGTAACGAGGCGATGCGCAACTGGAATGTCGCTGGCGCGCGAGTAGCGATGGTCAACTGCGCAGCACGCAACAGTGCCAACGTGTAGCAGTTGTCACGCCCCCCGGACTGGATCGCCAACACCTTGTAATCGCCAATGTGCTCCATGCCCCCGGCGGCCACTGCCAGGCGCTGAATCAACAATTGCAATGCTGTGCGTTCGGCACGGGAGAAAAAACCCAGCAATCGCTGCAGCACTTGTTGATAGACATAGTTCATCGCTTGGTCATGGATGCTGGTCATCTTTATTTACCTGATACTCGTAAGTTCAATATCGTGCAGGCAGCCAATCCCGTTGGACTGTCTGCACGAATGGAGTCATCGACTTTATTGCCAAATGCTAACACTTGAATTTTCTTGAAATCATTTGAAATGATCGCAATACCCCCTCTTCCTAACGACAAAGCCAAGGCTGAAGCGCCCGGCCGGCAAGGGTTTGCTCGTTTTAAATGGAAGTCTTAGGAAATATCCGACACGGTCCCACAGACACTTAACACAAGAAATAAGGAAGGAGGTTGTCGCTGTTTTTTTGGCAACTAAACAACAACCAACTAATTTGGAGATTTGCACCGATGGCGCACAGTGAAAAGTTTCAGCCTGACACCCAGCCATGACTCATTCCTTGAGATGAAAGTAATCATTCAATTATCAGGGCTTAGTGGCTGATTAGAAGCTACAGATTGCGGGCAAAAACCAGTTCAGTTGCCGGACCGGCCTGCGGATCGATGGGTTTCGGGGGGCGCAAACGAAAGAGTCCGTGTGGGCACGGACTCTTGAGAGGGTAGTTGAGAGAACTGTTGGGTAAGTATCAGGCCGGCTCGACCTGCAGCGCGACCCGTTCGCGACACGGGCATTCGTCCATGTAACGGTGCGCTTCGACAAACTCGGCAAACGGGAAGACCCGGGTCTTGAGCGGCAGCACAACACGGTCGGCGGTCAACTGATTGATGTCGCGCAAGGCACGTTGCAGTGCGGCCTCGTCCTGGGTGATGCCCAGTTCCGGCTTGCCCGTGAAGTTGCCGATGCAGTGTACGAAGAATTGAATGTTCTTCTGGAACGCTGCGCAGGCCGGGAAAGGCGTCTGGTTGCCACCTTGCAGGCCGTACAGCACCAGGCTGCCGCGAGGTGCCAGCACATCGCCCAGCAACGACATCTGCGGACCGCCCAAACCATCGAACACCACGTCCACGCCGCGGTTATCGGTGATTTTGTTGATCCGCATCAGCAGATCTTCTTCCTCGGTGACGATCACTTTCTCGGCACCCAGCGACAGCAGGTATTCACGTTCTTCCGCCGTCTTGGTCGCGGCGATCACTCGAACACCCAAGGCCTTGCCCAGTTGTACGAACGAAGGTCCGGCGCAATGACTGGCGTCGGTCACCAGGGCGAATTGCCCGGGTTTGACTCGTGCCAGATCGGCATAGGCGAAATAGGCGATCAACAACGGCGTGTAGTGCACGCTGGCTTCAATCGGGCTGAGCACATCCGGATAACGGGTGACCGCCGAGCGTGGCAGAACGATCAGCTCACCGTAGACCGGGTAGTCGTTCGGGCTTTGGGCCGGAAAGCTGGCGACCTTGTCACCGACTTCCAGGTCATCGACGCCATCACCGACAGCAGTGATGATACCGGCCATCTCCTGGCCAAGGCCTGAAGGCAGACGGGCATGGGACGAGGCCAGGTTCTGGCGCCAGAGAGTGTCATACCAACTGATGCCGATCGCCTCGACGCGCACCTGCACTTCGCCCGGTGCAGGCAGAGCCGTCGCATGCTCTTCGCATTTGAGCACCTCGGCTGGACCAAACTTGTGAAAACGGATCGTGCGGGACATCGCAAACCTCGCCAAATGAACCTCTAATGCCTTGAACTCTAGCTGGGCTTTCAACCCAACACTATCAGTGGCTATTAATAGTCGACATGCCTGTCATTGATTCCGCAGCGGTGGCAACATCGTCAAATGTCGTAAGAAACCGAAGCAGCCTATGTAGGAAAAACTGAATTACCCGGTGCAGAGTACCAGCCTTTCCCCGTAATATTCCTGCTGGCCATTGTTCTCATATGGCCGCCCACGTCAAGTTTGCTGACTCTGCCAGGACTCCAGATGAATCGTAATGACCTGCGTCGTGTCGACCTGAACCTGTTAATCGTTTTCGAAACATTGATGCACGAACGCAGCGTGACCCGCGCTGCGGAAAAACTGTTCCTCGGCCAGCCAGCCATCAGTGCGGCGCTCTCGCGCCTGCGCGGGTTGTTCGATGACCCTTTGTTTGTGCGTACCGGCCGCAGCATGGAGCCGTCCGCCAGGGCGGTCGAGATCTTCGCCCTGCTCTCGCCGGCACTGGATTCGATTTCCACCGCCGTCAGCCGTGCGGCCGAGTTCGATCCTGCCACAAGTACCGCCGTGTTCCGCATCGGCCTTTCGGACGACGTCGAGTTCGCCTTGCTGCCCATGCTGCTCAAGCGCCTGCGTGCCGAATCGCCGGGGATTGTGCTGGTGGTGCGTCGGGTCAACTACATCCTGATGCCGGGGTTGCTGGCATCCGGTGAGATATCCATCGGTGTCAGTTACACCACCGACCTGCCGGCCAACGCCAAGCGCAAAGTGCTGCGCCGCAGCCAGCCGAAGCTGTTGCGCGCCGACACCGTGCCGGGGCCGTTGAGCCTGGATGATTACTGCGCCCGCCCCCATGCCCTGGTGTCGTTCGCTGGCGACCTCAGCGGCTTTATTGACGAAGAACTGGAAAAACTCGGGCGCAAGCGGCATGTGGTGCTCGCCGTTCCGCAGTTCAACGGGTTGAGTACCCTGCTCGCGGGCACTGACATCGTGGCTACGGTGCCGGACTACACCGCCGATGCGCTGACCGCCGCGGGCGGTGTGCGGGCCGAAGATCCGCCGTTGCCGGTACGCAGTTTCGAATTGCACATGGCTTGGCGCGGATCACAGGACAACGACCCGGGGGAGCGCTGGTTGCGGTCTCGGATTCAAATGTTTTTTGGGGATCCGGATAGTCTATAGGGTCGTCTGGTAGGCTGTTCAGCTGATCATTTCTGCCTTTTGATAGAACAAACACCGACAGCACAGGACCCTATGTGCTCGAAGCACGCGGCAGCTTCAATCATGAGAGTCGCCGTTGCTCCGACCTTCAACGGCGACCGCTGCCCGCGTGAGCGTGGTGTAACCGAGCGACGTTCTGATCGATGCGGCCCTGGATCGTACGCAAAGTGTCTTGAGTAATAACCTGGGGGTATAGGCTCTCGGCGATGGTTGCAAACCGGCTCGCTACATCACAAATGCCGTCAATCACTCTGCCTGCAGCGTCCGGGGGCACCTCGGCTTCCTCGGCAAGCCGAAGCATTTGCGTGCGGGAAATCGACAGGGCCTCCCCCATCACATCCATCTGGTGATAGCCACCTGGCCCCTCGCAGAAGGTCACGTCGTAAGCCGGCGACAGTCTCCACTGACCGTTTTGCGACATGATGTAGGCAAAGTTCTTGGGATGATCGTCTCTGTTGTTGAACGCAACATTGAAGACGGCACGTTCGAAGGCCACCGCCATCCCTCGCACGTCGTTGGTACACATCTGTGTTGCCCGCAAGAAGTTGACATAGTCCAACACCCCCGGAGACCGGTAATTTGCCCCCGTAAAGGCCGCGAGGCTTTGCATGGGTATGCGCAGACCATCCCGGCGGTCAAATCGCTTACTGGCAAACGCTGCCAACCCATTAGGCAGACTGAAGTAGTGTGTGTCAGGGGTCTCGATACCGCACATGCGCAGGCACTCGGCGTAGACCATCTCAATAGCACACACCTCGGCATGTTCTTCTTTGGCCGGGAACTTGATCAACCATGCTTCAAAGTCCGGCGTGACGGCAGTGGTAAACCCGCCAGTTTCGGGATCGCGATAGACCAGGGCCTTAGGCCTTGCACCTTGAGGCGAGCCGCCCACCAGCAGCAACCTCTGCAGGAACTCGCCACCGTCTCCATGGAGCACTTCCTGCACTTGGGCGGCAAGCTGTTCCAGCGGGATGTGGACTTCAGCTTCCTGACCTTCGGGTGCCACGGGCTCAAACGTCATGGCGCCCATCGCATTGCTACCGATGTAGGCCAGCCGTTCCAGTGAGCCGATGCGCGCCGTGGTGAGCCCGCGGCGCCTGAACATACGGTCCATCAGCAACATGCCCCAGCCATCCGGCAACGAGTCGTAAACAGGCCCTGGCAAGTACAGTTGGTGGTCTGGAAAATCTCGGCGCAACTGAGTCCCCTCCAACGGCAACATGTAGGAGGACAGTTCCAAGCCCCTTTGCCTGGCTTCATTGCTGTACTCGAACACGATCAGCGGGCGACCGGTCAGGGCGGTGGTGGAGACCAACGTGCCCCATTGCCATCGCTCCCCCCAGCCCTCGTAGAAGACGTTCACCTGCTCAAGCATTACCGGACTTCCTCTTTGTACGGAGACGATTGGCGCTGTTTTCGTAGCGCCGAATATCCTCGATGCTTTCCAGCTTTGGCAGGAACAGGCCTTCGAGCTCCTTGGCTCGGCCAAGGGCCATCGCCACCCGGACAACGTTCTCGAACCCGACATTGCGCCCGGCTTCAAGGTTGGACACGGTGTTGGTGCCGATGCCGGCACGCCCGGCCAAGTCGGCTTGTGTCATGTCCAGCGCCAAGCGCTCTGTGCGCAAGCGAGCGCAGAGGCGCTTGACGACCTCACTCGGCTTGCTGAAGCTTAAATCCAACATAGTGTGTACCCAGCCCATTCTGTGCGAGTTAGCTCCCAAAATTATAGAATTAACGCCAAGTCCCATCAAGTTGCGTAAATCCCTTATTTTGTGTCTTATCGCTTATTTTATAGATTTAGCCACGGTTTACTGGACTTACCTATCATCAAGCCCAAGGGGAAGGACGCCCCCGGATGGAGCTAACTTTTGGCGGCCGTTCAGAATCGTAGTGTTCCCGTTTTGTTGTAGCGGGTTGCAGGACCGACACCGACGTCGAACCGGAGAAGATCAGCAAAAGAATTTCGTATACCCTAGCGCTATCTCACTCCACATGACCGCCGCCGTGAACCTGACCAAACTCAACGCACCCGACCTTGGTAACACGCCTTCGACTTCGGAAATCATCACCCGCCATCTGCGGGATGCGATTGTCGCCGGGCATTTTGCCGAGGATGAGCCGATCCGCCAGGACGACATCGCCCGCCAGTTCAATGTCAGCAAGATCCCGGTGCGCGAAGCCCTCAAGCGGCTGGAGGCTGAAGGGTTGGTGATGTTCCAGCGCAATCGCGGGGCGATGGTCACGCGGGTTTCCGATGCGGAACTGGCGCAGATGTTCGAAGTGCGGATGTTGCTGGAGGACAAGATTCTGCGCCTGGCCATTCCGAACATGACCGAAGAAACCTTCGCCCGTGCCGAGCGCATCTGTCAGGAGTTCATCGGCGAGGACGACGTGGGGCGCTGGGCCGAGCTCAACTGGGAGCTGCATTCCTGCCTGTACGAGCCGGCGCAGCGACCGTTTCTGGTGAGTCTGATCCGTTCGGTCAACGACAAGCTGGAGCGTTATCTACGCATGCAGATGAGCTTGTCGGCCGGTAAGGAACGGGCCGATCACGAACACCGCGAGATCCTGGCGGCCTGCCGCGCCGGGGATGTGGACCTGGCGGTGAAGCTTCTGGACGAGCACATTGCCGGCGTCTGCACGACCCTGTTCGAGCACCTGCCCCACACCCACTGACCGCTGTGGACGCTGTGCCGATTTCGTCATCGACACAGACTAAATCCATCAAGCCGACACCCCGCCGCACGGGCCACTCTTGCGTTCACTCAACCGAATGGACGTGGCCCTCCCATGAAACGCATCTGTGTGATCGACTCCCACACCGGCGGCGAACCGACCCGCCTGGTGACCGCCGGCTTTCCTGACCTGGGCACTGGCAGCATGGCCGAACGGCGCAGGGTATTAGCCGAACAGCATGATCAATGGCGCGCCGCCTGTGTGCTGGAACCACGGGGCAGTGACGTGCTGGTGGGTGCCCTGCTCTGCACGCCGGTGGACCCTGGCGCCTGTGCCGGGGTGATTTTCTTCAACAACACCGGTTATCTGGGCATGTGCGGCCACGGCACCATCGGCCTGGTGGCGTCGTTGGCGCACCTGGGCAAGATCGGCCCCGGTGTGCACAGCATCGAAACGCCGGTGGGCACGGTGCAAGCAACCCTGCACGAAGACCATTCGGTGAGCGTGCGCAACGTGCCGGCCTACCGTTATCGCAAGGCGCTGGCGGTGCAGGTGCCGGGTATCGGCCAAGTGGTCGGTGATATCGCTTGGGGCGGCAACTGGTTTTTCCTGATCGCCGAGCATGGCCAGCGGGTGGCCGGCGACAACCTCGAAGCGCTGACCGCCTACACCTTCGCCGTGCAGCAAGCACTGCAAGCCCAAGGCATTCGCGGTGAAGACGGCGGCTTGATCGATCACGTCGAGTTGTTCGCCGATGACGATCACGCCGACAGCCGCAACTTTGTGCTCTGCCCGGGCAAAGCCTATGACCGTTCGCCCTGCGGCACCGGCACCAGTGCCAAACTGGCCTGCCTGGCGGCCGACGACAAGTTGCAACCGGGGCAGATCTGGCGCCAGGCCAGCGTCATCGGCAGCGAGTTCGAGGGTTCCTACGAACTGCAGGGTGAGCGCATCGTGCCGACCATTCGTGGTCGCGCGTTCATCAGTGCCGAGGCGAGCCTGATCATCGAACAGGACGACCCGTTCGCCTGGGGCATTCGTCCATGAACGAGGGCCAGGTGGCCGATGTGATCGTGATCGGCGCCGGCATTATCGGCGCCGCCTGTGCCCAGGCGCTGGCCCGTCGCGGCTTGCAGGTACTGGTGCTGGACGCCGGCCTGCACGGCGCCACGGCCGCCGGCATGGGCCACTTGCTGGTACTCGACGACAACCCCGCCGAACTGGCCCTGAGCCAATATTCGTTGCAGCGCTGGCGCGAACTGGGCGCGGACCTGCCCGACAGCTGTGCCTACCGCTGCAACGGCACGCTCTGGCTGGCGGCGAATGCAGAAGAAATGGCAGTGGCCCACAGCAAGTTCCTGAATCTGCAAGCCCAGGGCGTGGCTTGCGAACTGATCGGCGCCAGTGCCCTGCGCCAGCGCGAACCGGAACTGAGCGAAGGACTGGAAGGCGGCTTGTTGATCAATGGCGACGGCATTCTATACGCCCCGGCGACGGCCGGATGGATGCTCGAAACACCGAACATCCGCCAGCGCCGGGCACGGGTCAGTGCGGTCGACGGCAACCGCGTCTGCCTCGATGACGGTCACTGGTTGAGTGCCGATGCCGTGGTGTTGGCCAACGGTATTCAAGCCAGCGAGCTGTGCCCGGAATTGCCCATCGAGCCGAAAAAAGGCCACTTGCTGATCACTGACCGCTACCCCGGCAGCGTCACTCATACGCTGGTGGAACTGGGTTACGTCACCAGTGCCCACAACGCCACGGGGCCGTCGACCGCCTGCAATATCCAGCCGCGCCCCACCGGGCAACTGTTCATCGGCGCCTCGCGGCAATTCGGCACCACCGACCCGCAGGTCGAAGGCTGGATGCTCGCGAAAATGCTCAAGCGTGCCGCCGAGTACATGCCGGGGCTGGCCCGGCTCAATGGCATCCGTGCCTGGACCGGTTTTCGCGCCGCCAGCCCCGACGGCTTGCCGCTGGTGGGCCAACATCCACAACGTCAAGGCTTGTGGCTGGCAGTCGGTCACGAAGGACTGGGCGTAACCACCGCCCCCGGCACCGCCGATTTACTGGTGGCGCAACTGTTCAACGAAACCCCGCCACTGGCCGCACAACCCTATCTGCCCCAGCGTTTTCTCGGAGAACCGGTCTATGCCTGAATTGTTGCTGGACGGCCACGCCCTGAAAGTCGCCGAAGGCACCAGCGTCGCCGCGGCCCTGGCGTTGGCCAGTGACGGCTGCACGCGCACCTCGGTCAGCGGTCAGCGCCGTGCGCCGCTGTGTGGCATGGGCATTTGTCAGGAATGCCGGGTGACCATCGATGGCCGGCGTCGCCTGGCTTGCCAGACCCTGTGCCGTGACGGCATGCAGGTGGAGACTCGCCCATGAATGAATACGCTGATCTGTTGATCATTGGCGCTGGCCCTGCCGGGATGAGCGCCGCCCTTGCCGCCGCCCCCAGCGGCGCCCGCATTGTCATGCTCGACGACAACCCGTTGCCGGGCGGGCAAATCTGGCGCGACGGCCCTCAAGCCAACGTGCCCGGTCAGGCCCGGCGCCTGCGCGAGCGTCTGGCGTCGTGCAACAACATCCGCCATCACGCCGGTACTCGGGTGATCGCCGCCCCCGGCGCGAAACAACTGCTGGTGGAAGATGACGACCATGGCTGGTTGATCAGTTACGACAAGCTGATTCTGTGCACCGGCGCCCGTGAATTGCTGCTGCCCTTCCCCGGCTGGACCCTGCCGGGTGTCACCGGTGCGGGTGGTTTGCAGGCGCTGATCAAGGCCGGTTTGCCGGTGCAGAACGAGCGCGTGGTGATCGCCGGCAGCGGCCCGCTGTTACTGGCCAGTGCCGCCACCGCCAAACGGCATGGCGCGCAAGTGCAACGCATCGCCGAACAAGCCAGCCGTAGCGCCGTCGCCGGTTTCGCCGCGCAACTGCCGCGCTGGCCCGGCAAATGGCTGCAATCGTTCAGTCTGTTCGACCACCATTACCGCACCGCCACCCACGTATTGGCCGCGCTCGGCACCGACCGAGTGGAAGGCGTGCGCCTGCAACAACAAGGCAACATCGTCGAACTGGAATGTGATCGGCTGGCCTGTGGTTTCGGGTTGATTCCGAATATCCAGTTGGCTCAGGCACTGGGCTGCGCCATCGAAGATCAAGCCATCGCGGTGGATGCCTGGCAGGCCAGCAACCGCGCCGATCATTATGCGGCGGGCGAATGCACAGGGTTCGGTGGCAGTGAGCTGGCCTTGGTGGAAGGTGCGATTGCCGGCCACGCTGCAGTCGGCAATCTGCAAGCCGCCAGGCAATTGTGGCCGCGCCGGGCGCACTGGCAGGGTTTCGCCAAGGCGCTGAACAGCGCGTTCGCCCTCGACCCGCGACTCAAGTCCCTGGCCCGCCCCGACACCCTGGTTTGCCGTTGCGAAGACGTGCCCTACGCGGCATTGACCGGTCACTCTGACTGGCGCGAAGCCAAACTCGCCAGTCGCTGCGGCATGGGCGCCTGCCAGGGCCGGGTGTGTGGCGGTGCGGTGCATCACCTGTTTGGCTGGCAACCTTCGGCACCGCGTCCACCCTTCAGCCCGGCGCGGATCGAAACCTTGATGTCCCTGGACGATACCCCGCCAGCGTGATGACCACGCCGGGGGTTTCGGCCACGCTGCCGAGTCTCTATGATCCCGGGGGTCACCCTCAGACCCCCGGCGCCATGTATCCCTCGCTCACCACCTTTAAACCTTGCGATCTGCCGACGCTGCTGAACAGCCTTCAGCCCATCGCGCCGTTGCTCGATACCCTGTCGGACGTGGTGTTTTTCATCAAGGACGGCGAGGCCCGCTACGCCTTCGTCAACCAGACCCTGGCCCGGCGTTGTGGTTTCAAACACAGGGACGAGCTGCTGGGGCGCACCGCCGAAATGGTCTTTCCGGAACGCTTCGGTCCGCTGTACACCGAGCAGGATCGGCGAGTGCTGTCCAGCGGTCGCGAACTGGCCGATCAGCTGGAGCTGCATTTGTATTATGGCAATCAGCCGATCTGGTGCCTGACCCACAAACTCGCCTTGAAGGATGAACAGGGTCGAATCGTGGGTCTGGCCGGTATCTCCCGCGATCTGCAATCGCCGCAGTCGAACCATCCGGCGTTCCAGAAACTCGCCGCCGTGGATGCCCATATCCGCCGCCACTTCGCCCGCGCCATCAGCCTCGCCGAACTGACCGCCATCGCTGGCTATTCCGTGGCGCAATTGGAGCGGCACTGCAAACGGGTGTTCCAGCTCACCCCACGGCAAATGATTCACAAGGCGCGCCTGGAAGAAGGTTCGCGGTTGTTACTGCACACCGAGTTGCCGATCACCGAGATTGCCTTGCGCTGTGGTTACACCGACCACAGTGCCTTCAGCCGGCAGTTTCGGGCGCTGACCAGTTTGTCGCCGAGTCAGTATCGCGATAATCAGCGTTAGGCGGGAGATGAAGAGTGATCTTTCGGGCCTCATCCACCATAAAACCCGCAATGATCCGATAAACCGGCACGCACCTCTGGCCTGCCAGTGTTCCCTAAAGGTGCGCCCACACACCCATTGCTCCCATCTGTAACACTGCCATCGTTTGCCCAGGCTTCCACTCTCCCGCCCGTTGCTCCCCCGCAAGACCTCTACTGCAAGGCCTGACGATTTATTCACTGCTAAAACTGGAATCGGGCACGTTGATTGCTATTGTTAATATCGTATACGAAATCCTCAATACGATAATCAACAACACTTCACATCAACGAGGCCTCTATGAAAACCCCCGCATTTGCCGTAGCCCTCAGCGCTGTTCTCAGTACTTCTTTCATCGCCACTGCCCAGGCCGACAAGCTCGACGACATCATCGGTTCGGGCAAGCTGCGCTGCGCCGTGACCCTGGACTTCCCGCCCATGGGTTTTCGCGATGCCAGCAACTCGCCGGCCGGCTTCGATGTGGACTATTGCCGCGACCTGGCGAAGATTCTCGGGGTCGAGGCCGAAGTGGTGGAAACGCCGTTCCCGGATCGCATTCCGGCACTGGTCTCCGGGCGGGCTGACGTGATCGTCGCATCCACCTCCGACACCCTCGAACGCGCCAAGACCGTTGGCCTCACCGTGCCCTACTTTGCCTTCCAGATGGTGGTGCTGACCCGCGACGACACCGGCATCAACGGCTTCGACGACCTCAAGGGCAAAGCAGTGGGCAACACCAGCGGCACCTATGAGGCCATCGCCCTGGAGAAAGACGTGAAGAACTGGGGTTCGGGCAGTTTCCGAGCCTACCAGTCGCAGAGCGATACCCTGCTAGCTGTCGCCCAAGGCCACATCGATGCCACTGTGGTCACCAACACCGTGGCCGCCGCCACCCTCAAGTCGGGCAAATACAAAAACCTGAAAGTCGCCGGTAACGCCCCGTACGTCATCGACTACGTGTCCCTGGGTGCCAAACGCAGCGAGTTCGGCCTGCTCAACTACCTCAACCTGTTCGTCAACCAACAGGTGCGCACCGGTCGCTACAAGGAGTTGTTCGTTAAATGGGTCGGCACCGAGATCCCGCCGACCAACCTGACCGTGCCTCAGGTCTACTACTGAGATGTCCGGCATGCCTGGGCCAATTTCTCTGACCGGGCGCAGCCTGGTGGCGGGTGCCGCGCAAGGCGCCCTGCTGTTCGCCGATGTCGGCTTGAGCTTCTGGGGCGGCGTCGATCCCTGCACGGGTGAAGTCATCGACCGCCATCACCCGCTCAGCGGCCAACACCTGGCCGGCCGCGTGCTGGCGATTCCCAGTGGTCGCGGCTCGTGCACCGGCAGCAGTGTGTTGATGGAACTGATCAGCAACGGCCATGCACCGGCGGCATTGGTGCTGGCCGAAGCCGACGAGATCCTGACCTTGGGCGTGCTGGTGGCGCAGACCATTTTTGCCCGTTCCCTGCCGGTGCTGTGCATCGGTGAGGAGGCCTTCGCCGCCTTGCGCGGCCAGGCCTTCGCCCGGGTCGAAAATACAACGCTGAGCCTGTTCGATCACCTGCCGGGCGACGCCTGGCAGGCGCTTGACAGCCCATTACCAAACACTGACAGCACTGTCTCGATCAGGCTCACCGAGCACGATCGGGCGCTGCTCGATGGCCGGCATGGCAAGGCCGCGCAAATGGCCATGCAGATCGTCCTGCGTATGGCCGAACTGCAGGGTGCCGACCACTTGGTGGATGTCACTCAAGCACACATCGATGGCTGCATTTACACGGGACCGGCGAGCCTGCGCTTTGCCGGGCAACTGGTGCAATGGGGAGCAAAAGTGCGAGTGCCCACCACCCTCAATTCAATTTCCGTCGACCAGCGCCGTTGGCGCGAACTGGGTATCGACCCGGCACTGGGTGAACCGGCCAGTGCCTTGGGCGATGCCTATATGGCGATGGGCGCACAGCTCAGTTTCACCTGCGCGCCGTACCTGCTCGACACTGCACCGAAGGCTGGCGAGCAAATCGTCTGGGCCGAATCCAACGCAGTGGTCTACGCCAACAGCGTGCTCGGTGCACGCACCCTGAAATATCCGGACTACCTGGACATCTGCATCGCCCTCACCGGTCGCGCCCCGCTGATCGGCTGCCACCTGGACGCGCAACGCAAGGCCCGGTTGCTGATCGAGTTGCCTGCCCTCGGTGAACTGGACGATGCCTTCTACCCGCTGCTGGGTTACCACATGGGTGCCCTGGCCGGCAGTCGCGTGCCGCTGGTGCTGGGACTGGAAAAACGCAAACCGAGCCTGGACGACCTCAAAGCCTTTGGCGCGGCCTTCGCCACCACCTCTGCGGCACCACTGTTCCACATCGCCGGGGTCACCCCGGAGGCCATTGACCCGGCGCAGGTGCTGGATGCGGACACTTGCATTGCCGTGGAAAAAATCCGCCTGGAGGACCTGCTGTCGAGTTGGCGCGAACTCAACAGTGCTCGCGATAACCGGGTGGATGTGGTGTCGCTGGGTAACCCGCACTTTTCCCTCAGCGAGTTCGCTCACCTGGCGCGTCTGTGCCGGGGACGACAAAGACACCCGGATGTGGTGCTTGCCATCACCTGCGGCCGTGCCGTGTTGGAGCAGGCCCGCGAGGCCGGGCACATCGCCGTGATCGAAGCGTTTGGCGCGACCCTGATCACCGACACCTGCTGGTGCATGCTCGGCGAGCCCGTCATCCCCCTGGCGGCTAAAACCCTGATGACCAACTCGGGCAAATACGCCCACTACGCACCGGGCCTGGTCGGCCGCCAGGTGCACTTCGCCAGCCTTGCCGAATGCGTCGACGCCGCCTGCACCGCAACGGCCAGCGGACGTTTGCCGGCCTGGTTACAACCTGCTGCCCTACTGGAGAGCCCTGCGCATGTTTGACTACAGCTTCCAATGGCGCTCCGCCCTGCGCGCCCTGCCGGACATGCTGGCCGGTGCCATCGTCACCTTCGAAACCGCCGCGCTGTCGATGATCTTCGGCGTGCTGATCGCCTTGGCCCTGACGGTGATGCGCGAGGCCAAACACCCCTTACTGCGCGGGTTCGGCAACGGTTGGGTATCGATTGCCCGCAACACCCCGTCGCTGTTCCAGATCTACATCCTCTACTTCGGCCTCGGCTCGCTGAACCTGCACGTCAGTTCCTGGTTCGCCCTGCTGGCCGGGATCACCTTCAACAATGCCGGGTATCTGGCGGAGAACTTTCGCGGCGGCCTCAAGGCCGTGCCGAACACCCAGGTGCGTGCGGCGCGTTCCCTCGGCATGAGTGCCTTCCAGGCCTACAGGATGATCATCGTCCCGCAACTGCTACGGATCGTGTTCTACCCGTTGACCAATCAGATGGTCTGGGCGGTGTTGATGACGTCGCTGGGGGTGATCGTCGGGCTGAACAATGACCTGACCGGTGTGACCCAGGAATACAACGTCAAAACCTTCCGCACCTTCGAGTATTTCGCCATCGCAGCGGTGCTGTATTACTTGATTGCCAAGGCGATCGTCGCGGCAGCCCGGCTGATGGCCTGGCGGTTGTTCCGTTACTGAGGAGCTGTCCATGTTTTCCACCGATTTTTCCTCGAATGACCTGATGTTCCTGCTCAACGGTGCGTGGGTCACGATGCAGCTGACGTTCTGGTCGATCATTCTCGGCTCCTTGGCCGGGTTGTTGTTCGGCCTGCTGCGGGCCTTGTTGCCACGGGCCAGCCTGCCGTTGGCCTGGGTGCTGGACGTGTTTCGCAGCGTGCCGTTGCTGATCCAGTTCGTGCTGTTCAACTCGCTCAAAAGCATCGTCGGCTTGAACATCAGCGCCTTCAGCGTCGGCTGCATTGTGTTGGGGGTTTACGCGGCGGCGTACTTCACCGAGATCGTGCGTGCCGGCGTGCTGGCGGTGCCGTTCACCGTGCGCCGGGCCAGCCGTTCGTTGGGGCTGAGCTTCTTGCAGGACTTGCGCTGGATCGTCCTGCCGATGGCCACCCGGGTGGCGTTCCCCGGCTGGCTGAACCTGGTGCTCGGTGTCATGAAAGACACCGCGCTGGTGATGTGGATCGGCATCGTCGAACTGCTGCGCGCCTCGCAAACCATCGTCACCCGCATCCAGGAACCGTTGCTGGTGCTGTGCGTCGCGGGTCTTATCTACTACGTCATGAGCCTGGTGGTCGCACGCCTGGGCGCTCGTCTGGAAAGAAGGTGGCAAGAAAATGATTGAGATCGACAACGTACATAAATCCTTCGGCAACCTCGAAGTGGTCAAGGGCGTCAACCTGACGGTGAACAAGGGCGAAGTGGTGTCGATCATCGGCGGCTCCGGCTCCGGCAAATCGACCTTGCTGATGTGCATCAACGGCCTTGAACCGATCCAGAAAGGCAACATCCGCGTTGACGGCGTCGAGGTCCATCACAGCGCCACCGACCTCAATCGCCTGCGGCAGAAAATCGGCATTGTGTTCCAGCAATGGAATGCCTTCCCGCACCTGACGGTGCTGGAAAACGTCATGCTCGCGCCGCGCAAGGTGCTGGGCAAAAGCAAGGCTGAAGCTGAAGAACTAGCGGTGAAGCAACTGACCCACGTCGGTCTGGGCGACAAGCTCAAGACCTTCCCTGGCAAGCTGTCCGGTGGACAGCAACAACGCATGGCCATCGCCCGCGCCCTGGCCATGTCACCGGACTACATGCTGTTTGACGAAGCCACCTCGGCCCTCGACCCGCAGTTGGTCGGTGAAGTGCTGGACACCATGCGCATGCTCGCCGAAGACGGCATGACCATGGTCTTGGTGACCCACGAAATCCGCTTTGCCCGGGACGTGTCCGACCGTGTGGCGTTCTTCCGCAATGGCCTGGTGCATGAGATTGGGACGCCGGATCAGGTGATTGGCAATCCGGTGCATGCGGAAACAGCGGCGTTTCTCAAATCGGTGAAATAACTAACGGCCCGATCGCGAACAGGCTCACTCCTACAGGGTTAGCGGTGCATATCGAACAGTGTAGGAGCGAGCCTGCTCGCGATGAGGCCCGCACAGACAAAACAAGGATCAGACCATGCGCTCATCAAAAGTTATCCACGTCGTCAGCTGCCACGCCGAAGGCGAAGTCGGCGATGTGATCGTCGGCGGTGTCGCCCCGCCGCCCGGCGCCACCGTGTGGGAACAGTCGCGCTGGATCGCCCGGGACGAAACCCTGCGCAATTTCGTCCTCAACGAACCCCGCGGCGGCGTGTTCCGCCACGTCAACCTGCTGGTCCCGGCCAAAGACCCACGGGCGCAGATGGCCTGGATCATCATGGAACCGGCGGACACCCCGCCGATGTCCGGTTCCAACTCGTTGTGCGTCGCCACCGTGTTGCTCGACAGCGGCATCCTGCCCATGACCGAGCCGCAAACCCGCCTGGTACTGGAAGCACCCGGCGGCCTGATCGAAGCCGTGGCCGACTGCCGGGATGGCAAGGTGCAACGGGTGGAAGTGAAAAACGTGCCGTCCTTCGCTGACCGCCTGGATGCGTGGATTGAAGTCGAAGGTATTGGCTCGCTGAAGGTTGACACCGCTTATGGTGGCGACAGTTTCGTGATTGCCGATGCCAAAGGCCTGGGTTTCTCCATCCGTCCGGATGAAGCGGCCGACCTGGTGGCGGTCGGGCTGAAAATCACTCGAGCGACCAACGACCAACTGGGCTTCGTGCATCCGTTGAACCCCGAGTGGTCGCACATTTCCTTCTGCCAGATCGCCGCGCCCATTGTCCATGAGAACGGCATCGCCACCGGCGCCAATGCGGTGGTGATTCAACCGGGCAAGATCGACCGCTCCCCCACCGGCACTGGTTGCTCGGCGCGCATGGCGGTGTTGCAGGCCAAAGGCTTGATGCAGGTTGGCGAGCGCTTTGTCGGCCGTTCCATTATCGGCTCCGAGTTCCACTGCCGCATTGATTCGCTGACCGAAGTCGCCGGCCGCGCCGCGATTTACCCGTGCATTTCCGGCCGGGCGTGGATCACCGGCACCCACCAATTGCTGCTCGACCCAAGCGATCCGTGGCCACAAGGCTATCGCCTGTCCGACACTTGGCCCGGCGCCTGATCACGCAATCCCTGAACCCCCAGACCAACGGCCAGTAAAACCCCCTGAAAACCCAAAAAAGCACTAGCCGAGCTTTGTCATTTTAAATATCGTATACGAAATACAATTAACAAACCGGAGGCAACAATGAGCAAGCGCATTAACTGGAGTGGCGTCTTCCCTGCAGTGACCACTCAATTCAACGATGACTACTCAATTAACCTGGAAAAAACCCATCAGGTGATTTCCAACGTAATCCGCGACGGCGTGTCGGGCCTGGTGGTCTGCGGCTCGGTGGGAGAGAACACCTCGCTGACCGCCGAAGAGAAAATCGCCGTGACTGAGGTCGCTGTCGATGCCGCCCGTGGTCGCGTACCGGTGATCTGCGGCGTGGCCGAGTTCACCAGCCTACAAGCGGCCAAGGTCGCCAATGCCGTACGCCGGGTCGGCGTCGATGGCGTGATGCTGATGCCGGCGCTGGTCTACGGTTCCAAGCCGTTCGAGACCGCCGAGCATTACCGCTACGTGGCGAAAAACGCCGACGTGCCGCTGATGGTCTACAACAACCCGCCTATCTATAAGAACGACGTCACCCCGGACATCCTGATTTCCCTGGCCGACTGCGACAACGTGGTGTGCTTCAAGGATTCTTCCGGCGACACCCGCCGCTTCATCGACGTGCGCAACGAAGTCGGTGACCGTTTCGTGCTGTTCGCCGGCCTCGACGACGTGGTGCTGGAAAGCATCGCCGTGGGTGCCGAAGGTTGGGTCTCGGGCATGTCCAACGTGTTCCCGAAAGAAGGCGAAACCATCTTCCGCCTGGCCAAGGCCGGACGTTTCGCCGAAGCCATGCCGATCTACGAATGGCTGATGCCGATCCTGCACCTCGATGCCCGTGCCGACCTGGTGCAGTGCATCAAGCTGTGTGAAGCCATTGCCGGTCGCGGCAGCGCCTTGACCCGTCCGCCACGCCTGGCCCTGCCGGAAGCCGACCGAGTATTCGTCGAGCAGATCATGGCCAAGGCATTGGCCAACCGCCCGGAACTGCCGGACGTCGGTCTCTGAGTGATTGCCGGGCGGGCCTTTACCGGCCCGACCCGGCTGCCCGTTTTTTGCGTCTCAACAAGGTACGTCAGCATGTCGAATCCTCAACACACGCAAAGCGCAACCACACCCTCGGGACTCAAACGCGTAGTGGCCGCCGCCATGGCCGGCACAGTCGCCGAATGGTATGAATTCTTTCTCTACGGCACCGCCTCGGCATTGGTTTTCGGCAAGCTGTTTTTCCGCCAGACCGACAGCCCCATCGACGGCATCATCGCCGCCTTCGCCTTGTACGCGGTCGGCTTTCTCGCCCGGCCGTTGGGCGGTCTGGTATTCGGTCACTACGGTGACAAATTCGGCCGCAAACGCCTGCTGCAACTGAGCCTGGTCGTGGTCGGCATCACCACCTTCCTGATGGGTTGCCTGCCTGGCTTCGACCAGATCGGTTACACCGCGCCGGTGTTGCTGGTGCTGTTGCGGTTGATCCAGGGCTTCGCTTTCGGTGGCGAATGGGGCGGCGCGATTCTGCTGGTGTCCGAACACTGCCCGGACAATCGTCGGGGCTTCTGGGCCAGTTGGCCGCAAGCCGGGGTGCCGGCCGGCAACCTGGTGGCCACGGTCGCCCTGCTGCTGTTGTCGTCGAACCTGTCGGAGCAACAGTTCCTTGCCTGGGGCTGGCGCGTGGCGTTCTGGTTCTCGGCGGTAGTGGTGTTGATCGGTTACTGGATTCGCACCAGCGTCGATGACGCGCCGATCTTCAAGGAAGCCCAGGCCCGTCAGGCACAGACCAAACAGCAACAGCTCGGTGTGGTGGAGGTGCTGCGTCATCACTGGCGTTCGGTGCTGGTGGGAATCGGCGCACGCTTTGCCGAGAACATCCTCTACTACACCGTGGTGACGTTCTCGATTACCTATCTGAAACTGGTGGTGCACAAGGACACTTCGCAAATTCTGCTGCTGATGTTCGGCGCGCACCTGGTGCACTTTTTCCTGGTCCCGCTGATGGGCTATCTGTCGGACATCGTCGGGCGCAAGCCGGTGTACCTGACCGGCGCGGTACTCACAGCGTTCTGGGGTTTCATCGGTTTCCCGATGATGGACACCGGCAACAACTGGCTGATCATGGCCGCCATCACCCTGGGCCTGGCCATCGAGTCGATGACTTATGCGCCTTACTCGGCACTGATGGCTGAAATGTTCCCGACCCACGTACGCTACACCGCTCTGTCCCTGTGCTACCAGGTGGCGCCGATCTTCGCCGGCTCCCTTGCACCACTGATCGCCATCACCTTGCTCAACAAGTACCACAGCTCGACTCCGATCGCCTGGTATCTGGTGGGCGCCGCGCTGATTTCCGTGGTGGCTGTCGGCCTGACCCGCGAGACCCGTGGCAAGTCATTGCGCCAGGTGGATGCCGAGTCGGCGGCGCGGGTTGCTGCGCTGGACCCAGCCCCGACTGGCCCACGCCGGGCCGATTCTCTGGCCTGAGTAAATCCCTGCAGGAGCGAGCTTGCTCGCGATGGACGTCAACGATAACGCGTGTTGTGTGAATGGAAACGTTGTCCTTGCGTTTTTCGCGAGCAAGCTCGCTCCCACAGAGGTTTTGTGTTGCTACCCCACTTTTCGACAGGAGCTTTTTTGATGTCTGAGATCCTTGGCCACAACTACATCGGCGCAGCGCGCAGCGCCCTCGGCGGCATCATCCTGAACAGCCATGACGCCAGCACCGGCGAAGCACTGCCCTACTCTTTCGTGCAAGCCACTGCGCAAGAAGTCGACGCGGCCGCCCAGGCCGCTGCAGCCGCCTATCCAGCCTTTCGTAATTTGCCGGCGACGCGCCGGGCGGAGTTCCTTGAAGCCATCGCCGCGCAACTGGATGCCCTGGATGACGAGTTCGTTGCCTTGGTGACCCGTGAGACCGCCCTGCCCAGCGCCCGGATTCAGGGCGAGCGCGGGCGCACCAGCGGCCAGATGCGTCTGTTCGCTCAGGTCCTGCGTCGGGGCGATTTCTACAGCGCGCGCATCGACCGTGCCCTGCCGGAGCGTCAGCCGCTGCCACGGGTTGACCTGCGCCAGTACCGGATTGGCGTCGGCCCGGTGGCCGTGTTCGGCGCCAGCAATTTTCCATTGGCCTTTTCGACTGCTGGCGGCGATACCGCAGCGGCCCTGGCCGCCGGTTGCCCGGTGGTGTTCAAGGCCCACAGCGGGCACATGGCAACCGCCGAATGCGTGGCCAATGCGATCCTGCGCGCCGCCGAGCAGACCGACATGCCCAAGGGTGTGTTCAACATGATCTACGGCGCGGGTGTCGGTGAAGCGCTGGTCAAGCACCCGGCGATTCAGGCCGTCGGGTTCACCGGCTCGCTCAAAGGTGGCCGTGCCCTTTGCGACATGGCCGCCGCACGGCAACAACCCATCCCGGTGTTTGCCGAGATGAGCAGCATCAATCCAGTGTTGGTATTGCCCGAAGCCTTGCGTGCGCGCGGCGAGAAAATCGCCGGTGAACTGGTGGCATCGGTGGTCCAGGGTTGCGGGCAGTTCTGCACCAATCCGGGGTTGGTCATTGGTATTCGCGCCCCTGAATGGACGGCGTTCACTGCACGACTCAGCAACCTGATGGCCGAACAACCGGCGCAAACCATGCTCAATGCCGGTACCCTCGGCAGCTATGAAAAAGGGCTGCGGGCCTTGCTCGAGCATCCGGGCGTGACACACCTGGCGGGCCACGACCAGCAGGGTAATCAGGCGCGGCCGCAACTGTTCAAGGCCGACGTCAGCCTGCTGCTCAATGGGGATCCGCTGCTACAGGAAGAGGTGTTCGGGCCGACCACCATTGTCGTTGAAGTGGCGGACAAGGTTGAGCTGCGCCAGGCCTTGAACAGCTTGCACGGGCAACTGACGGCGACATTGATTGGCGAAGCATCGGATCTTCAGACCCATGCGGACCTGCTGATACTGCTGGAACAAAAAGTCGGCCGGGTACTGTTCAACGGTTACCCCACCGGGGTCGAAGTCTGCGATGCCATGGTCCATGGCGGGCCTTACCCTGCAACCTCCGACGCCCGTGGCACGTCGGTTGGCAGCCTGGCCATCGAGCGATTCCTGCGGCCGGTGTGCTACCAGAACTGCCCGGACGCCTTGCTGCCCGACGCCTTGAAAAACGCCAACCCGCTGGGGATTGCACGGCTGGTGGATGGCCGCAGCCAACGCGACCCGGTTTAACAACACGACCTTCTGTGGGAGCGAGCCTGTTCGCGATGGCGGTGTGTCAGGCGATGTGGATGCTGGATGTACCGGCCCCTTCGCGGGCAAGCCCGCTCCCACAGGTTCAGTGGCTGTATGCAAAATCTGCGAACTATTCAAATTACTGTGGGAGCGAGCCTGCTCGCGATAGCGGTATGTCAGTCGACGAAAATGTTGAATCTGATGCCCTCATCGCGAGCACGCTCGCTCCCACAGGAGTGGGCGCACCCATTCCATTCAAGCCAGCAGTGCTTTCAGGTCGTTGTACAGCGCCTCGGGAATTTGCACGCCTTCCACCAGGCTGCGTACCCGCGCCGCGTAACGTCGTTGCGACGGTAAGCGTGCGCCCTGCCCTTCAATGCCCTGGAACAACGTTTCGGCCCGGGCCAAATGTTCTTCAGTGGCGTCCCCCAGAAAGCGCCGAGGGTCCAGGGCGATGATCAACTCGCCATGGTACGGCGACGACTTGCTGCCCCCGTCGTAAGCCAAAGACTCGGCACTGGTCAGGTCACCAATCAGCGGCCCGGCAATCAACTCCACCATCGCCGCCAGCGCCGAACCCTTGTGCCCGCCGAACGTCAGCATCGCACCGCTGTCGAGCACCACGTTGGCGTCGGTGCTCGGCTGGCCTTGGGCGTCGACGCCCCAACCTTCGGGAATCGCCTTGCCGGCACGCCGGTGCAGTTCGATATCACCACGGGCAATCGCGCTGGTGGCGAAGTCGAACACAAACGGATCTTGCCCCGCACGCGGCCAACCGAAGGCAATGGGATTGGTGCCGAACACCGGCAATCGTCCTCCAGCCGGCGCCACCCAGGCGTGGCTCGGATTACACGCCAGTGCCACCAGACCGGCAGCCGTCAGCTGCTCGATCTCCACCCACAGCGCCGAGAAATGTACACAGCGGTTGATTGCCAACGCCGCAATGCCATTGGCCCGGGTTTTCTGCGCCAGCAACGGCAACCCCGCCTGAAACGCCAACTGCGAAAACCCACCGCCAGCATCCACCCGCACAATCGACGGCGCCTGGTCGATCACCTGTGGCTCGGCATCGGCTGACACCTTGTCGGCCCGCAGGGAATTGACACACCCCAGGATCCGGTACAAACCGTGGGAGGCGCAGCCATCACGTTCGCCAGCAAGCACCGTCGCCGCCACCGCTTGTGCATGGGCCAGATTAAAACCGTTGTGCAACAAGATCGATTCGGCCAACTCACGGGCTTCGATCAGGGTCAGTCGGATCATGGTCATCTCCTTGGGCAGACCGGTCAGAGTGGTCTATCCGAGGCGTCATGGCTTGATGGGTTTGGGCATTGGCGGTGACGAAATTGGCACAACGCAGGCAGTCGGACTCCGTTAAATCAATGGCTGATGAGATCCAGTGTAGGAGCGAGCCTGCTCGCGATAGCCGCAACACGGTCCCAAGTCTGACTATTGCATCCAATGCAACACACAATTGTCATCAATCCAGTTGATGAAGACCGAACGCAAGGCGCAGGCTAGAGGGCTGGCTTGGGTCTTATATCATTCCGAATGATAGTTACCTTCGCCCCATTCGATTCGTGAGATCCAAACCCGCCGCGCATCATTCGCCAATCTCAACACATTGGCGGATGCATCCATGGAACAGTCACTCAAACATTTGCGCTTCCCGTTGGCTCTGTTGGCCGTAATGGTGATCAGTGCGTGCGGCAAGGCCCCGGAATCCGCCGCCAGCATGCCAGCGGCCAAGGTCAGCGTGGCCAAGGTGCTGGAACAACCGGTCAACGAGTGGGACGAATTCACCGGCCGCCTCGAAGCGCCGGAAACCGTCGAGATTCGTCCACGGGTCTCCGGCCAGATCGATGAAGTGGCGTTCACTGAAGGCGCCCTGGTCAAGAAAGGCGACCTGCTGTTCCAGATCGACCCGCGTCCGTTCCAGGCTGAGGTCCGCCGCCTCGAAGCCCTGGTTGCACAATCGCGCGCCAATGCGACCCGTAGCGAAAACGAAGCCCAGCGCGGCGAGCGCCTGCGCACCAGCAACGCCATTTCCGCAGAACTTGCCGATTCGCGTACCAGCGCCGCCCAGGAAGCCCGCGCCGCCGTCGGTGCCCTGCAAGCGCAACTGGACCTGGCCAAGCTGAACCTGAGCTTCACCCGCGTGACGGCGCCAATCAGCGGCCGCGTCAGCCGTGCGGAAATCACCGCCGGCAACCTCGTCACCGCCGACACCACCCCGCTGACCAGCGTGGTCTCCACCGACAAGGTGTACGCCTACTTCGACGCGGACGAGCGTGTGTTCCTCAAGTACACCGAGCTCGCTCGTCAGGGCAAGCGTGGCGCCACCACCCCGGTCTACATGGGCCTGTCCAACGAGGACGGCAACCCGCACCAGGGCGTGATGAACTTCGTCGACAACCAGGTCAACCCCAAGACCGGCACCATCCGTGGTCGCGCCGTGTTCGACAACAGCGACGGCAGCTACACCCCGGGCCTGTATGCACGCCTGAAACTGGTGGGCAGCGGCACCTACAGCGCCATGTTGATCAACGATGAAGCCGTCGGCACCGACCTGGGCAAGAAGTTCGTGCTGGTGATGGATGCCGACAACAAGACCGCCTACCGCGCGGTGGAGCTCGGTCCGAAGATCGAAGGCCTGCGCATCGTGCGCAACGGCCTGAACAAGGACGACACCATCATCGTCAAGGGCCTGCAACGGGTACGCCCTGGTTCACCGGTCACCCCTGAAGTGATTCCGATGGCCAGCGAACAAACCCTCGCGGCACTCGCACAACAACGCCAAGCGCTGGAAGCCAGCAACCTGCCTCAAGTCGCGCCTGCCAGGGTTGCGCCGGGCACGGCTGTGAAACTGGCTGCCACGACCCCACGCGGTTAAGGGATTTTTACGATGAATTTTTCCCAATTCTTCATTTCGCGGCCGATCTTCGCAGCGGTGCTGTCGCTGCTGATCCTGATCGCCGGTGCGATCTCGCTGTTCCAGTTGCCGATCAGCGAATACCCGGAAGTGGTGCCGCCGACCGTGGTGGTCCGCGCCAACTTCCCGGGCGCCAACCCGAAAGTCATCGGTGAAACCGTGGCCGCTCCGCTGGAGCAGGCCATCACCGGCGTCGAGAACATGTTGTACATGTCCTCGCAGTCGACTGCTGACGGCAAGATCACCCTGACCATCACCTTTGCCCTGGGTACCGACCTGGACAACGCGCAGGTGCAGGTGCAGAACCGCGTGACCCGGACCGAGCCGAAACTTCCCGAGGAAGTGACGCGCATCGGTATCACCGTGGACAAGGCGTCGCCCGACCTGACGATGGTGGTGCACTTGACCTCACCGGACAAACGCTACGACATGCTCTATCTGTCCAACTACGCGATCCTGAACATCAAGGATGAGTTGGCGCGGCTGGGCGGTGTCGGTGACGTACAGCTGTTCGGTATGGGCGATTACTCGCTGCGTGTCTGGCTCGACCCGAACAAGACCGCTTCGCGCAACCTGACCGCCACCGACGTGGTCACCGCGATTCGTGAACAGAACCGCCAGGTGGCGGCCGGTGCCTTGGGTGCGCCCCCGGCCCCGAATGCCCAAAGCTTCCAGTTGTCGGTCAACACTCAGGGCCGTCTGGTGTCCGAGGAAGAGTTCGAGAACATCATCATTCGCTCGGGCGACAACGGTGAAATCACTCGCCTCAAGGACATCGCCCGCGTTGAACTGGGTTCCAGCCAGTACGCCCTGCGTTCCTTGCTGAACAACCAGCCGGCGGTGGCGATCCCGATCTTCCAGCGTCCGGGTTCCAACGCCATCGAAATTTCCAACGAAGTCCGGGCG
This sequence comes from Pseudomonas sp. IT-P74, assembly GCF_949768175.1. NCBI lineage: Bacteria > Pseudomonadati > Pseudomonadota > Gammaproteobacteria > Pseudomonadales > Pseudomonadaceae > Pseudomonas > Pseudomonas sp. IT-P74. The sequence goes on along the minus strand of NZ_CATKQD010000001.1, from coordinate 178,402 downwards.
AAAATGGCCGAGCTGAAGAAGACCTTCCCCGAAGGCATGGACTTCAGCATCGTCTATGACCCGACGATCTTCGTTCGCGGCTCCATCGAGGCGGTGGTTCACACTCTCTTCGAAGCGCTGATCCTCGTGGTGCTGGTGGTAATCCTGTTCCTGCAAACCTGGCGCGCCTCGATCATTCCGTTGGTGGCCGTGCCGGTTTCGCTGATCGGTACCTTTGCCGTGATGCATCTGTTCGGCTTCTCGCTCAACGCCTTGTCGCTGTTCGGCCTGGTATTGGCGATCGGTATCGTGGTGGACGATGCCATCGTGGTGGTGGAGAACGTCGAGCGGAACATCGAACTCGGATTGACCCCGGTCGAAGCGACCAAAAAAGCCATGGGCGAGGTAACCGGCCCGATCATTGCCACGGCGCTGGTGCTGTGTGCGGTATTCGTTCCGGCGGCGTTCATCTCCGGGCTGACCGGCCAGTTCTACAAGCAGTTCGCCCTGACCATTGCGATTTCGACAGTGATTTCGGCCTTCAACTCCCTGACCCTGTCGCCGGCTCTGGCCGCGGTATTGCTCAAGGGTCACGACGCACCGAAAGACCGTTTCTCCAAGGTGCTGGACAAGATTTTCGGCGGCTGGTTGTTCCGTCCGTTCAACCGCTTCTTCGAGAAGGCCAGCCACGGATATGTCGGCACCGTTGCCCGCGTGATCCGCTCAAGCGGCATTGCCCTGCTGCTGTACGCCGGCCTGATGGTCCTGACTTTCTTCGGCTTCTCCAGCACCCCGACCGGTTTCGTCCCCGGCCAGGACAAGCAGTACCTGGTGGCCTTCGCGCAACTGCCGGATGCCTCGAGCCTGGACCGTACCGAAGACGTGATCAAGCGCATGTCCGAGCTGGCGCTGAAGCAGCCCGGCGTGGAAAGTGCCGTGGCCTTCCCTGGGCTGTCGATCAACGGTTTCACCAACAGCCCGAACGCCGGCATCGTGTTCGTGACCCTCAAACCGTTCGACGAGCGTAAAGACCCGAGCATGTCCGCAGGGGCCATTGCCGGCGCCTTGAACGGCCAGTACGCGAACATTCAGGAAGCCTACATGGCGATCTTCCCGCCGCCGCCGGTACAAGGCCTGGGCACCATCGGTGGTTTCCGCCTGCAGATCGAAGACCGGGGCAACCTGGGCTACGAAGAGCTGTACAAGGAAACCATGAACATCATCAACAAGAGCCACAACGTGCCGGAACTGGCCGGCCTGTTCACCAGCTATACGGTGAACGTGCCCCAGGTCGATGCCGCCATCGACCGCGAGAAAGCCAAGACCCACGGCGTGGCCGTCAGCGACATCTTCGACACCCTGCAGATCTACCTGGGTTCGCTGTATGCCAACGACTTCAACCGCTTCGGTCGCACCTATCAGGTCAACGTCCAGGCCGAGCAACAGTTCCGCCTCGAATCGGACCAGATCGGTCAGCTGAAAGTGCGCAACAGCAAGGGTGAGATGATTCCGCTGGCGACCTTCATCAAGGTCAGTGACACCTCGGGCCCCGATCGCGTGATGCACTACAACGGCTTCATCACCGCTGAAATCAACGGTGCGGCAGCCCCCGGCTACAGCTCCGGCCAGGCGGAAAAAGCCATCGAGAAACTGCTCAAGGAAGAACTGCCCAACGGCATGACCTACGAATGGACCGACCTGACCTACCAGCAGATCCTGTCCGGCAACACCGCGCTGTTCGTGTTCCCGCTCTGCGTGCTGCTGGCGTTCCTGGTACTGGCAGCTCAGTACGAAAGCTGGAGCCTGCCACTGGCGGTGATCCTGATCGTACCGATGACCCTGCTGTCGGCGATTACCGGGGTAATTGCTTCCGGTGGCGACAACAACATCTTTACCCAGATCGGTTTGATCGTACTGGTGGGGCTTGCCTGTAAGAACGCGATCCTGATCGTCGAGTTCGCCAAGGACAAACAGCTCGAAGGGATGAACCCGCTGGCGGCGGTCCTGGAAGCTTGCCGCCTGCGTCTGCGGCCGATTCTGATGACCTCCTTCGCGTTCATCATGGGTGTCGTGCCTCTGGTGTTCTCCAGCGGTGCCGGTGCCGAAATGCGCCATGCCATGGGTGTAGCGGTGTTCTCCGGGATGCTCGGGGTGACCTTCTTCGGTCTGTTGCTGACGCCGGTGTTCTACGTACTGATTCGTAACTTTGTCGAGCGCGGCGAGAAGCGCAAAGCAGCCAAGGCCACCCTGAAGCTGGAGTCGCACTGATGAGTTTGAAAGCCTTCCTGCCGAGCCTGCTGGTACTGGCGCTGAGCGCCTGTGCCGTGGGTCCGGACTACAAGACCGAAGCCCTTGAACCGGCCAACATCACGACCGCCACCGATGGCGCCGCCGGCCAGAAGAACTTTGACCGTTCGCGTTTCGAAGGCATCTGGTGGCAACAGTTCGAAGACCCGACCCTCAACCAGCTGGTGACGCAATCCCTGCAAGGCAACCGTGATCTGCGCGTCGCCTTCGCCCGCTGGAAAGCCGCACGGGCGATCCGCGATGACGTCAGCAACGACGCCATGCCGACCATCACCAGCCGCGTCAGCAGTGATCTGGGCAAAGGCCAGATTCCGGGGCAGACCACCGACCGGGTCAACAGCGAACGCTATGACCTGGGCCTGGACATGGCTTGGGAAATCGACTTGTTCGGTCGCATCCAGCGCAACCTCGAGTCGGCCAACGCCGAGCAACAGGCGTTCGAGGCCGACCTGTACCAACTGCAAGTCACCATGATTGCCGAACTGGTGGATTCCTACGGTCAACTGCGCGGCGCGCAGCTGCGGGAAAAAATCGCCCTGGCCAACCTGGAGAACCAGCAGGAGTCGCGCAAGATCACCATCAGCCTGCGTGATGCCGGCGTTGGCGATCAGCTTGACGTGGAACGGGCCGATGCGCGACTGGCGTCGGTCGAAGCCAGCGTGCCGCAACTGCAGGCCGAACAGGTCCGGCAGAAAAACCGCATCGCCACCCTGCTGGGTGAACGTCCGGACAAGTTGACCGTGGACCTGAGCCCGAAAGACTTGCCGGCGATCGCCAAGGCATTGCCGATCGGTGATCCGGGTGAACTGCTGCAACGCCGTCCGGACATTCGCAGTGCCGAGCGCCAATTGGCGTCGGCCACGGCACGTATCGGCGTGGCCAAGGCCGATCTGTTCCCGCGGGTCAGTCTCAGCGGCTTCCTCGGTTTTACCGCCGGGCGCGGTTCGCAGATCGGCTCCTCGGCGGCCAACGCCTGGGCACTCGGTCCGAGTATCACCTGGGCGGCGTTTGACCTGGGCAGTGTGAAGGCCCGGTTGCGCGGTGCCGACGCCGATGCCGAAGGCGCTCTGGCGACCTACGAGCAACAAGTGTTGCTGGCCCTGGAAGAATCGGAAAACGCCTTCAGCGACTACGGCAAACGCCAACAGCGCTTGATTTCGCTGATTCGCCAGAGCGAGTCCAGCCGCTCGGCCGCCGACCTGGCGGAAATTCGCTACCGCGAAGGCAACACCGATTTCCTCGTGCTGCTCGACGCCCAGCGTGAACGCCTGGCGGCCGAAGACACCCAGGCCCAGGCTGAAGTTGACCTGTATCGCGGCATCGTCGCGATCTACAAGGCCCTTGGTGGCGGCTGGCAGCCGGAGACGGTCGCGAGCAAGTAATACGGTTTTAAAGCGCTCCTTTGGTTGGCCGCAACCAACCAAATTCCTTTGCCCTGCGTCTCATTCGGTCGCGGGGCTTTTTTTGCCCTCAAAAACACCGCCTGCCCCATGTGGGAGCGAGCCTGCTCGCGATGGACGTCAACGATGACGCGACAAACCTGATTCGCCTCGTCGTCATCGAGTTTTTCGCGAGCAGGCTCGCTCCTACAGGGTTAGCGGTGTTCTTCGACGGTCACAGTGGCGGTCGTCCCCGCCCTCAGATTGTTTTTACCGGCATAGTCGCCATCGATCTCGATCCGCACCGGTACCCGTTGCGCCAGTTTGATCCAGGTGTAACTGGGGTTGATACTGGCCAGCAGACGGCCGCCCGGCAGGTTTTCCCGGTCGGCAATGGCGAAGGCAATGCTCTGCACTTTGCCGCCGAATGTCTCGCCACTCATCAACTCGATCCGGACCCGGTCGCCCTCCCCGATCCGCGGCAACTTGGTTTCTTCGAAGTAACCGCTGACATAGAACGATTCGCTGTCCACCAGCGCCAGCAAAGGGCCGCCGGCCGAGGCATAGTCGCCCTCCCGGGTCAGCAGATTGGTGACATAGCCAGTCACCGGAGATACGACATGGGTACGCTGCAAGTCGAGCTCGGACTGGGTCAAGGCCGCAATAGCCAGTTGCACGTTGGCCTGGGCCAACACCAGATTGGCCTGATTACGCAGCAAGTCGGCCTGGGCCACCGACACATCAGTGGCGGCCTTTTCCCACTCTTCGCCGGAAATCGCCGAACGATCCTTGAGCGTGCGCCGGCGTTGCTCCTCGCTCTGACGTTGTTTGAGTAATGCTTCGCTGGCGATGATGGCCGCCTGGGCCTGACCGAGCGAGGCTTTCGCCACCTCCACCGCGCGCCTGGCATGCTCCACCGCCAGGGTGTAACGCGCCGGATCGATCTCCAGCAGCGCCTGGCCTTTGTTCACATGCTGGTTGTCCTGCACGGCCAGGCTGACGATTCGCCCCGAAACGTCGGCGGACAAGGTCACCACATCGGCACGCACCCGGGCATCCCGGGTCCAGGGCGCGCGGGTGTAATGCTCCCACGCGAACCAGCCCAGGACGAAGGCCAGCAGTACCACCGCCAGCGTCGTGAGTCGGGAAAGGATGTTCTTCATGACATCAGGCTCCCATGACCAGAATCAACGTGGCACAGACGCAGACGTACAGCGCGCCTTCGAACAACGCCTCGTGCCAGACGAACTGCAGCACGCCGAGGCGCCGCAACGTCCAGTCCAGCAGCAGGAAAATCGGCAGGCCCAGCAGCAGCGCCTGGGCAATCGGGGGCAGATAGGCGCCACCCACTTCCAGATCAATGGGCAAGGACGGGGACTCCTTCATCGCCTGAGGGTTGAAAGTAGCCGCGATAACGCTCGACGAACGACACAACGATCAACAGCGCCACACGCATGCGGAACACCGACCACAAGTGCTCATGGACATCGGTATGCAGAGCATCCAGATCGTCACCCAGAGTGTGCAGGCTATCAAGCACCTGCGCCACTTCGACCCCGGGCCGGCCGGCGACCAGCCTCCCCGTTTCCCGGACCGTCGAAAACAGGCGACTTTGCAGATCCGGGCTCAGCAGTGCGTTGTTCTGCCCCTGCTGCCTGAGCTGGTTCAAGGCAATACCCAGTGCCATGCAGGCCAGGCTGACTTGAAACAGCTCACGCGATTGTGGCTCCCGGGTCGCAGGCAGCAACCCCAGCATCATGGTCAGGCGATCAACCATGCGGCTCTCGAAGGCAAACTGCTGTTCATCGGTCGCCGAGGTTTTCAGCAAGGCGTACACCTGCTCGCCGTTCTCTTTGTGGAGCCGGCGCATGCGCAAGTCCGGCATGAACGGAAAGATCAGCGCGTAGACGCTCAACGCCAGCACGGTCGCGCAGGTATAGGCTCCGGCAAACTCGAACCACTGGATGGCAGTGTTTTGCCCAATCCCCACGTTCAACGGGCCAAGCAACAAAAACGTCGTGAGCCCCAGGCCAATGCCGGTACCCGTGGTGGGCGGGCTGGCCAGCCCCACCGCGACGGCGTAGAGCAAGGGCGCCAGCAGCAAGGCAAGCATCTCGAAATTGCTGATCATCGGCACAAACATGAACTGAAGGAGCGCCGAGGCCACCAGTGCCAGCCCGAATCCCCTGGCATAGCTTTGGACCGCAATCAGTGGCCGGGGAAACGTTGACATCAGCGAGCACAGGATGCCCAACAGCACCATCCCGCCTCGGGCACCGTCCCAACCGGTTTCGATCCAGATCAGGCCGGCGATCAACAGCGCGCAAAAGGCCCGGACAGCGTTCATGGTCGCCAGGGTGAAGTCCAGGTGCAGCGGGTTTTCCCGCCCGCGATACACGCTGCTGGCCGGCCGCCCGTTCTGGATGGCATCGCTCAATTCCAGAATCTGCTCAAGCTGCTGCAACAGGCGCGCCTGCTCCCAGCGCAGCGACCAGGCCAGGGAACGCAAGGTGGCCGGCAGCGGCTCGGTCAATTGTTCGGCCCTGTAGGCCAGCTCATCAAAGCGTTGTTGCAGCGACGTGAAATGGTGGCGCTTTTCACTGGACAGCGAACGCCCCTCCCGCGCCAGTTCATCGAGAAAGGCCAGCTCTTCGGCGCGCAGCCGTTGAATTTCTTCAGGTAATTCACCTTCCCAGCGCTCGGTCAACAGCAGCCGCTGGTGGCGCAAGGCGGTCAGCCGCGCGGTCAAGAGCACCAATTGGTTGCCCAGCAGTTGCACCAGACCGTTGGCGCTGCGTAACCGTGGTGCATCGAAGTACATGTGTCGGCGCACACCCTCCAGGCCGCTGATCTGACCCAACAGTTGCATTTGCCGCTGCTGGAAGTCGGCTTCGCTCTCTTCAGTGCGGATGACGGCGCTGGCGTGGGTGGCCAGCAACCGGGTGATTTGATCGATCCTGGCGAAGTAATCCCGGGCCACGGCCTCCGGCCTGGCGGTGAGCAGGCTGACCACGCACACGCAGGCAACCGCCAGCAAGGTTTCGGTGAGGCGGGTCACCGCCAGCAAAAAGGTGCCGTCCTGATCGGGAACTGCCAACAACGCGATGACCACGGCGGTGTAGCCACTGAGCACGAATGCCCCGGAACTGGTGTAGCGCAACAGCGTGCCACCAGCGGTGCACAGCGCCAGCCACAGGGCCAGGGTGGTGATGAACGGCAACGGTGCCTGGGGAAATATCGCCATGATTGCCACCGCTACGACCGCCCCCATGGTGGTGCCGATGACTTGACCAAAGCTACGGGCCAGCACCATGCCGCCCAGTGGCTGGCTGATGATGACCACGGCCATGATCGACCACTTGGGCTGGTCCAGATCGAACAAAAACGCCAGGTACAGGGTCAACAACCCGGCCGTGATGGTTCGCAGGGCAAACAGCAACACCCCGGGCCCGGGGTTGAGCATGGCCTTGAAGTACTGCAACAACCCTTGCATGGGAACACTCGTCGAAACACCTCCAGCAAGCGTAGTCACTGCCACGGTGCCTCGACAGGTTTTGCTGTCGGCGCAGCTTGCCGGTCCATTGATTGTCGACTGAAGGGCTGTTCAACGGTTTGAATCGCGCGAGAACGTCGTCAAGGTTTGACTCAAGGCCCGGCCTGACCGAAGCTGGCAGCTTTTGCAAAAGCTTGTCAGCTTCCGGATTCCTGCATGCCCAAGTCCCGCCGCATTCTGTTTATCAGCGCCTTCGCCCTGCTCGTCATCGGCCTTGCGTGGTTCTCCCTGCGCGATACCACCCCGGTGGTTCCCGAAGCCATCCAGCATGGCTACAGCGAAGCGCTGGCGGCTGCCCGGGCCGGTCAACCGGGTGCCGCGCGGGTGCTCTATCAGCAGCTGGCCCGTCCGGACCTGTCCCCCAAACGTCGTATCTGGTTGCATGCCGAGCTGCCCAACTATCCAAGCTCGGTGGCCCTGAAGCTGGCGGATGCCGACTTGCAGAACGAGTCGCCCGACGTGCGTATCGCAGCGATCAGGAGCATTAGCAGTCTGGTACCGAACGGCCAGCGCAGCCTGCTGCTGGGGCCACTGCTCGATGACAGCGAACAAAGCGTGCGGCTGGCGGCGATCAACGCGCTGCTGGGGTTGTCCCCGGATGACCTGGGTCTGTATTTCGGGCCGCTGGAGCAAGCCATCGATGCCTGGGAGCAAGTGCTCGAGAGCGAGCCGCAGAGCACTGAAAACCAATACCAACTGGCCCGGCTGCACCTGCACAACGCCGAGCTCAAGGAGGCGCAACAGGCGCTGGACAACACCCTGCGCCTGGCGCCGGACAACCTGCCGGCGCTGGTGCTGCAAATCGAGGTGCTGGATAAACAGGGCCAGAACGACGCTGCCCGGCAACTGTTGGCCAGGCAACTGCAGGCACAACCCAATTCGGCCTACCTGCAACACGCGCTGGGGCTCTGGCTGCTGCATCACGAGCAAAGCGAATTCGCCCTGCTCGGCCTGTCCAAGGCCGTTGAACTTGAGCCAAACAACCGGGATTACCGCTACGACCTGGCCACCACGCTGCACGGTGAACATGAGCTCGAAGCGGCGCAGAAACAGTTGCAGGAAGTCGTTCAGCGCCATCCGAACGATCGCAAGGCACGGGTGCTGCTGATCAATTACTGGAAGGAAAGCGGGCAGCTGCAAAATGTGCAGATCCTGTTGGCCCAACTCGAACAGATGAACCCCGATGATCCGGCGTTGCAACAAGGGCTTTGACCCCCGACTGAAATCCGCGTCTGAATGCTTACGAAAGCATGTCCTGCATCAGTTCCTGCAATTTATCCAGATCGAAGGGTTTTTCCAGGATCGGCGCCGTGCGGGTGATCGGGCTGTCGGTCTCACGGATTTCCTGGGCATAGCCGCTGATGAAAATCACCTTGAGTTCCGGTCGCAGCTTCACGGCGGGCTCGGCGATCTGCACGCCGGAGATTCCTCCGGGTAGGCGGAAGTCAGTGATCATCATGTCCAGGTGCGGTTTGCTCGCCAGGATTTCGAAAGCCTGTTCGCCGTTTTCGGCCTGCAACACGCGGTAACCCTCGCCCGACAGATAAGCGGACAGCACCATCAGAATCGAGGGATCGTCCTCGACGACGAGTACTACATCTTGTGCATCTTCGCTCATGGGAAGCCTTTGTTCGGTCAATTGCTGCTGATACGACCGTGGGGCCGATCAGAGGTTGCGTGTACCTGGCTGTTTTCCTACAGCGGCAGACAAACGCGAAACAAGGCGCCTTCGCCAATCCTGCTCTGGACGGTAATAGTACCGCCATGGGCGGCCACAATCTGCTCTGAAATGAACAATCCCAGGCCCAGTCCGGCGATGGTGTGCTTGGCCGATACCCGCTCGAACTGCTGGAAAATGCGTTTCTGGTTTGCTTCGCTGATGCCGATCCCTTGATCCTGCACGTCCACCAGCGCTTGATCGCCTTCACTGTAGACCTTCACCGAGACAGGGCTCCTGGCTCCGTAGCGCAAGGCGTTGCTCAACAGGTTGGAAATGACCTGTTCAATACGAAACTCGTCCCAGTTTCCGATCACCGGTTGTGTGGCTTCGAGCGAAACCGACGCCTCGGCGGCATCGATTTGCCGGGAGAAGTTGTGCAACACATCGCGAACCAGCGTTGAAAGGTCGACGCGCGTCGGTCGGATCGACAACTTGCCGGTGCGAATGCGCGAGACATCGAGCATGTCTTCGATCAACCGAATGAGGCTTTTGATCTGCCGCTCGTCGCGGTCAACCATCGCGTGCATCTTGTCCAGGGTGAAGGCGGCGGCGTTGTCCCGGGCCAAGTGCATCTTGCGCAGCTGGGTCTCAAGGATCAGGCCGTTGAGCGGCGTGCGCACTTCGTGGGCGACGATGGACATGAAGTCATCGCGCATGCGCACCGCCTGCTCGAGTTCCAGCTGGGTGTTTTGCAGTTGCTTGAGCAGCGCTTGTTGTTCGCGGCGGCTTTGCTCAAGGGCCAGCACTTGTTCCTTCATCGCTTTGCTTTGGCGATACAGGTCGACGAACACGTTGACCTTGCTCTTGACCGCCTGGATGTCCAGCGGCTTGTACAGGAAATCCACGGCCCCGCTTTCATAGCCCTTGAAGGCGTAGTTCAGTTCACGTCCGGCGGCGCTGACGAAAACGATCGGGATTTTCCGGGTCTTTTCCGTGCCACGCATCAACTCGGCCAGCTCGAAGCCGTTCATGCCGGGCATCTGCACATCGAGGATGGCCAAGGCAAATTCGTGTTGCAACAGCAGGGACAAGGCTTCGTCGGCGGTCAGCGCCTTGTAGACGATACGGTCCTCACGCTTGATCAGTGCTTCGAGCGCCAGCAGATTTTCCGGCAGATCGTCCACGATCAGCAGTTTGGACTTGAGGCTACTCAGCATGCGATTCGTTCCAGCTCGACAGGCAAACGACCGAGGATGTTCAACAGAGCCTCGACGCCACCGGCGGAGGCACCGATCACGATCGCTTCGATTGCCGGCAAGTTCGTTGAACTGTTCATGACTTTCGATAAATCCGTTCTTGTTTGACCAACGGCTCGAACTGATCGCCGAAGGCTGAGAAATCCGGGGTTTCCTTACTGCCCAGCACCAGAAAACCGCGATGGCAGAGGGACTCATGAAACAGTCCGAACGCTCGATCCTGAAGCTTTTTATTAAAGTAAATCAATACGTTACGGCATGAAATTAATTGAGTTTCAGAGAATACGCTGTCCGTCGCCAGGCTGTGATCGGCGAAGGTCACGTTCTCACGCAGTGCCTTGTCGAAAATCGCGTACCCATAGGCCGCCGTATAGTAGTCGGCAAACGAACGCTGACCACCGGCCTGCTGGTAATTGGCAGTGTAGGCCCGGACGTTCTCCATCGAGAAAATCCCTTGCCTGGCCTTTTCCAGCGAGCGTGGATTGATATCGGTCGCATAGATGATAGTACGGTCCAGCAGGCCCTCTTCGCGCAGTAGAATGGCCATCGAATACACCTCTTCACCGGTGCTGCATCCGGCGATCCAGACCTTGATCGAGGGGTAGGTTCGCAGCAGCGGCACCACTTCCTTGCGGATGGCCAGGAAGTGCGAGGGGTCGCGAAACATCTCGCTGACCGGGATGGTCAGCAATTGCAGCAGTTGCATGAACGCTGTGGGATCGTGCAGGACCTTTTCCTGCAACGTCGAGATGGTGTTGCACTCGAACTGGCTCAACGCATGGTTGACCCGGCGCTTGATCGAAGCGCTGGAGTAATCGCGAAAATCGTAGCTGTACTTGAGGTAGATCGCCTCGATCAACAACCGCAACTCGATTTCGCTGTTTATCTCCACTGAAGAATTGCGCTCCACTAAATCCGTTCCATCTTCGGCAACCACACACGAATCAGCGAAAACAGGCGATCCAGGTCAATGGGCTTGGCCAGGTAATCGTTCACGCCGGCCTGCAGGCAGCGCTCCTGATCGTCCTTCATGGCCTTGGCCGTCACCGCGATGATCGGCAGCTTGCGCCAGCGCGGGTCCTTGCGGATTTCAACAGTGGCTTCAAAACCATCCATTTCCGGCATCATCACGTCCATCAACACCAGATCGATATCCTGTACCTCATTCAGTCGTTCAATCGCTTCGCGGCCGTTGCGGCCAATGACCACGACAGCGCCCTTATGCTCCAGCGCGCTGGTGAGGGCGAAAATGTTGCGCACATCGTCATCCACCAGCAGCACCTTGCGGCCTTCGAAGACCTTGTCGCGGCTGCGGGCGACCTTGAGCATCTTCTGCCGCTCATCGGACAGTCGTGATTCGATTTTGTGCAGAAAAAGCGTCACCTCATCCAGCAACCGCTCCGGCGAGCGTGCGCCCTTGATGATGATCGAACGTGAATACTTGCGCAGTTCGGCCTCTTCATTGCGGGTCAGGTTGCGCCCGGTATAGACGATGACCGGCGGAAAGGAACAGATGTCTTCGGTGGACATGCGCTTGAGCAGGTCATTGCCGAGCATGTCCGGCAGCTTGAGGTCGATGATCATGCAATCGAAGACCGACGTGCGCAGCAGGTCCAGCGCCTCCTGCGCCAGGCCAACGGCGGTGATCTCGATGTCATCGTCGCCGATCAGGCGGGCAATACTGTCGCGCTGCAAGTCGTCGTCCTCGACCAGCAGCACGCGCTTGACCTTCTGGATCAGTTTGGCCTCCAGGCGTGCAAACACGTCCTTGAGTTCCTCGCGGGTGGTCGGTTTGAGCGCATAGCCAATGGCGCCCATGTGCATCGCCGCCTCGACCCGGTCCTCGACTGAAATCACATGCACCGGTATGTGTCGGGTTTCGGCGTGTTCCTTCAAACGTTGCAGCACGGTCAGGCCGGAATGATCCGGCAGGCGCATGTCCAACAGGATCGCATCGGGGACGAACGCCTTGGCCAGCTCGTAGCCTTCGTCGGCGCCGTGGGCCACCAGGCATTGATAACCCAGTTCATGGGCCAGGTCGTAGAGGATGTGGGCAAAATTCGCCTCATCTTCCACCACCAGAATGCAGCGGGTGGTGAACGGCCCCTTGTTGCGATCATCGTCGAAACGCGGAATGTCGACTTCGGCCACCCGTGGCGACAACGTGGGCGGCGATACACTCGGCGCCACCCCTGGAGCGGCTCGCATCGGTTCGACAGGCACTTCGCCCGGTTCCACGTATTGCACTGGCAAGACCAGGGTAAACACACTGCCCTGCCCCGGCGTGCTGCTCACGCTGATAGAGCCGCCGAGCATGGTCGCCAGGTCACGGGAGATCGACAACCCCAACCCGGTGCCGCCGTAACGCCGATTGGTGGCGCCGTCGGCCTGACGGAAGGCTTCGAAGATGCTTTCGTGCTGATCGACCTCGATGCCGATCCCTGAATCGCGGATGCTGAACGCGATGCCGTCGCCCGGCGCAGCGGCGACGGACAGGCTGATGCTGCCGCTTTCCGTGAATTTCACGGCATTGGACAGCAGGTTCTTGAGCACTTGCTCCAGACGCTGGCGATCGGTGAACAGCATAAGCGGCGCACCGTCCTGCACATTCACCTGGAAATCCAGCTGCTTGTCCGTGGCCAACGGCTGGATCAGGCCGCGCAGGTCATCCACCAGGCGCGCCACGCTGGAGTTCTCCGGACGGATTTCCAGCTTGCCGGCCTCGACTTTGGAAATATCCAGAATGTCGTTGATCAGGTTGAGCAAGTCATTGCCAGCGGAGTAGATCGACTCGGCGAACTTGACTTGCTCGGCAGTGAGGTTTTCTTCCGGGTTTTCCGCGAGCAACTTGGCCAGGATCAACGAACTGTTGAGCGGCGTGCGCAGTTCATGGGACATGTTGGCGAGGAATTCGGACTTGTACTTGCTCGATCGCTGCAATTCCAGTGCGCGTTCTTCGAGCTGGACCTGGGCCTGATTGAGTTCGGTATTCTTCAGGTCCATGGCGTCGCGTTGCTCGGCCAGTACTTCTGCCTGCTCGGCGAGCTGTTCGTTGGTCTGCTCCAGTTCCACCTGCTGGGTTTCCAGGTGCGCCTGGGACTCCTTGAGAATCCGCGACTGTTCTTCGAGCTCTTCGTTGGCGGTCTTGAGTTCTTCCTGCTGAACCTGCAATTCTTCGTTGAGCTGCTGGGTTTCGGCCAACACCTCCTGCAAACGCTGGCGATAGCGGGCCGCCTCGATCGAGGTGCCGATATTGCCGGCTATCAACTCGAGCAATTCAACGTCACGGTCCGTCAGTGGACGCAGAAAGCCCAATTCGATCACGCCGTTGACCCGCTCGTCGTTGCTGGTTGGCACCACCAGCACACTGCGGGGTAAACCGTCACCGAGGCCGGAGCTGACCTTGAAATAATCTTGCGGCACCTCATCCAGGCGAATCAGCCGTGCCTGCTGCGCCACCTGGCCGACAATGCCTTCGTCGCTGTAGATCTGCTGTTCACGCTCCTCCTGTTCGCGAGAGAAGCCGTAGGTGGCAATGCGCTTGAGGCCGCCATGGTCTTCGCGCACATAGATAGCCGCCACGGCGGTGCTCAGGTACTGCGCGCAGAATTGCAGGATGTTGCGGCCCAGCATGCTCAGGCTCAATTGCCCCAGCACCTGTTCGGCCAGCTCTGTCTGGCCATTGCGCAGCCAGGCCTGTTGCTCCAGACGATGGGCGCTGGCCTGTTGGGCGGCAAGGTTGACGCTGTACTTCTGCGACAGGGTCATCAAGTCTCGGCGCCCGACATACGCCAGCAACCCGCTGACCCCGGCGATGAACAACAGGTAGAGGCTGATGCTCATGATCGTGGTACGGCGCACTTCATCATTACGCGATGCGCGCAACTGTTGCTCGGTGTCGATCACCGCCTCGAACTGCTTGCGAATTTCATCGGTCAGGCGTTTGCCGCGTCCGGCCTTGACCACGGCGCGATAATCGCCGCCGCTGCGCTGCAAATCGATCATCGATTGCGCGTAGCGGGTCCACTCCTGTTGCAAGGCCTGCAACCGTAGCAAGCGATCGGTCTGCACCGGGTTGTCGGCAGTCAGTTCGAGCAAGGAGTTGAGCTCCACGGCGATGCGCGGCTTGGCGGTTTCGTAGGGATCGAGGAAATGTTCATCGCCACTGAGCAGGAAACCGCGCATCCCGGTTTCCAGATCCACGGTCAGCTTGACCGCTTCATTGGCGTTATTGATCACCCGGTCGGTGTGCTCCACCCACTGGATCGTCGACAGTAGATAGCTGATCAGCGACACGAAGAACACGGCGCTGATGAGACCCAGCCCCAAAGGCAGGCTGATGTTGCGGCTCAGCAGTTTACGAAATCGTTGCTCATCAACCGAGGACGCTGAGGTCATGGGGCAGGCCTTGTCGAACTGTCAGAATGCAAGGAGTTTGCCCCAAAACTGGCACATTGATCCAATTATCTGACATGTTTGTGCACCGGGTCCTAAATGCGCTGCGCCCGCGTTATCCTTGCCTGGCCTGCACCGACAATCCTTTTTCCATCGCGCAGGGAACTTGTCGGGATCCGCCACTTACTCATGCAAGAGACCGGTGATTTCCAGCGACCGGCAATGCCTATCTTATTCGGGAATTCGACCATGTCATCCGCCAACGCCTCCACCATCCTCGTCGTCGAAGACGATGCCATCGTGCGCATGCTGATCGTCGACGTACTGGATGAACTGGACTTCAAGGTGCTGGAAGCCGATGGCGGCGACCAGGCACTGGAAATGCTCAAGGACGTGAACCAGCAAATTGACCTGATGTTGACTGATGTTGGCCTGCCGGTCATGGACGGCCGCGAGCTGGCCACCCTCGCCCGCACGCTACGGCCTGACCTGCCCATCCTGTTCGCCAGCGGTTATGCCGAAAACATCGAAGTTCCTGTCGACATGCACTTGATCGGCAAGCCCTTCTCCATTGATCAGTTGCGCGACAAGGTCAAAAGTATTCTCGAGTGACGCTACGCTGCGCTGTGGTTTAATGCGCGCCTTTTTCGTCCCTGCCCTGTCTTCGCTTCAAGGAACTCCCGTACATGATTGAGCCCCGCGCAACCAAAGTCCTGATCATTGGTTACGTCTGGCCCGAGCCCCGCTCTTCCGCGGCCAGCGGGCATGTCATGCAGATGCTCGAGGTTTTCCTGGAACAAGGCTGGGACATCACGTTCAGCAGCCCGGCAGGCTTCGGCGAGCAACGCGCAGACCTGGCGGCGTTGGGTATACGCGAAGTCCCTATCGAATTGAACAACAGCAGTTTCGACGCGTTCATCAGCGAACTGGCGCCGGACATCGTGTTGTTCGATCAATTCATGATGGAGGAACAGTTCGGCTGGCGGGTCGAAAAACATTGCCCCGATGCCTTGCGCGTGCTCGAAAGTTGCGACCTGCAAAGCCTCAGGCAAGGTCGGCATCAACGCCTCAAGGAGCGTTTAAAGGCCAGTGACGACAACAATGACTTCAACGACCTGTTCGCCCCGGCAGCGCGTGAAGAGTTCGAACACATGGCCGATACCGACCTGGCGAAGCGCGAGATCGCCTCATTCTATCGTTGTGATCTGACGCTGATGGTTTCCGAAGTGGAAATCGAATTGCTGGTCGAGCAGTTCAGGTTTCCCCGTAACCAATTGCACTGGTGCCCGTTGATGGTCGATGTTCCGACCCGTGCGCCGGTACCCTTTGAAGATCGCGCGCACTTTCTTCATATCGGTAACTTTCGCCATGCGCCCAACTGGGATGCGGTGCTCTGGTTGAAAACCGCTATCTGGCCGCTGATTCGCGAGCAGATACCCGGCGCTCAATTGCATATCTATGGTGCCTACACACCACCCAAGGCCACTGCGTTGCATAACCCGAGCCAGGGATTTCATGTAATGAACTGGGCCGAGGACGCTTTGCAAGTCATGTCATCGGCGCGGGTCTGTATGGCGCCCCTGCGTTTTGGCGCGGGAATCAAGGGCAAGATTGTCGATGCCATGCTCTGTGGCACGCCGAATGTGACGACGCCAGTGGGTGCCGAGGCGATGCACGGCGACGAGGCGTGGCCCGGTGCAGTGACCCGTTCGGCACGGGAGTTCGCCGATCATGCCGTGCGACTGTACAACGACAAGACACGTTGGCTCCACGCCCAGGCGCACGCGCACACGCTGCTTGCCAGCCGCTACCGCAAATCCGTTCATGGTCCGGCCTTGATCCAGCGACTGGTCGAATGCCAACGGGAACTGGCAAGCATCAGACGAGATAACTTCACCGGTAGCATGCTGCGTCATCATCAGCACAAGAGCACTCAATACATGGCGCAATGGATTGAGGTGAAAAACCGACTGAATCAGGAGTAGTCCACTCCCATTGTGCAATACATAGTTACCACCGTAGCTGTGCCCGACCGGTTAATCTGAGCGCTTCACACCCAATGGATGGGGTGATTCGCACAAGGAATGGTCATGACCGGCTACACGCGTGGTTTGCTCGACAAGCAAACCTGGATGAGTAACACCCTCGAAATCGATCAACTCAAACTCACCGATATCGTCTGGCCTGGCGTGCATAACGCCGGCATGGACAAAAAAGCACCGAACTACGACGCCGTGACTGGCAATTGGACCGCTTGTCAGAACGACACGTTTTCCTGGCAGCTGGCCAACGGCGCCCGCGCCTTCGACATCCGCCTGGGCTACACGGCCAGTGCGGCTCGATCAGGTTTCTACTTTCACCACAACGGCTATCGCTCGCATCGCGTCCTGGACGATCTGATCGACGCGATACTGCTGTTCCTTGATCGAAACCCGGACGAATTCATCGTGCTGGACTTCCATCAACTGGCCGATGGCAATCAAGCTTTCGATCATAAAAGACTGAGTGACTGGCTCGTGCGCCGTGTCGGGCTGCGGGCCATCCTGCCTGGCGACGGACTCAAAACAGTGGGAGAACTGAAAACTGCGAGCAGGCATCGCCGGGTGATCATGGCGGCACCCGCCCAGCCGGAACTCGATGGTGAGTACTTCTGGCCACGCATCCCGCACAAATGGCGCGACAACACATTCTCCGACCCCGCCGAGCTGCAACGCTACATCGCGCAAACCCTGGAAGATGCACCATACGAAACCTTCCTCTGGTCACTGTCGGCGACCACCTACTCGCTACTGGGCGGCCCCGGGAATATCAAGCGGCAAATCAACGACTGGTTCAACACCACGGGAAACTGGGTGACGCGTTGCAGCATCATCAGCAGCGATTTTTTCGACGAATCCGACATCGTCCGTTATTGCTGGAGCGCCACCAGCATGAAAGCGGTTTATGGCCGTGCCTTGCATCAACAGACGCACCGGCGGTAGTAGCGCTGGCCCCGCGGCAAGAGGCATGATCGGGGCGGGATAACAACACAAGCGCCCTGACATGACCCGCACCGCCAGAGTCACCGATCCTTCCTATGAGTTGATGGACGACCACAACGGCTTGTCCATCATCTATCGCCAGCATGGTTTCCCTTGCCCGTTGGTGCGCTGGCATTTCCACAAGGAATACGAGCTGCACCTGATCGTCGCCAGTTCCGGCAAGGTGTTCATCGGCGACTACATCGGCAACTTCTATCCCCAGACACTGTTTCTCACCGGCCCCAACCTGCCCCACAACTGGATCAGCCAGGTGGCCGAGGATGAAGTGGTGCCCAAGCGCGACATGCTGGTCAACTTCACCGACGAGTTATTCGACAGCGGCTATCAGGTGTTCGCCGAACTCAAGGCCCTGGCGCCGCTGCTCGAGCGTGCGCAGTACGGCATCGAGTTTCGCTGCAAGCACACCATCACCAAGGCGATGGATCTGATGCAGCGTATCGCCGACACCACCGGTGTGACCCGTCTCGGACACTTTTTCATTCTGCTGGAGTTGCTTGCGGCCACCGATGACTACCAATTGCTCTCTGGCGCCACGACCCCGCAACTGGCGGACGAGCACAACATCGATCGCACCAACCGCGCGGTGGACTACATTTTCGCCCACTACGCCCGGGATTTGACGCTGGAGGAAGTCGCCGAGCACCTGGGCATGAAACCGACTTATTTCAGCCGGGTTTTCAAGCAGGCCACCGGGCGCAATTTCGTCGAGTTCGTCAATCGCCTGCGCATCAGCAAGTCCTGCGAATTGCTGGCCGATGGCGACAAGCCGGTGACCGATGTTTGTTTCGAATCGGGCTTCAACAATATTTCCAACTTCAACCGGCGCTTCCAGCAGCTCAAGGGCATGACACCGTCGCATTACCGGCGCCTGGTGGTGCAGCGGTTGACCGAGCAAAACCACGGCTGACACCTCACCTCCCACAAGTGCAGTGCCAGGCGAGATAACTTTACCGGCAGCATGCTGCGCCATCACATGTATAAATTCACTGAATACATGTCGCAATGGACAAAAACCAAAAACAGTCATCCACAACAACATTCCGACATCACTAAACACTTGTATAACCCTTGCACCACCACCAAAAATGAAGTGCCTGACAGCAACCATGACATCGGGCACCTTTTGACTTTAACTTAGCAAGGGATTGCACAATGACAACTAACTACCCTTATAGAAGCTGGATGGCAGCGACACCCAGCATTGATAACCTGACCCTGTTGGAGTTGGTCTGGCCCGGCGCCCATAACGCCGGAGTGGACTATGACTTCTCTTATCCTGCGTACCTACAACCGGCCAAACACTGGTTCGTCTGCCAGGATGGACCCTTTATCCAGCAACTCAATGAGGGTGTGCGGGCACTTGACTTGCGATTCTACTCAAACGAGCACTGGCAAGGCGCCAGGAAGTTTAATACCTTTCACGGTTACAACACCCTCACTGGCCGTTCTTTGACTGAGTTATTCAAAAGCCTTAACTTTTTCCTCGATGAAAACCCCGATGAATTCGTCGTATTGGATATCAGCAAACTTCAAGGCCACGATGAACTCGAATTCGATTACAAAGGCTTTCAAGAGGCCATTATGAGCGAGTTGGGTACGCGGCTTATTCCTAAAAAAAATTGCCACTTGACATTGGGCAAACTCAAACAAACAAGTCATTTGCAAAGAATCGTATTTGCCTGCGGCTGGCATCCAGACCTGGACTCTCCTCTGTATTGGCCAAAAGTAAAAAGCCGCTGGAGCGGCAATGACATTACATCCCCCGAAGCACTAAAACAGTTCATCGAACGCACGCTCCTCAGCCCACCCGACAAAAACTCGTTCTGGTCATTATCTGCCACCAGTTACGGTAAATTGACCGGAGTTAAACGAATCACCCAGGAGCTGAACGATTGGTTTGGCCCGAATTCCGGATGGGCGCCGAAGTGCAGCATCATCAATGCCGACTTTATTGGCGACACACAACTGGTCGCCTATTGCAGGGAAATCAACTTTTTCAGGGGGATGCGCAAGACATAAGGGAAGCGAACTGGAACTGGGCGGGTGCGTGATTGGCGTCTGGAAAACAAGAAAGTGCTTCGAATCGGGCTTGAACAATATTTCCAACTTCAACCGGCGCTTCCAGCCGCTCAAGGGCATGACGCCATCGCATTGCCGGCGACTGGTGGTGCAGCGGTTGACCGGGGAAGATCTCGGCTGAAGGCACACCTAAAATCCCTGTGGGAGCGAGCCTGCTCGCTCCCACAGGTTACGACCTGTTTTCGAGCTTAAAACCTGTACGGATTCAATACCGCCTCATCGCTGAAAAGCCCTTCGCTGTGTCTACCACCAAAAACTTCAGTGCAAAAAAGTATCGATCAAGGTGCGACGGATGATTTGTCTCGCCCTTCATTGAAGGATGTAATCAGCACAGATTCTTCCCTGCGCAGGAAGACACAAAAACAATAACTGTCCTTCTGTTTCCCGCCGGGTGCAGAAAAGGAGTGCACGATGCAACCTTCGGTAAAAGCTCTGCTTGCCCTCACCTGCATGACCCTCAGTAGCGTCAGCCTTGGCGCACAGACACTGACCATCGCCACCGTCAACAACAGCGACATGATCCGCATGCAAAAGCTCTCGAAAACCTTCGAGGCCGAGCATCCGCAGATCAAGCTCAATTGGGTGGTCCTCGAAGAAAACGTCCTGCGTCAGCGCCTGACCACCGACATCGCCACCCAGGGTGGGCAGTTCGACGTACTGACCATCGGCATGTACGAAGCCGCACTCTGGGGAGCCAAGGGCTGGCTGGAGCCGATGAAGGATTTGCCGGATGGTTATGCCCTCGACGACGTGTTTCCGTCGGTGCGCGAAGGCCTGTCGGTCAAAGGCTCGCTGTACGCCCTGCCGTTCTACGCCGAAAGCTCGATCACTTACTACCGAACCGACCTGTTCAAGGACGCCGGCCTGACCATGCCCGAGCGCCCGACCTGGGAGCAGATCGGTGAATTCGCCGCCAAACTGAACAAACCCGAGCAGGAACAGTACGGCATCTGCCTGCGGGGCAAGGCCGGCTGGGGCGAGAACATGGCGCTGATCAGCACCGTGGCCAACGCCTATGGCGCGCGCTGGTTCGATGAAACGTGGCAGCCGGAATTCAACGGCCCCGAATGGAAAAACGCGCTGAAGTTCTATGTCGACACCATGAAGAAATCCGGCCCGCCGGGGGCGTCGAGCAATGGTTTCAATGAAAACCTCGCGTTGTTCAACAGCGGTAAATGCGCGATCTGGGTCGATGCCAGCGTCGCCGGTTCGTTCGTCACCGACAAATCCCAGAGCAAGGTCACCGATCACGTCGGCTTCACCTATGCGCCACATCAGGTCACTGACAAAGGCTCGGCCTGGTTGTACTCCTGGGCGCTGGCCATTCCGACCAGTTCCAAGGCCAAGGACGCGGCGAAAGCCTTCAGTGCCTGGGCCACATCCAAAGAATACGGCGCACTGGTCGCGGAAAAAGACGGCATCGCCAACGTGCCGCCGGGCACCCGGGCCTCGACCTACAGCGAGGCGTACTTGAGCGCCGCGCCGTTCGCCAGGGTCACGCTGGAATCGCTCAAGGCCGCGGACCCGAGCAAGCCGGGCGCCAGGCCTGTGCCGTACATCGGCATCCAGCTGGTGACCATTCCCGAGTTCCAGGGCATTGGTACCCAGGTCGGCAAATCCTTCTCGGCGGCGTTGATCGGCCAGACCACGGTTGACCAGGCGCTGGCGGCGGCCCAGCAAACCACCGAACGCGAAATGAAGCGCGCGGGTTATCCCAAGTAAGCCCGTAGCTCGCTCCTGCCTTCTGTAGGAACGAGCCTGCTCGCGATGACGGGCTCCCATTCAACATTGTGGGTGACTGATCCAGCGCTATCGCGAGCAGGCTCGCTCCTACAGTGGATCTCCATAAGTCTGTATGACTCGGTTCTGATCACCATGAATACATCAACTGCAAAAGCTCACATGGACATTGCCCACCCGCAGCGCAAAAGCCGCGTGACCAATCCCGGCTGGTTTCTGGTCAGCCCTTCGGTGGCCTTGCTGCTGTTGTGGATGATCGTGCCGCTGGGCATGACCGTCTACTTCTCGATGATTCGCTACAACCTGCTCAACCCGGGCGAAAACGAGTTCGTCGGGCTGGAGAACTTCACCTACTTCCTCACCGACTCGGGCTTCCTGCCCGGCGCCACCAATACGCTGCTGCTGGTGGGCAGTGTGCTGTTGATCAGTGTGGTGCTCGGCGTACTGATCAGTGCATTGCTGGAGGCCAGTGAGTTTTTCGGTCGCGGCATCGTGCGGGTGATGCTCATCTCGCCGTTTTTCATCATGCCCACGGTGGGCGCGCTGATCTGGAAGAACCTGATCTTCCATCCGGTGTCGGGGATTCTCGCCTACGTCTGGAAGCTGTTCGGCGCGCAACCGGTGGACTGGCTGGCGCACTATCCGCTGCTGTCGATCATCATCATTGTCTCGTGGCAATGGCTGCCCTTCGCGATCCTGATCCTGATGACCGCCATGCAGTCCCTCGACCAGGAACAGAAAGAAGCAGCACGCCTGGACGGTGCCGGGCCCGTCGCGATTTTCTGGCACCTGACCCTGCCGCACCTGGCGCGGCCGATTGCGGTGGTGGTGATGATCGAAACCATCTTCCTGCTCTCGGTGTTCGCCGAAATCTTCACCACCACCAACGGCGGCCCCGGCTACGCCTCGACCAACCTCGCCTACCTGATCTACAACCAGGCGCTGGTGCAGTTCGACGTCGGCATGGCCTCGGCGGGCGGCCTGATCGCCGTGGTCATCGCCAACATCGCCGCGATCATTCTGGTGCGAATGATCGGCAAAAACCTGACCGACAAAGCCTGAGGCCCGCCATGACTCTTCAACAATCCCGTCGCCTGCAAAGCCTATTGCTCGGTACGCTGGCCTGGGCCATCGCGATCGTGATTTTCTTCCCGATCTTCTGGATGGTGCTGACCAGTTTCAAGAGCGAAATCGATGCCTTCGCCACGCCGCCGCAGTTCATCTTCATGCCGACGCTGGAGAACTACCTGCACATCAACGAACGCAGCGACTATTTCAGCTTTGCCTGGAACTCGGTGGTGATTTCCTTCAGCGCCACGGCCCTGTGCCTGCTGATCGCGGTGCCGGCGGCCTACTCCATGGCGTTCTACGAAACCCAACGCACCCGAGGCACGCTGCTGTGGATGCTTTCCACCAAGATGTTGCCGCCGGTGGGTGTGCTGATGCCGATCTACCTGCTGGCCAAGAGTTTCGGCCTGCTCGATACGCGCATTGCGCTGATCGTGATCTACACGCTGATCAACCTGCCGATCGTGGTCTGGATGGTTTACACCTACTTCAAGGACATCCCTAGGGACATCCTCGAAGCCGCACGGCTGGACGGCGCAACGCTGGCCCAGGAAATGCTCCGGGTGTTGCTGCCCATCGCCAAGGGCGGCCTGGCATCCACGGTGCTGCTGTCGCTGATCCTGTGCTGGAACGAGGCGTTCTGGTCGCTGAACCTGACCTCGTCGAAAGCCGCGCCACTGACCGCATTGATCGCTTCGTACTCGAGCCCCGAAGGGCTGTTCTGGGCCAAGTTGTCGGCCGTCTCGACCCTGGCCTGTGCGCCGATCCTGATCTTCGGCTGGATCAGCCAGAAACAACTGGTGCGCGGCCTGTCGTTCGGCGCCGTTAAATGAAGATCGCCGCCCCGACACGATCCCTGTGGGAGCGAACCTGCTCGCGATGGACATGAACGATAACGCTGGCTGACTGGAAGAATGCGTCGCCTGAACGTTCATCGCGAGCAAGCTCGCTCCTACAGAAAAGCCTGCTCGGCTCAATCTGAATAAAAACAAACGGAGGCCCATCACCATGGCCAACCTGAAAATCAAGAATCTGCAAAAAGGCTTCGAAGGTTTTTCCATCATCAAGGGCATCGACCTTGAAGTGAACGACAAGGAGTTCGTGGTCTTCGTCGGCCCGTCGGGCTGCGGCAAATCCACGCTGTTGCGGCTGATCGCCGGGCTGGAGGAAGTCAGCGGCGGCACGATCGAACTCGACGGCCGCGACATCACCGAAGTCAGCCCGGCCAAGCGCGACCTGGCGATGGTGTTCCAGACCTACGCCCTGTACCCGCACATGAGCGTGCGCAAGAACATGTCGTTCGCCCTCGACCTGGCCGGCGTCGCGAAAGCCGAAGTGGAGAAGAAGGTCGGCGAAGCGGCGCGCATCCTCGAACTGGGGCCGATGCTGGAGCGCAAGCCCAAGCAACTGTCCGGCGGCCAGCGCCAGCGCGTGGCGATTGGCCGGGCCATCGTGCGCAACCCGAAAATCTTCCTGTTCGACGAACCGTTGTCCAACCTCGATGCCGCCCTGCGGGTGCAGATGCGCCTGGAACTGTTGCGCCTGCACAAGGAACTGCAAGCTACGATGATCTACGTGACTCACGATCAGGTCGAAGCGATGACCATGGCCGACAAAGTGGTCGTACTCAATGGCGGCAAGATCGAGCAAGTCGGCTCGCCACTGGACCTCTATCACCAGCCGGCCAACCTGTTCGTCGCCGGTTTCCTGGGCACGCCGAAAATGGGCTTCCTCAAGGGCAAGGTCACCCGCATTGAAAGCCAGGGCTGTGAAGTCCAGCTGGATGCCGGAACCCGTATCAACCTGCCCTTGAGCGGCAGGCACCTGAGCGTCGGGAGTGCGGTGACGCTGGGCATTCGCCCGGAACATCTGGAACTGGCCAAGCCCGGTGACTGCACCTTGCAGGTCACCGCCGATGTCAGCGAACGCCTGGGCAGCGACACCTTCTGCCACGTCCGGACGGCATCCGGCGAAGCGCTGACCCTGCGCGTTCGCGGCGATCTGGCCAGCCGCTACGGTGAAACCCTGAGCCTGCATCTGGATGCGCAGCACTGCCATTTATTCGATGCCGACGGCGTGGCGTTGACCCGCCCGCTGCGCGTTGCCGCCTGATTTCAGAGAGCCTGCGATGAAACTGAACCAACAAAACCTCAGCCGCCTCGCCCCTGAAGTGGTCCTGCCCGCCTACTCCCTGGGCGACACCCGCCAAGGCATCGCGCACATCGGGGTCGGCGGTTTCCACCGTGCCCATCAGGCGTACTACACCGACGCCTTGATGAATACCGGCGAAGGCCGGGACTGGGCCATCTGCGGTGTCGGCCTGCGTGCTGAAGACCGCCGCGCCCGTGACGACCTCAAGGATCAGGACTTCCTGTTCACCCTGTACGAACTCGGCGATAGCGACGACACCGAAGTGCGGGTGATCGGCGCCATCCGTGACATGCTGCTGGCCGAAGACGGTGCCCAGGCATTGATCGACAAACTGGCCAGCCCCGAGATCCGCATCGTCTCGCTGACCATTACCGAAGGCGGTTACTGCATCGACGACAGCAGCGGCGAGTTCATGGCGCACTTGCCGCAGGTCCAGCATGACCTGGCGCACCCTGGCGCCCCGATAACCGTATTCGGTTTCCTCTGTGCCGCACTGGCCAGGCGTCGCGCCGCTGGCACAGCGGCCTTCACCCTGATGTCCTGCGATAACCTGCCGCACAACGGCGACGTCACCCGCAAGGCCCTGCTGGCCTTCGCCGCCTTGCACGACCACCCATTGCGCGACTGGATCGACGCCAACGTCAGTTTCCCCAACGCCATGGTCGACCGCATCACACCAATGACCAGCACCCTTCATCGCCTGCAACTGGCGGACCAGCATGGCGTGGACGATGCCTGGCCGGTGGTCTGCGAACCCTTTGCGCAGTGGGTGCTGGAAGACAGGTTCGTCAACGGTCGCCCGGCCTGGGAAAAGGTCGGCGTGCAATTCACCGACGACGTCACGCCCTACGAAGAAATGAAGATCAAGTTGCTCAACGGCAGTCATTTGGCGTTGACGTATCTGGGTTTCCTGAAGGGTTACCGCTTCGTCCACGAGACCATGAACGACCCGCTGTTCGTGCGCTACATGCGCGCCTACATGGACCTGGACGTGACACCGCAACTGCCGGCGGTGCCGGGAATCGACCTGACCGAGTACAAGAACACCCTGGTGGCGCGGTTTTCCAATCAGGCGATTGCCGATCAGCTTGAACGGGTGTGTTCGGACGGTTCGTCGAAGTTTCCGAAATTCACCGTACCGACCATCAACCGCTTGATCGCCGATGGCCGCGAGACCAAGCGCGCGGCGTTGGTGGTGGCGGCATGGGCGCTGTACCTCAAAGGCGTGGATGAGCATGGCGAGACCTACTCGATTGCGGATCCACGGGCAGCGTTCTGCCAGGCACTGGTGGCCGATGATGTGCTGATTACCCAGCGTTTGCTGGCGGTCGAGGAGATTTTCGGTACGGCCATTGCGCGCTCGCCGGAGTTTGTCGCGGCGTTTGAGTGGTGCTGCAACAGCTTGCGCGAGGTGGGGGTGTCGCGGACGTTGGAGCGGGTGCTGGCTTGAGGTCGGTGGTGTAGCAACTGCCGTCATCGCGAGCAGGCTCGCTCCCACATTGACTGTGTTTCAACCGCAAAACGGATGATCACCTCAGCCCCCTGTGGGAGCGAGCCTGCTCGCGAAGAGGGTTTACTGATATCCAAGGATCCTGCATGACAATTCGACAACTCTTCCTCGGCATCGACTGCGGCACCCAGGGCACCAAAGCCATCATCCTCGACGCGGCCAGTGGTGAAGTGCTCGGCCAGGGAGCCGCCAGCCACAACCTGATCAGCGGCCCTGATGGTCGCCGCGAACAGGACACCCAGCAGTGGCTGGAAGCCTTCGCCACCGCCACCCGCCGCGCCTTGCTCGCGGCCAAAGTCGATGGTCTGTCGATTCAAGGCGTTGGCGTCTCCGGCCAGCAACACGGCCTGGTGCTGCTCGACGATCAGGGCAAGGTGTTGCGCCCGGCGAAACTCTGGTGCGACACCGAAACCACCCCGGAGAATGACCGACTGCTGGCCCACCTGGGTGGCGAAAAGGGTTCGCTGGAACGCCTCGGCGTGGTCATCGCGCCGGGCTACACCGTCTCCAAGCTGTTATGGACCAAAGAGCAGCATCCCGAGGTCTTCACCCGGATCGCCCACATCTTGCTGCCCCACGATTACCTCAACCATTGGCTCACCGGCCGCAGTTGCAGCGAATACGGCGATGCCTCGGGCACCGGGTATTTCAACGTGCGTACGCGCCAGTGGGATGTGCAATTGTTGCGTGACATAGACCCCAGCGGACGCCTGCAAGCCGCGCTGCCGGAGCTGATCGAGGCACCCCAGGCAGTCGGCACCATTCGAACGGGCATCGCCGAACACTTGGGCGTCAACCCGAAGGCCCTGATCTGCAGCGGTGGCGGCGACAACATGATGGGCGCCATCGGTACCGGCAACATCCAGCCCGGTGCAATCACCATGAGCCTCGGGTCGTCGGGCACGGTGTACGCCTACGCCGATCAACCGAACGTTGCCGCAGATGGTGCGGTAGCGACCTTCTGTTCTTCCAGTGGCGGCTGGCTGCCATTGATCTGCACCATGAACCTGACCAATGCCACCGGCCTGATCCGTGAACTGCTGGACCTCGACATCGATCAGTTCAACGAGCTCGTTGCCCAGGCGCCGATCGGTGCCGAAGGCGTTTGCATGCTGCCATTCTTCAACGGCGAGCGGGTGCCCGCTCTGCCCCATGCCAGTGCCAGCCTGTCGGGTTTGACCATGACCAACCTGACCCGGGCCAACCTGTGCCGCGCGGTGGTCGAAGGCACGACGTTCGGTTTGCGTTACGGACTGGACCTGCTACGCAACAATGGCTTACAAAGCCGCAGCATTCGGCTGATCGGCGGTGGATCGAAAAGCGCTGTCTGGCGGCAGATTGTCGCCGACACCATGAATACACCGGTGATCTGCACCGAACAAAGCGAGGCCGCGGCCCTGGGTGCGGCGATTCAGGCGGCCTGGTGCGTCTCCCGGGCGAACGGGCGCGAAGACAGCCTGGCGCAATTGTGCGAGCGGTGCGTGAAACTCGACCCGGCCAGTGAAACCCTGCCGGTCGCCGACAATGTGCAAGCCTGCCAGCAGGCGTATGAACGCTATCGACAGCAAGTCGCAACCCTAATTAAAGAGTGATCAACTATGTACCTGGTGTGTGGCGAAGCGCTGTTTGATTTTTTCAGTGAAAACGACGCCAGCGGTCAGGCGTCCAAAGTGAACTTCAAAGCCATTGCCGGTGGCTCGCCATTCAATGTGGCGGTGGGCTTGCGCCGGTTGGGCGTGGACGCGGCGCTGTTGGCCGGGTTATCCACCGACTACCTGGGCCGGCGCCTGCTGCAAGTGTTGCTGGATGAAGGCGTGTGCCAGGACTACCTGCTGGATTTTGCCGCGCCGACCACCCTGGCGATGGTTGCCGTGGGAACCAATGGCTCGCCGCAGTACAGCTTCCGTGGCGAAGGCTGCGCGGATCGGCAATTGCAACCGGAACACCTGCCGGCACTCGGGCCTGAAGTACGCGGCCTGCATATCGGCTCGTTTTCCCTGGTGGTGCAGCCGATTGCCGACACGCTATTGGCATTGGTGCGCCGGGAAAGCGGCAAGCGCCTGATCAGCCTCGATCCTAACGTACGCCTGAATCCGGAGCCGGACATTGACCTGTGGCGTAAACGGATCGCGACGCTGGTGGAGCTGGCCGACCTGATCAAGGTCAGCGACGAGGACCTGCATCTGTTGTACCCCGGCCAGGACCCGGCGCGGGTGATCGAAGGCTGGTTGCAGCACCGCTGTCAGCTGGTATTCCTGACCCGGGGTGGCGAAGGCGCGAGTGTGTTCAGCCGGGCTCACGGTTCGTGGTCGACTCCTGCCTGTGGGGTAAAAATCGCCGACACCGTGGGCGCGGGCGATACCTTTCAGGCGGCGCTGATTACCTGGTTGACCGAACAGCAGCTGGATTCAGTGGAGGGTGTGAAGCAACTTGGCCGCGAGCAGATCGACAGCATGCTGAAGTTCGCGGTGCAGGCGGCGGCGCTGACATGCAGCAAGACCGGGCCGGATTTGCCTTATCGCCAGCAACTGGATTTGCGCTGAGTTCGAGGGCCTCATCGTCGGATCGCCGCCCGGAGCAAGCTCGCTCCCACAGGGTTGCGGATCGTTCACAGCATGTGTCCACCCTTGTTCGCGATGACTTTCCATCAGGCGCCCGATGGTCTTAACTGATACACAGGATCGCGCACCCGCGACAGGCGGTGTTCAGCCGGGTTAACCCTCGCTTAACCGTGCGATCCAACACTTCACTGGACCGCACGCCCTCAGACTGTTCTGACGCCCAGTGCGGCAAGTTCGACAAGCGACACATCGAACTGACATTCCGTCCGCACCGGAGATCGCTGATGAACACTCGCACCCTGCTGGTTACCGCCGCCCTCGCCTGCACCGCGTTTGCCGGCCTGGCTCAGGCCAATGACACCACCACCTCTCAAGCCGTGCCCTATCACTACGGCATGCCATTGCATGTCAGCAAAGTGATTTCACTTTCCGAGCCGGACACCCTGGAGTGCAAAGTGGTGACGGCCGAGATGAAGTACATCGATGACTCGGGAAAACCCGCAGAAATTTCCTACCGCAAACTTTCCGACGCTTGCGAGAACCAGGGCTGACTGAAAAGTCTGATTTGGCACTTGGCGGTATTCCTTTGAGGGTTGCGGCGCTATGCTCTAGCGCCTCCCTCTCTGCCCGCAAGGATTGGCCATGCAGTTGTCGTTTCGCACGTTGTCGATGTTTACCGCCGCCATATGTCTGGTGCTGAGCCTGGTCTGGGGCCTGACACCGCAATGGTTGTTGTCGTTCTGGGACATTGAGTTTTCATTCGCGGTGGGATTGGTCGCGCGACGCACCGCCGTGCTGTTTGGGGCGTTGAGCGTGTTCTCTTTTCTGGTTCGCAACGCGCCCCCCTGTGCGACCCGCAATGCGCTGAGCCTCGGCTTCGTCGTCGGCAGCTGGGGATTGGCCGTGCTGGGTTTTGCCGAATGGATCAGTGGCCATGTCGGGCCGGGGATTTTGCTGGCGGTGGGGTTTGAACTGGCGCTGGGCCTGGCGTTCTTCCAGACCCGGCGCGTGTCCCTGGAACCCGAAACAGCAGGCTAGAGTGCTTTGCCCTGCATAGAGTGCGGTTCGACCTCGACGTGAGGTTGTCTGGAACGCAGTTGGGCAATCAATTCGTTTATTTCCCGGCAACCATTGAGTCCAGAGGCATCGATGCCAGTGACCAATAGATCGAGCTGATCGGTTTGCCCGTCTGCATAGACCTTGACGGTCATCGACAGATCCGGTGAAAGGGTGCACTGGCAGCGCTTGGGCAGAAAACTGCTTTCGATGATATTGCGAATTTCCAAGGCAGAAAGAAACATGGCGACTCCCTCCTTTATTAAACTGCCGACGATCAATGCTCGCTCATTTGAAATCCCGGCAAGCTTCAAGGACAGCTACAGCATAAAACATGCCGTGAACTTCGTTGTGCAGTTCATCGTTAATTCAAGGGTCCGGCGAGTTACCTGTAAAGCCTGTCATGCAATTTGCAATTATAGACCCTGGCGACCCTGCAATTTGCACACTGGGCATCCCGGATTTGCATTCGCTGTACACGACAGTGAAAATGCCGCCCTTCACTTCAAGCAAGGAGGCATCATGAATTCTTTGACCGTTAACGCTTGCACGGCGCTGGTCACACTGGGGCTTGCCGGCGTGGCGCACGCCGCCAAACTCGAAGACACCGCACCCTATCCGAAGGCAGAAAGCGGGTTTACCCGCCAAGTGATCCACCTCGCACCACAGACCCGGGAAAACGACTTGCAGGTCGAGATCCTGGCCGGCAAGACGATGACCGTAGACTGCAATAACCCGCGTCTGGGCGGCATTCTCGAGGAGAAGAACCTCGAGGGTTGGGGCTACCCGTTCTACCGCCTGGAAAAAGTCATTGGCCCGATGAGCACGCTGATGGCTTGCCCGGCCGGCACCAGCAAACAGGGTTTTGTACCGGTGGTCGGTGACGGCTTCCTGCTGCGTTACAACAGCAAACTGCCGCTCGTGCTGTACGTACCCAAGGACATCGAAGTGCGCTACCGAATCTGGTCGGCGTCGACCAAGGTCGAGAAAGCCGTGCAGGAATAACCCGGCATCATGCCGGGGCGCCACTCAACGCGGCGCGCTCGGCAAGTCAATGGCAAGTCAATGTTTGCGGTGGTCGCTCTCCTGATCACAGCAGTGTTTGTTTCGATTGGGCCATTGTTCTATCTGGTGGTACGCGGGTTTCAGGATCGAAAGAGACCCGTTGCCGCGACTCGGCAGATCTGACCCGAATACCCGCGCTGCAGCCGCCACGACGGCTGCAGACCGCAGCAACGATTGACTACTTCAAACCCACCTTGTACAACCCGCCGTTCTCCTCATCGGTCAAAACATACAAATAGCCGTCCGGCCCCTGCCGCACATCGCGGACGCGTTTTTTCATATCCCCGAGCAAGCGCTCTTCGTGTATCACCTTGTCGCCATCGAACTCCAGGCGGATCAGTTCCTGGCTGACCAATGCGCCGATAAACACGTTGCGCTGCCAGACTTTGAAACGATCGGCATCGTAGAACGCCATGCCACTCAGGCCCGGGGATTTTTCCCAGACGTGGTTCGGGGCGACGGTGCCTTCGACGGTCTCACCCTTGGCTTCGGGAATCGGTTGACCGGAGTAGTTGATGCCATGGGTCGCCAGCGGCCAGCCGTAATTCTTGCCGCGCTCGATGATGTTGACTTCATCGCCGCCCAGAGGGCCGTGTTCGTTTTCCCACAACGTGCCGTTCCACGGGTTGAGCGCCGCGCCTTGCGGGTTGCGCTGCCCGTAGGACCAGATCTCCGGGCGCACGTTGGCCTGGCCGAAAAAGGGGTTGTCCTTGGGCACCGTGCCATCCGGGTAGATTCGCACCACTTTACCTTGCAGCTTGTCGAGGTCCTGGGCGGTCGGACGGTCGTTGTTTTCCCCCAGGGTCACGAACAGATAGCCGTCGCGATCAAACACCAGCCGCGAGCCAAAATGGTTGCCGACCGAGAGTTTGGGTTCCTGACGCAGGATCACCTGGAAATCCTTGAGCGCCGTCATATCGTCGGAGAGCCGGCCACGGCCCACCGCAGTGCCGGCCTTGTCTCCTTTATCGTCACCTTCGGCATAGGACAGATAGACCATCCGGTCCTGCCTGAAATCCGGCGACAGCGCCACGTCGAGCAATCCACCCTGCCCCTTCGCCCAGACCCTGGGTACCCCATTGAGCGGTGCCGACAGTTTGCCGTCGGCGGTCACCAGCCGCAGGTTGCCGGGTCGTTCGGTCACCAGCATGTTTTTGCTGTCCGGCAAGAATGCCAGGGCCCAGGGGTGTTCCAATCCCGTCACGATGGGGGTGACTTCAAGGGTGCCGTCTTCGCTTTTCATCGTCTGGGCCGGCGCAGGGGCAGTGGCGCTGATCAATACGCTGGCACAGAGGGTTGCCAAAAAGTTTTTACGCAACATGCAGGATTCCTTTTCCGACGAAAATGAGGCTTGCTGAAAAGTAGCGGCCAGTCGTCATGCCTGCCACTCAACGGTTGCTGGAACCGGTGTCTCTAGGGGGCGGGTTGGTAATGAATTTCGGCGGGCCGGCGGGCGCTGTCCGGTCGGGGTAGCGATTGCCGATGCCACCGTTGTCCAGCGTCGGCGGGCGCGGGACCGGCACGGTATTGGGTCCGCGTATGGTTGGGGCACTGGGTTGAGTGCCTTGCATGCTGTTGGGATTGGCTCGGTGAATCGGACTGTTGTAAGGGTTGTTGTTGGTGCTGCCCGGTAGATTCTGGGTCAACTGCAACGAAGCAGAGACGTCGGCCTGGACCAAGGAGCCCAGTACGCCACTCAAGGCCAGTGCAATGGCGCCAAACACGTATCGGTTCATGGGGTACCTCCCTGCATCCGCGTGGATAAGGACTTCGATACCACGCTACGCCCGAGGTTCGGATTTGTTAA
This sequence comes from Pseudomonas sp. IT-P74, assembly GCF_949768175.1. NCBI lineage: Bacteria > Pseudomonadati > Pseudomonadota > Gammaproteobacteria > Pseudomonadales > Pseudomonadaceae > Pseudomonas > Pseudomonas sp. IT-P74. Next base: position 145,795 of record NZ_CATKQD010000001.1, on the reverse strand, counting down.
CCAAAAACTCTCCGGCACGATGCGGCACCAGGTTGATCCGGCCAGGAAACCGGTGCGCTGATCACAGAAACTTTTACCCAAAGCCGCCGGTCACCTGAACATCACTCACGAGTAGACCACCATGGCACGGGCAATCTGGAAAGGCGCAATCAGCTTCGGACTGGTGCACATCCCTGTGGCGCTGGTCTCGGCAACGTCCTCCCGAGGCGTCGATTTCGACTGGCTCGACAGCCGCAGCATGGACCCGGTGGGCTATAAGCGTGTCAACAAGGTCACAGGCAAGGAAGTCACCAGGGAGCACATCGTCAAGGGCGTGCAATACGAAAAAGGCCGGTACGTGGTGCTCAGTGAAGAGGAAATCCGTTCCGCTCATCCGCTCTCGACCCAGACCATCGACATTTTTTCCTTTGTCGACGGCAAGCAGATTCCCTTGCAGAACATCGACACGCCTTACTACCTGGCACCCGACAAGCGTGGCGGCAAAGTCTATGCACTGCTGCGCGAAACCCTGAGCAAAACCGGCAAGGTCGCCCTCGCCCGCGTGGTCTTGCATACCCGCCAGCATCTGGCTGCATTGATGCCACTGGAATCGGCACTGGTCCTGGTCATGCTGCGCTGGCCGGCCGAGGTGCGAAGTCTCGATGAATTGGCGCTGGGCAGCGACGTGACCAGGCCTGAATTGGCCAAGGGCGAACGGGACATGGCCAGGCGCCTGGTGGAGGACATGAGTGCCGAGTGGACGCCGGATGACTATCGGGACGGCTTTGAGGACAAGATCATGGCCCTGGTGGACAAGAAGGCGCGTGAAGGCAGGATCGAAGACGTCGAAACCGCTTTTGGTGAAGAGGAACGCAAAACGGCGGATGTCATTGACCTGACCGAACTGCTCAAGCGCAGTCTCGGTAGCGGTAAAGCAGCGACCAGGCCAAAGACGGCCAGCAAACCGGTTGCCAGGAAAAAAGTCAGCAAGTGATCCGCTGGATGTCCCAGCCTCTTCGCGAACAGGCTCGCGAAGCCATGGTACGCGGCACCGAAAAAATCAGATCAGAATGAAGACCGCCAGCAACCCGGCAAAGATCGACCACTTTTGGAAGTAGTAAAGCTTGCGGTTGCGTTTTTTCAGTTCCTTGGCGCGCAGACGAACTTTGTAGACCTTGCTGAACAGTCGGTTGAGCCCGCCGGTGTGGTCTCCATCCTCGTTCGGTGCACCGGCCGCCGACATGACAGTGCGGCTGAACCAGCGATTGAATGCCGCTGCCCACCGGTACTTCATCGGCCGCTCGACGTCGCAAAACAGGATGATGCGATTGTGTGGCGTGGTGTTCTCGGCGTAATGAATGTAAGTCTCATCGAACATCACCGCCTCGCCATCGCGCCAATGATAGTTCTGGCCGTCGACATTGATGTAGCAACCTTCAGCGTTGGGTGTGTCCAGTCCGAGGTGATAACGATACGAACCGGCATACGGGTCGCGGTGGCGCACCAGTCTGGAGCCCGGTGGCAACTCGGCGAACATCGCCGCCTTGATCGAGCCAATGCCCTGCACCAGTTCGGTGGTGCGCGGGCAGAGCTTCATGGCCGACGGGTGGCTATCGCCGTACCACTTGAGATAGAAGCGCTTCCAGCCAGTCTTGAAGAACGAGTTGAAACCGACGTCGTCGTACTGGTTCGAACGCTTGATCTCGCCGGCGTGAAGCAAGTTCTGGCCTTCGGCACGAATTTCTTCCCAATGCGCCTGCAGCGGGCTCAGGTCGGGAAAGTCAGCCGGATCGAGATACGGTTTGTTGGGGATTTTCGAAAACAGATAAAGAAAGCAGTTGATCGGCGCCAGAAACGTCGAGTGATCACTCAACTGACGCCCCAGCTTGTGGCGCACTCGGCCACGCAGGTGGACATACGCAATGGAGACAACGTAGATAGCGGCAATGATCAGTTTCACGGAATCGTCACACATCAGAAGTGAACAAACTGCTCCACCCTGCCGGTCAACGGTCCAGGGGCTTGTGCAGCGTCTGAAAATGATTCAGCGGTCAGTAGTGCCATCTAGCCACTCCGATGGTCGACGTTCAGCTGATGGATGGCATTTTAGCCACAGTTTGTAACCAATAGTTAACCTGCAACTGTGAAAATGTGTCCGCAAAGACCGCCAAAGCGTTGCAGAGGCCTCATCGCCCTATCGTTTAAAGAGCCAGACCAGTACAATTGCCGCCAAACTTTACGCGCCCCCGGGTTGAAAGCGGGAAATTCCCCTTTCAGCCCACGTTGCCCCGGGCCAGGCGCGCCACATGCCGCTGTCCACTTAATGCCAGATGGATCTTCCACTGCCGATCGGGATGAATGTCTCGTGGTTCCAACAGTGGAAACGAATACTGAACCGGTACTGCCACAACCCCTGGCTACTCTGAATGCTTCGCAGGAAAAACCTTTGATTTCTACAGCTAACATCACGATGCAGTTCGGCGCCAAGCCGCTCTTCGAAAACGTTTCGGTCAAGTTCAACGGTGGCAACCGTTACGGCCTGATCGGCGCCAACGGTTGCGGCAAGTCGACCTTCATGAAGATTCTCGGCGACGACCTTGAGCCGTCCGGCGGCCAGGTCATGCTGGAGCCGAACGTGCGCCTGGGTAAATTGCGTCAGGACCAGTTCGCCTACGAAGAGTTCACCGTGATCGACACCGTGATCATGGGTCACGAAGAGCTGTGGAAGGTCAAGGCCGAGCGCGACCGCATCTATTCGCTGCCGGAAATGAGCGAAGAAGACGGCATGGCCGTGGCCGAGCTGGAAACCGAATTCGCCGAGATGGACGGCTACACCGCCGAATCCCGCGCCGGCGAACTGCTGCTGGGCCTGGGTATTCCCCTGGAACAGCATTTCGGCCCGATGTCCGAAGTGGCTCCAGGCTGGAAACTGCGGGTATTGCTGGCCCAGGCGCTGTTCTCCGATCCGGAAGTACTGCTGCTCGACGAGCCGACCAACCACCTGGACATCAACACCATTCGCTGGCTGGAAACCATTCTCAAGGCGCGTAACAGCACCATGATTATCATTTCCCACGACCGTCACTTCCTCAACAGCGTCTGCACCCACATGGCTGACCTGGACTACGGTGAGTTGCGCCTGTTCCCGGGCAACTATGACGAGTACATGACAGCGGCCACCCAGTCCCGCGAGCAGTTGCTGTCGGACAACGCCAAGAAGAAAGCCCAGATTTCCGAACTGCAGACGTTCGTCAGCCGCTTCTCGGCCAACGCCTCGAAAGCCAAGCAGGCCACCTCCCGCGCCAAACAGATCGACAAGATCCAGCTGGCCGAAGTCAAGCCATCGAGCCGCGTGAGCCCGTTCATCCGTTTCGAACAGACCAAGAAGCTGCACCGCCAGGCCGTGACCATCGAGCAGATGTCCAAGGGCTTCGACGGCAAGACCCTGTTCAAGAACTTCAGCTTCACCGTCGAAGCCGGCGAGCGCCTGGCGATCATCGGCCCGAACGGTATCGGCAAGACCACCCTGCTGCGCACCCTGATGGGCGAGCTGACCCCGGACGCCGGTTCCGTGAAGTGGACCGAAAGCGCGGAACTGGGTTACTACGCCCAGGACCACGCCCATGACTTCGAAGATGACGTCAGCCTGTTCGACTGGATGGGCCAGTGGACTCAGGGCGAGCAGATTATCCGTGGCACCCTGGGCCGGATGCTGTTCTCCAACGACGAGATCCTCAAGTCGGTCAAGGTCATCTCCGGTGGTGAGCAAGGCCGCATGCTGTTCGGCAAGCTGATCCTGCAAAAGCCGAACGTACTGGTGATGGACGAACCGACCAACCACCTGGACATGGAATCGATCGAAGCGCTGAACCTGGCGCTGGAAAACTACCCGGGCACGCTGATCTTCGTCAGCCACGACCGTGAGTTCGTATCGTCCCTGGCCACCCGCATCATCGAGTTGAGCCCTAACGGTGTGACCGACTTCAGCGGCACCTACGACGACTACCTGCGTAGCCAGGGTGTGGTGTTCTAAAGGTAGCTACAAGCGTTTAGCTGCAAGCTTCAAGTGAAAAGCCCTGTCCTGGTGACGGGGCTTTTTGCATTCCGGGCCAAGGTTTCTTGTTGGTGCATAAATCATCGCGAGCAGGCTCGCTCCCACAGGGGAATGCATTTCAAAATGTGGGAGCGAGCCTGCTCGCGATGGCTGACTCAAGGGCACTGACGAGCAAAACCGTTAGCCTGCTTTCTTTTATTGCAACGCCGCGCCATGATGCAGGTCTCCCACCGCCGCCCGCGAACGAGCCCTCATGTCTGTGCAGCAAGTGCCTCCGCAAAGCTCCATGGCGATCACCCTGCAGATCGTCTCCATCGTTTTCTATACCTTTATTGCGTTCCTCTGCATCGGACTGCCGATCGCGGTATTGCCGGGTTATGTCCACGAACAACTCGGGTTCAGTGCGGTCGTCGCCGGGCTGACCATCGGCTCGCAATACCTCGCCACCCTGCTCAGCCGACCCATGGCCGGGCGGATGTCGGACAGCGTCGGCACCAAGCGCGCAATCATCTATGGCTTGTCGGGGATTGTGCTCAGTGGCGCGCTGACCTGGCTGTCGACCCTGTTGCAGGGCTTTCCCTTGATCAGCCTGCTGATCCTGATCGCCGGGCGCCTGTTGCTGGGGATCGCCCAAGGGTTGATCGGCGTCGGCACCATCAGTTGGTGCATGGGCCAGGTCGGCGCTGAGCATACCGCGCGGTCGATTTCCTGGAACGGCATCGCGTCCTATGGGGCGATTGCCATCGGTGCACCGCTGGGCGTGGTGATGGTGCAACAACTCGGCTTCGCCAGCCTGGGCATCGCCCTGTCGTTGCTGGCCCTGGCTGCTCTGGTGCTGATTCGCAACAAGCCCTCGGTGCCGGTGGTGCGCGGTGAACGTTTGCCGTTTTTGGCGGTGTTCGGGCGCATTGCGCCGTTTGGCGCGAGCCTGAGTCTGGCGTCCATTGGCTACGGCACCCTGACGACCTTCATCACCCTGTATTACGTCAACCGCGGCTGGACCGGCGCGGCCTACTGCCTGACGATGTTTGGCGTGTGTTTCATACTGTCGCGGCTGCTGTTCATTTCCGCCATCAGCCGTTTTGGCGGCTTCACCTCGGCCATCGCGTGCATGTGCATTGAGACCGTTGGCCTGGTGCTGCTGTGGCTGGCACCTTCAACCGGGTATGCGCTCATTGGTGCCGGCCTGACCGGATTCGGCCTGTCTCTGGTGTATCCGGCGCTGGGTGTCGAGGCCATCAAACAGGTGCCCAACTCCAGCCGGGGCGCGGGCCTGAGTGCCTATGCGGTGTTTTTCGATCTGGCGCTGGCCATTGCCGGCCCGTTGATGGGCGCAGTGGCGTTGAACCTGGGTTATGTGTGGATTTTCTTCAGTGCGGCGTTGTTGTCGGTGACGGGGCTAGGGCTGACGTTGCTGCTCAAGCGCCGCGCGATGACGTAAGCCTTGGTGTAGTCACTTGTGGGAGCGAGCCTGCTCGCGATTACAGTGTGTCAGGCGATTGCAATGCTGGATCAGAAGGCCTCATCGCGAGCAGGCTCGCTCCCACAAGGGCTGAAGCGCCTATTATTGATCAGCCGTCTGCATTCCGGCCCGGGTCGGCCTGCCCAGGGTGCGCGAGAAAAATCTTCCGGCTTCAGAGATCAGATTGCGGTGAATGTCTTGCCGGTCGACGCCATCGGCATCGGTGCACAGCGCGGGCATGATCACGATCTGCTCGTCATTGCACGGCGCCATGAACACGAAGTGCCCTGCCCCGGCCAGCAGCTTGAAGTCAGGCGCGGTCGGCAGTTTGCGCGCCAGTGCCGCGGCGTTCTTGTCGACAGCCACCAGCTTGTCGCCATCGCCGCTGTAAAGCAGTACCGGCACATGCACATCGGCCAGGGTATGGCGGCCGAACTTCAGGCTCAACGGCGCCATCAGCATCAAGGCGTGAACGCGAGGGTCGGCCACTGGTTGCAGATCGTCGCGGTCGACAATCAATTCGCCCTGGGTGTTGCAGGCATCGCGATCGTCCGGGCGCTCCTGGCAGTAACGGCGCAGGCGATCCAGGTCCGGGGTCGCGCCGGACAGAATCAATGCAGTCTCGCCACCGGCCGAGTAACCGATGACCCCCACCTGCTCGGCATTGACGAACGGCGACAGCATACGGTCGCCCAAGGTCGCGGTAATGGCTTCGGAAATCTGGATCGGCCGGCCGTACAGGTTACTCAACGTACCGAGTCGGCTGTGGTCTTTGGAGTTGTCACCGGGGTGAATCACCGCCACCACGACAAAACCTTTGCGCGCCAGTGACGTGGCAAGGTCGTGCAGGGCCAACGGGGTGCCGGTGTTTCCGTGGGACAGCATCAGCATCGGGAACCGGCCGATGGCGACCTTGGTGTCCTCCCCCGCTTCGACGGTGTAACCCTCGAGCTTGCTGGTGTGTTCCCGATCACTGGAAGGATAGAAGGCGATGGCGCGCATCGGCTGCAAGTCCAGCGGGTCGAGGAAAGTCATCTCATGGAAGCCGGCGCTCCAGTGAGGATGTGGTGCAGGCGCGGCGTGCACTGTATTCAGGCTGCTGAGCAGGCAAATCAGTAAAGCTGCACAAAGACGCATCATGGATGCCCCACCTTGTTACCGGACTTGAGACGTACACCCTGGATAGCATAAGTCGGGCCACAATCTGAAACTACCAGAAACAAAAAACTCCGCACCTGGTACTTGCGTAACCAGAATACAGAGTTTTTTGGGCTTTACCTGAACGGTTGCCAAGTTTTACGAAAGCCTTACGCGGCGGCGAACAACTGCTCGCTGATCTGTGCGTGGGCAGCGCTCATGGCTTTGTTGCGCACATCGTCACCGTAAGCCAGGCCCTCGGCGCGCACGATTTCAATGTCGGTGATGCCGATGAAGCCGAACAGCAACTTCAAGTACTCTTCGTGGGCAACACCGGTTGCCTGACCGGCGTGCATGCCGCCGGAGGTCGAAACGATAACGACTTTCTTGCCACCGCACAGGCCTTCAGGGCCGGCTTCGGTGTAACGGAAGGTCTGGCCGGCCACCGCAATGCGGTCGATCCAGGCTTTGAGTTGAGTCGGGATGGTGAAGTTGTACATCGGTGCGGCAATCACCACGGCATCGGCAGCCAGGAATTCGGCCAGGGTCGAGGCGCTCAGTTCGGCTTCGTGCTGTTGCGCGGCGTTGCGCAGTTCAGCGGTGGTGCCGGCGGCGACCAGGGTGGTGGAGGAAAAGTGGCTGATGGCGTCGGCGGCCAGGTCGCGGTAGGTCACCACGGCGGTTGGCTCGGCGGCTTGCCAGGCTTTGACGACTTCACCGCTCAACTGACGGGAAGCCGAGTTGTCGCCCAGGATGCTCGAATCGATATGCAGCAGTTTCATGTGGGATCTCCAAGTGAGGATCGCCCACAAGGGCGATCTGATGGGACTAATCCTACAGACGAAACCAATAGCTGATTAGACGGCAACAATGCGATAGTTCGTCCCACAGATAGAACAATCGGATTCACATCATGCAAGACCTCAATGACCTGTATTACTTTGCCAAAGTCGTGGAAGCCGGGGGATTCGCGGCAGCCGGGCGTTTGCTGGGCATTCCCAAGTCCCGATTGTCACGGCGCATCGCCGAGCTGGAAGAGCGCCTTGGCGCACGTCTGCTGCAACGCACCACCCGACAACTGAAGCTGACTGCCGTCGGTGAGCGCTACCTCAGGCACTGCCAGGCGATGCTGCTGGAGGCGGAAATGGCCGACGAGGCCGTGGCCAGCATGTCCAGCGAGCCCCGCGGACGCTTGCGGGTGTCCTGCCCCGTAGGGCTGGCCCATGAAATATTGCCGGGGGTGATCAGCGACTTTCTGGAACGCTTTCCGCAAGTCCAGCTGGAGGTGATGTTGCTCAACCGGCGGGTCGATCTGGTGAACGAAGGCATCGACGTGGCCCTGCGCGTGCGGGAACTGGGCGACGAAGATCCGCTGCTGGTCACTCGCCGCCTGCGTCAGGCGCAGATGCTGATGGTCGCCAGTCCCGGCTTTCTCGTTGGCCGTGAGATCAACCATCCCGAGGATCTGAAAAGCCTGCCGGTGCTCGGCGCCCTGGAAGCCGACCGCATGGTGCACATCCGCCTGCTGGATCAAAAAGGCAAAAGTTGTGAACTCGCGCTCGAGGCCCGGCTGGGCATCGATGACTTTATCGTGCGCAAGGCCAGCACCCTCTCCGGCCTGGGCTTTACGATGCTGCCCATGATGTATTGCGAGCAGGAACTGGAGAACGGCTCACTGGTGCAGTTGTTGCCCGACTGGTCGTTGCCCGGTGGCTGGCTGCAAGCGGTCTATCCTCATCGGCGCGGGGTCATGCCGGCGGTACGCGCCTGGATTGACCATCTGGTCGAGTCATTCAATGCCTGTGGGGAACGATTGTTATGAAAGCCGCACGGATGAGCGAAGAGGATGTCGCGAAATTCTGCCTTACCCTGCCCGGAGCGCGGGAAGACTATAAATGGGGAGGCGTACGGGTATTTTCGATTGCCGGGAACAAGATGTTCGCCTTGCAGGGCCTGCGAGGTAATTCCCTGGCCTTCAAGGTCGACAAGGATCTGTTTCTGGGGCATTGCGACCGCCCGGGAATTCATCCGGCGCCTTATCTGGCGCGCGCCCAGTGGATCATCATGGAAACGCCCTACCCGCTCGGTAGCGAAGAACTACAGGGCTTGCTGCAGCGTTCCCACCAGTTGGTGGTGAGCAAACTGCCTAAGCGCACTCAAGTCGGTCTGTTGCTCTAGGGCGTTCTTTATCAGAACAAGGCGAACAGGTGTGCACCGAGGAACAGGTGATCGATCCAGAACACCTGGTGCATCAGCACGATGATCCAGAACACCAACTGGTAGGAGACTTTGCGGGTTTTGTGCCGGAACGCTTGCTGCGCCAGCAAGGCACCGGGCCAGCCGCCGGCGAGCTCCAGCGCATGCAAGACATTCTCCGGCGTCCGCCATTGCTCGGCGCGGGCCTTGCGTTTGTCGCTCCAGTACAGAAAAAACGTCACGACGCTGACGATGCCATAGGCCGCCAGGGGAATCAGCGACACCCCGTGCAGCCATGACGACACCGAACCCGACAGCGGCAACGCGCACAGGATTGCGAACACCAGCCACTTCAGCCGTGGATGGCGAGTCTGTCCCCCGGGCTGGCGCCCGGGGTTATTGCGCGAGCTTGAGTCGCTCACGGCTTGACCGCGCTCCAGTCGACCCAGCCCAATTGCCAGGTCGCCAGGATGATCAGGCCGAACACAATGCGATACCAGGCAAATGCCGCATAGCTGTGGTTGGCGATGAACTTGAGCAGCCCGCGGACCGCGATCATCGCGAAGACGAACGCCGTAACGAAGCCGACCGCGAACACCGGGAAATCAGACGGGACAAACAGGTGACGGTATTTATAGCCCGAGTACACCGCCGCGCCGACCATGGTCGGCATCGCCAGGAAAAAAGAAAACTCGGTAGCGGTCTTGCGCGACAGGCCGAACAGCAACCCGCCAATGATCGTCGAGCCCGAACGGGAAGTGCCCGGAATCATGGCCAGGCATTGGGCGAAGCCGACTTTCAGGGCATCTTTCCAGGTGATGTCGTCCACCGTTTCAGCGTGGACTTCGTGCTGACGGCGCTCGGCCCACAACATGATGAACCCGCCCACGACCAGCGCCGATGCCACGGTGATCGGATTGAACAGGTATTCGTGGATCAAGTCGGCGAAGATCACGCCCAACACCACGGCCGGCAAGAACGCGATCAACAGGTTCGCGGTAAACCGCCGAGCGCCCGGCTGGGTCGGCAGGCCGATGACCACGTCGAAGATCTTGCGTCGAAACTCCCATACCACCGCCAGGATGGCACCCAACTGGATAATGATGTTGAACGCCATTGCCCGCTCGCCCCCGAAGCCGAGCAAGTCGGCCACGATGATCTGGTGGCCGGTACTGGAAATGGGCAGGAATTCTGTCAGCCCTTCTACAACCCCAAGAATCAATGCCTGAAAGGCGGTCCAAAAATCCATCAATCCCCCAAAAGGCTATGCCCGCCGGCATGCCCCGTCAGTATTTTTCAAAAGCTTGAAATGCGATCAGCGTAGCTGATTCCCCGCGCATCAAGGATCACCACAGAACCGTCAAAATCCTGTGAAAAAAACAATCCTGATCCGGGCTTATCCGTGCGGGGCCGAAATCCTATCAGACAAGTCCGATTGGTGCTGCCGCGTTATCGCGCGCCAATGAAGCACACTCTGCGCCAGGGGATTCCCGACCCCAATCCGGTTACAATCGGCCCCCTTTTCGATTTTCCCAAGGAGCCTCCATGTCCGGGCTTGAACTGTTTGCCGCCGCCCTCGGTGTCATTGCCGTCTGGCTGACAGTCAAACAGAACCCCTGGTGCTGGCCCATCGGCCTGGTCATGGTGCTGCTCTATAGCTGGATCTTTTTTGAGGTGAAGCTGTATTCGGACATGTTGCTGCAAGTCGTCTATGCCGCCTTGCAGCTTTACGGCTGGTGGCAATGGACACGGGTGGGTGAAACGACCCATGGCCGCGAAGTCAGTCGGCTCGATACCCGCTCCATGGCGTTGAGCCTCGCTATTGGCGCACTCGGCAGCCTGTTGCTGGGAGCGGCCATGGCCCACTGGACCGACGCCGCGCAACCCTGGCTCGATGCGGCGCTGACCGGATTCAGCCTGGTGGCGCAAGTCTGGATGGCGCAAAAACGGCTCCAATGCTGGCCGCTGTGGATCACTCTCGATGTGATTTTCGTCGGGTTGTTCCTCTATAAAGGCCTGTACCTGACCGCCACGCTGTACGGGTTGTTCGCGGTCATCGCCGTGCAGGGCTGGCGCGAATGGCGCGCCGACCCGGCGTTGCGCGCATGAAAGTCCTGGTACTCACAGGCCCGGAATCCGCCGGTAAAAGCTGGCTGGCGGCCGAGTTGCAACAGTGTTTCGGCGGGGTTCTGGTCGACGAGCATGTGCGCTGGTTCATCGAGCAGAATCCGCGGGACACCACCTTGGCCGACATTCCGGACATCGCCAGCGGTCAATTGGCATGGGAGGACGAAGCGCGGGCGCAACAACCGTCTCTGCTCATCCTCGACACGCACCTGCTAAGCAATATCCTCTGGAGCCAGACCCTGTTTGGCGACTGCCCCGCCTGGATCGAACAAGCGCTACTGGCCCGGCATTACGACTTGCACTTGCTGCTGTCGCCGGAACACGTCGAATGGACGGATGACGGCCAACGTTGCCAGCCCCGATTGAGTGAGCGCCAGGCATTTTTCGACCAGACCCTGGCCTGGCTCGAGCGCCATGCACAACCGGTTCAGGTACTGCACGGAGATTGGGCAGAACGCCGATTCCAGGCGCTGCACGCCGTGACCCGATTGCTCGGCGCCTGACCGGCATTTGGGGCAATTCCCCCGCCCCCCTTGTCCCGGGGGGGAAAGTGTCCGATCCTGAAACACCCTCTCTGCCTCAAACCGCCCATTTCAGCGCCCTGCACCGCCTGATCATCGGATTTGTTAAGTCATTGATACAGCGCCCCTGAAACCCTTGTTCCAGAGCGGTTTATCTGTATTTTCGTGCTGCCTGCGAAGTTTTTTGTCTCAGTGCTGAAACATCCTCGACAGAAGGTATCCGGCCAACATCCATAAGCCGTTGAATCAACACGACATTCAAAAACCGGCACAGCTTTCGCTCTCTCCTTCACACAGCCGACCAGAGCCAGCCCACATGAGAAGGAAAGAGCATCGTGGGGATACTCAACAAGAGAGTCTTGACGTGCCTGCTGCTGATCGCAAGCGTTGCGGGCACGCTTTTCAGTTTCGACGTTCACGCCGAAGGCAACGGCGTCATCGTGCTTGATCGCACCATTCACTCAACCCCTATCGGTCGCAGCGGCGGCAGAGATCCGAACCCGAACACCGTCAATGCCAACCCATCGACCCGCGTCACCGGCGAACTCAGCGATGCCGACATCGCCGGGGTCACCACCGGAACGGCCCTTCGCCACAACAACGGTCAAAGCCCGGGTGGCATGCAAGGCCTCAACGTCGTCACCAACCCCAACGGTTTGCCCGGCATGTCCGTCGGCCACGGCGGTGGCAGTGGCAGCGCGATTTCCGGAACCATCAACCGCGCCATGAGCAGCGGCCTCGGCTCACTGGGCAGAATGGCGGGAGGCCAATGAGATGAGTCGATCCCTGCTGCTACTGGCCCTGTTCGGTTGTACCAGCGTAATGGCGGATTCGGTCGTCAGTTCGGTGAACAACGCCACCCTCCAGGATTCCGGTACTCAATACCGGGGCAACTTCAACGTCAACCAGGCGGCTGGCGATCGACAACAGCAGGCGAACGTCCGCGCGATCGCCATGGGTACACAGGCCGGGGCGACCACCAGTGTCCAGCAGAACATCACCACGCCCGCCAATCCGTCCATGGATGCGACGGCCACTATCGGCGGCTCCTCCTTCAGTAATGGCAACGGCGTACTGGGCGTCAACCAGGGCGTGGGGGCGAACAACCAGATGGCCAACGCCATGCGCGTCAGCATCAGCGCTGCACCGCAAGCCATTGACGATAGTGCGCTTTCTCAACAGAACGTGGCGTTGCTACCGAACTCCGGAACAACTGGCACCCCACACGGCAGTCGCCAGGTCGTGACAAGCGACCAGGCCTTTACCGGCAGCCGGGGAGTGATCCAGCTGAACCAAAGTGCCGGAGTGGGGAACCGAATGGCTAATACCCTGAGCATCCGGGTCGCTGACTGACCCCCGATACAGTGCGATCAGGGAAGTACCAACACTTGACAGACAAATGAGCACGGAGAAACACCATGAACCCGACAACGGCTCTCAAACCTCTGGCTTTCGCTCTGGCAGCTGTGATGGCATTCGCAGCACAAGCCGGCGGTCTTGAAGATCACGAGCAGGGCAATGGACAAGGCAACAACCATCAGCCCAAAGGCCCGACGCTGGAACAAATCATGCGGATAACAGCAGGTGCCGGGGCCGCCGTGCTGGATTCGCAGAAAAGCAGCGGCAGCAGCGTATTGAATCGGGACACCAGGAACGAAGCTGGAATCGATGACTCCCTGAACAACTCCAACGGCAACATGGGCGCCAACGTTGCAGCCGGTAACGGCAACCAGCAAGACAACGCCGCCGCCCTTGCCACGGCTGACGAAAGCTTCATCTTCGGCACCGCGGTCGCCGTCTCCAGCGCGTCTCAGAAGAGCGCCGGCAACACCGCCAGTAACCACTCCAACACCAACAACACAACGCTCAACAACGCAGGCAACAGCGGTTCCGGCAACATCGGCATCAACGTGACCACCGGCGACTTCAACCAACAGAAAAACAACCTGGCGATTGCCGTTTCAGGCGGACGTGTAGCAGAAGCGGCGGCGGCGGCCAACCAAAGTACGTCCGGGTTGAACGTCACCAACAACGCCAGGCATGACGACAGCACCCCGACTGATTTAGTCACCGTGGGTGTACTCGGTCTGGCGGGCGTAACCACTCAACAGGTGATGACGCCAGAGGGCTGGAAACCCCCTGTAACCAACAATGCTTCGATAACGGGTTCGATGAACAACTTCTCCGGCAACGGCGGAGCCAACGTATCGTCTGGCGTGGGCAACCAGCAAAGCAACTCGCTGTCCATCGCCGCGGGCTGCAGGTCTTGTCAGTAACCGCGATTGCAATGGAAGCTCCGGCGACGGTTTTTTTCCACTGTCCCAAGGCGTATCGATCATGCGTAAGACTGTCCTTTTCGCCCTGCTCTGCCTGTCTGGCCTGACCCAGGCTGCACAGATGCCGGTTGCCGCCCTGCCCGGTGGCGTACTGGTGTACAAGCACGTACAGAGTTTGCGCGAGCGCAAGTTCAGCGACATCGTCGAACAAAAAACCGATTTCAGCTGCGGCGCCGCTGCGCTGGCAACGATATTGCGCCAGGCCTATTGGCTGGACGTCGATGAGGAACACATCATCAAAGGCATGCTGGTCACCGCAGACCAGGACCTTGTGCGTACCCAGGGTTTTTCCATGCTGGACATGAAGCGCTACATAGAACGCATCGGCATGCGCGCCCGGGGCTACAGGATCCCGCCGGAAAGACTCGAAGCCGTGACGATTCCAGTGGTGGTGCTGATGGAAATTCGCGGCTACAAGCATTTTGTGGTGCTACAGCGGGCGGACAAGAACTGGGTCTATATCGGCGACCCGGTACTCGGACACAAACGCTACGCCCATGATGATTTTGTCAAAGGCTGGAATGGCATTATTTTCGCTATCGTCGGTCCCGGTTACGACAAAACCAATGCGTTACGCAGTCCACCGGAACCGCTGACTGCCAAGAACAAGATGGATAACTTCAACCCGGTCAAAGATGCTGAATTGATGGATTTTGGTTTCATACAGAGCGACTTCTTTTAATCGCCAACAAGATGACAGGGGGCTGGATGCTCCGGGAGCAGCAAATGAAAACCTCGTATTGGGTGGTCGCTGCCTTTCTGGCAGCGAACACTTCAGGTTTTGCTGAAGAGTTCAGACCCATCGAACTCAAGGACGATGAACTGGCCGAATTGCGTGGCCGGTATGTGATGCCGGGGCGGGTCATCAGCTTCGGTGTTGTCATGAGCAGTACCTGGCGCAATGCCAGTGGTGACCTGATCGGAGCGTCCACCTCGATGCAGCTTCAAGCCGAAACGGTCAAACCCCAGTTCTATGTTTCAACCATCAAGCAATCCGGTCATGGCGGTTCGCCCAAGTCGGGCAGCGGTCACGTGTCGGGGGGCGATGCGCTGAACACTTCCCGGGGCATAACCCAGGTCACACGAGCAGCAGGCGATGGCAACAGCGCAAACAACAACATCGCCATCAACGTCAAGGAGGCCAGCACGGCCCCTGCACTGGTGCCGAGCCAGGGCCAGGCGCTGATAGCCGGCCAAACCATTACCGGCAGCAATGCCGCAGGCAGTGTCGCCGTATCCGCGACCGGCGGCGGTGTTCAGATGTCCATTACCGCCAACAACAACCAGGGCACAAGCCTGCAACAGGTCGCCCAGGGCGGGTTGCTGCAAAACACCCGGTTGCTGGGCAGCAGCAATATTGTGGACAACATGACTCAACTCAACGTGGTGCTCAACAACAATGGCCCGAGTGCGGGTGTACTGGAGTGCAACCTCAACCAACTCGCTGCGTTACGGACCATGGGGTATTGAACTACGCTGACTCTGGACCATTGGGCACAAATGGACGGGTTATTTCATGTACCGATCAGTATCACTGCGTGCAGTTGCATGCTTGAGTGCTCTGCTCCCGGCAGCGATATTGCACGCAGCACCTGACCCGGAACTGGAGGCGCTCAAACAAGAGCTTCTGGAGTTGAAACAACGATACGAAGTCCAGCAAAAGGCCCTGGCGGTGCTCGAGCAGCGAGTTCGCCAGGTCGAAGAGCAGCCCGCTTCGCCCCCACCCAAGCGCCTGGCCAAATCGCCAGCGGATCTCAAAGGCAATCCAGGGGTCGCCGCCGGGGGCAGCGGCAGTTCTTATGGACAATCGCTGGCCAGTGACTCGCAACCGGCGCAAAGCGTTTCGAACCTGTATGACGAAGCCAGCGGGTTCTTCGGCGGTGGCAAGTTCAGCGTCGAAACCGGGATAACCTACTCCCGGTACGATACCCGCCAACTGATCCTCAATGGATTTCTCGCCCTGGACTCGATCTTCCTGGGCGCCATCAACCTGGACCGGATCAAGGCCGACACCTGGACGCTTGACCTCACCGGCCGCTACAACTTCAACAATCGTTGGCAGTTCGATCTGAACGTGCCGGTGGTCTACCGTGAGTCCACGTACCAGTCCGGTGGCGGTAATAGCGGAGCCGCAAACGTCACGACCGAAGATTCCGTCACGCAAGACCCGACCATAGGCGACGTCAACTTCGGTATCGCCTACAAATTCCTCGACGAGTCAGTCAACACGCCGGATGCCGTGGTGACCTTGCGCGTCAAGGCGCCCACCGGCAAAGACCCGTTCGGTATCAAGCTGGTTCGGGTGGCCGACAACTCAAACCTGGCCGTGCCTGAGTCCTTGCCTACCGGTAACGGCGTCTGGTCGATTACGCCGGGGATCTCGCTGGTCAAGACGTTCGATCCGGCAGTGCTGTTCGGCAGCCTGTCCTACACGCACAACCTGGAAGAATCTTTCGACGACATCAGCTCCAACCCGGCGGTCAAGACACCGGGCAAGGTACGCATTGGCGACAGCTTCCAGATCGGCGCCGGTATCGCGTTCGCCCTGAACGAAAAGATGAGCATGTCGTTCTCGGTTTCTGACCTGGTGCAACGCAAAAGCAAGCTCAAGGAAGACGGCGGGGACTGGCAATCGGTGGTTTCCAGCGATGCCAATGCCGGTTACTTCAACATCGGCATGACCATTGCGGCCACCAACAACCTGACCATCGTGCCCAACCTGTCCATCGGCATGACCGACGATGCGCCGGACTTCCAGTTCAGTCTGAAACTCCCTTACTACTTCTGACCCGAACAAAAAAACCGCTGCAATCGCAACGGTTTTTTGGTTTGCGGCCGGAGCTCAGCGAATCTGGTGCTTGTGCAACAACCGGTAGAAGGTCGGTCGCGACACACCCAACACTTTGGCGGCGACACTCAGGTTATCGCTGTGGCGATTCAATACATCGCACAACGCCTGGCGTTCGGCCCGGGACTTGTATTCTTCGAGGGTGCCCATCGGCGCGGCGATCGCATGCTGACTGATCAACCCCAGATCACGGGCCTCGATCTGCCGGCCTTCGGCCAACACCAATCCACGACGGACGCGGTTGGCCAGCTCGCGCACATTGCCTGGCCAGTCGTGTTTGCCCATGGCAATCAACGCGTCGTCGCTGAAACTGCGTGGGCGACGCCCGGTTTCATGGCTGTAGAAATGGGAGAAGTGGTTGGCCAGCACCGCCAGGTCGCCAGGTCGCTCGCGCAGCGGAACGGTCGCCACTTGCAGTACGTTCAAGCGGTAATACAGGTCTTCGCGAAAGCGTTTCTTCTCGATGGCGGCTTCCAGGTCGACGTTCGTCGCCGCCAGAACCCGCACATCCACCTCAATCGACTGACTGCCGCCGACCCGCTCGATGTGTTTTTCCTGGAGGAAGCGCAACAGATTGGCTTGCAACTCCAGTGGAAGGTCACCGATCTCGTCGAGAAACAGAGTGCCACCGTTGGCGGCCTCTATCCGTCCGATCTTGCGTTGGTGCGCGCCGGTAAATGCGCCTTTCTCATGGCCAAACAGCTCGGACTGGATCAAGTGCTCAGGGATCGCCCCACAATTGATCGCGATAAAGGGTTTGCTGTGACGCTGGGACAGGCGATGCAGGGTTCGCGCGACCAGCTCCTTGCCAGTGCCGCTTTCACCGCGAATCAACACCGGAGATTCGGTCGGAGCCAGTTTGCTCAAGAGTTTTCGCAGCTCACGGACAGGTTTGCTGTCGCCCAGCAATTCGTGCTCGGGCTGATCAACATGGACCGTACCCTGCCCGCGCAACCGCGCCATGCCGAACGCCCGGCCCAGTGTTACCTGAACCCGGTGCACGTCGAATGGCAAGGTATGAAAGTCAAAAAACCACTCACAGACGAAGTCGCCGACATTTTGCAGCCGCAGCACTTCCTGATTGAGTACGGCTATCCACTCAGTGCCGCTGCGGCTGATCAGTTCTTTGACGGCCTCCGGGTGCTCAAGGTGCGAGGGCTGCAAGCGTAGCAAGCCTACGTCACAGGTCCGGTCAATGGCGTTCTCAAGCGTGCAGCTGTCAACGTCCCAACCGATATCGCGCAATCCAGGGAGCAGGCGATAGCAATCGTCACAGGGGTCAACCACTAACAAACGTCGTAAGGCAAGCACATCGCTCATGACTGTTCCTTGGCGCCAAATTTACGAAATTTTATTAAAAACAGTCATTTGGCAGACCCGACTGTAACATTAGCAAGAATTTGACAGGGCCTTGTACTGTTTGACTATAGGGACGCCATTAAACCAGTTATAAGTTGCGATTATGTTAGTCACCTAACGACTCTTTCCTTTCACTCAGCTTTCAATGTCAGGCTCATTCCTGGGTCTGTGAAATAAAGTGGAAATTTCTTTTGAATGTGTGTGACCCAACCCCCGGTTGCGGGCATCAGTACAAGTAACCAGCCGAACGGTAAGCCCAACCCTCGGCACATCACTTGATTGGGCACACAGAGAGAAGACCCTATGAACGCCCCGCTGCGTATCAACGAAGCACTTCTGATTGCCGACCGCGCATTTAAACCATTCAAGTGCGTGGCCTGGGCTCCACAAGACGGTAATGGCGAGCTCAGCCTGACCGTTATCGACCGCACCAGCACCAGCATTGGCCGCAAGCAGATCCCCAGCAGCGCCTATTCCGATCCCGCGCAACTCGAACTGCTGCTGGAACAGGCTCGCGCCGAATTGAGCGAGGAAGGTTACACGCTTCAGTCGTGGTCGATGCCGCACTAATCGTTTTGCGGATTACTCCGGGGTAATCCGCGCCCTTTTCCTTTCTTTAGTTCGCAGTTTTTCTGGCCGCACGCACTACTTGACACTGCTTAATTCGAACTTTGCATACGCCTGATACTTTGCAGGCTCGCCATTGGTTCGAAAAGACACTGTTGTGGCACACAACGACCCTCCGTCTGTTAGTTCTTGCAGTTGTGCATATTCCCATTCAGGGATTGAATAATCTCCTTATCAAGTCGCCACCCAAACTTCTGGATCAGGACGACTCGCAAGGAGGTGCGGTGCATGCCAAGCCAGTCCGCTATTGCCTACTCCGCCACCCGGAACAACGCCGGGGCCCTCGACACGTCGTTTGCCGCCAATGGCAAAACCCAGGTCTATTTCGCCGACAGCCTTTTCAGCCTGGCCAATGACGTTGCAATCGATGCGCAAGGTCGCTTGCTGGTAGCCGCAAAAGTCGGCATGCCCGATGGCAGCCGCTTTGGCGTGGCCCGCTTGCTGGCGGATGGGTGCGCAGACCTGACGTTCGGTAAACAAGGCAGTGTCATCGGGCAATTCGAACCGGGGTTCGAAGCCATGGGCACCAAGGTCCTGATCCTGCCCGACGGCAATATCCTGTTGGCCGGCCTGCAATACGAAAACGCGCACCGCACACTCCCGGCCCTGGCATTGCTGGACCAGGACGGCGGCCTGGTGCAAGGCTTTGGCGATAATGGCCGCCGTGTCGTGAGATTGCCTGGTGGTCTGTCCCTGGGCATGCGCGATGTCTTGCTGCCTCCCGGTGTGCCCGGCGCAGAAGCCTGCGATGTGGCCGTACAGCAAGACGGCCGAATCCTGATCCTGGCCAACCATCACTTCGAACTGGCCGATCACGTCGGTATGTTGATACGACTGGATGTCGAAGGCTCACTGGACTGTTCGTTCAACGGTCGCGGTTTCGTGATGGTCAGGCACCTGCTGATGAATACCTGGCTCAGCAGCCTGACGGTGCAACGTGATGGCCGAATCCTGGTCGGTGGATCGATCAATTTTCCCGAGGAAGGCTTGCTGGCACGCTATCACCCGGACGGGCGCCTCGACGACCGTTTTGCCGTGGATGGATTCGTGACCTTCAAGGCGCAAGGGCATGGCGCCCGGGTCAGCCGGGTGGTCCAGCAACACGAAGGCGAAATCCTGTGTTTTGGCAGCAGTCGCGAGCCGATGCACTGCCTGACATTCAAATTGCACAGCAACGGCCGAGCCGACAGTCATTGCAACGGAGGACACCCCCAGCGGCGAGAAATCGGTTACAGCGGATGCCAGTGGACCGCCGCGCAGTTACAACCCGATGGCAGTGTGCTCACGGCGGGCGCCACCCTCGGCGGCGTCGAAGCAGACTTCATTCTCGGGCGGTGCCTGCCCAATGGCCTTCCCGATCGCCGTTTTGGTAAAGGCAGCGGCTATACACGTACCCGCCTCGGCCCCAGCCTGGATAGCGCCACCTGTGTCGCCGCGCAAGTCGATGGACACATCGTGGTGGGAGGCTATTCGCTGCACGGAAACTACAAGGCGGTCATCGCCCGTTTCCAGGGATAAACACCGGAGTTTTTCCTGCGCTTGATCTTCTGGCGCGCTTACGGCAAGTTGCGCGCTTCTCAAGACAAGGAGCAGCCGATGTCCGGTTCAATGGCCCAGGCGTTCGCGCACAACTTTCTCGGGCACTCGCCCCGTTGGTACAAGGCCTGCATCGTCGGCTTTCTGATTCTCAATGCCCTGGTGCTGTGGACCGCGGGCCCGGTGGCTGCCGGCTGGCTCCTGGTGCTGGAGTTCATCTTCACCCTGGCCATGGCGCTCAAATGCTACCCGCTGATGCCCGGCGGCCTGTTGATGATTGAAGCCCTGCTGCTGAAGATGACCACGCCCCAGGCGCTGTACGACGAGTTACTGCACAACTTCCCGGTGATCCTGCTGCTGATGTTCATGGTGGCCGGTATCTATTTCATGAAGGACCTGTTGCTGTACCTGTTTTCGCGCCTGCTGCTCGGGGTCCGCTCCAAGGCCCTGCTGGCCCTGATGTTCTGCTTTTTGTCGGCCTTTCTGTCGGCGTTCCTCGATGCCCTGACCGTGACCGCCGTGATCATCAGCGCCGCCGTAGGCTTTTACTCGGTGTATCACCGCGTCGCCTCGGGCAACGATCCGCGTCAGGACAGCGAGTACAGCGACGACAATCATCTGCCCACCCTGCATCAGGGCGATCTGGAACAGTTCCGCGCTTTTCTGCGCAGCCTGCTGATGCACGGCGCCGTGGGCACCGCGCTGGGCGGTGTGTGTACGCTGGTGGGAGAACCGCAGAACCTGCTGATCGGCCATGAAATGGGCTGGCACTTCGCCGAGTTCTTTACCCGGGTCGCGCCGGTATCCCTGCCGGTACTGGTTGCCGGGCTGGTAACCTGCGTCCTGCTGGAAAAATTGCGCTGGTTCGGCTACGGCACGCTGCTGCCGGATAACGTCCGTGCGGTGCTGGCCAACTACGCCGCCGAAGACAATGCCGAGCGCACCACGCGCCAACGCGCAGCGCTTCTGGTGCAAGGCTTTGCCGCATTGATTCTGATTGCCGGGCTGGCGTTTCACATCGCCGAAGTGGGTTTGATCGGCTTGATGGTGATCGTGCTGATCACCGCCTTTACCGGCATCACCGACGAACACCGCCTGGGCACCGCGTTCAAGGACGCCATGCCGTTTACCTCATTGCTGGTGGTGTTTTTCGCCGTGGTCGCGGTGATTCACGATCAGCAACTGTTCGCCCCGCTGATCCACTGGGTGCTGATGCTGCCGGCAGACCAGCAACCGGGCATGCTGTTCATCGCCAACGGCCTGTTGTCCGCCATCAGCGACAATGTGTTCGTGGCAACCATTTACATCACCGAAGTGAAGCGCGCCTTCATGGCAGGCGAGATGACCCGTGAGCATTTCGAAACCCTGGCCATTGCGATCAACACCGGCACCAACCTGCCGAGCGTGGCGACACCCAACGGTCAGGCGGCGTTCCTGTTCCTGCTGACTTCGGCGATTGCACCGCTGGTGCGCCTGTCTTATGGGCGCATGGTCTGGATGGCGTTGCCGTACACCGTGGTGATGGGCGTGCTCGGGTGGTATGCGGTGAGCTACTGGCTCTGACACCACCGACCCTGTGGGAGCGAGCAAGCTCGCTCCCACATTATCCGAGGCGGTGCCAGACGCGGCCGTCACGGGTGAGCAGTTCTTCGCCGGCCCTGGGGCCGTTTTCCCCGGCGGCATAGCGCTGCACGGTGGAATCCTGCTGCCAGGCATCCAGGAACGGTTGCACCGCGCGCCAGCCGTTTTCGATGTTGTCGGCGCGCTGGAACAACGTCTGGTCACCCGTCAGGCAATCGTAGATCAGGGTCTCGTAGCCAGTAGACGGCTGCATCTCGAAGAAGTCCTTGTAGGCGAACCCCAGCTCGATGTTGTCCATTTTCAGGGCCTGACCGGGGCGCTTGGCCAACAGGTCAAACCACATGCCTTCGTTCGGCTGAATCTGAATGCGCAGATAGGTCGGCTGCAGCTCATCGACTTCGGTATCGCGGAACTGTGCATAGGGCGCCGGCTTGAAGCAGATCACGATCTCGGTGTCACGCACGCTCATGCGCTTGCCGGTGCGCAGGTAGAACGGCACGCCGACCCAACGCCAGTTGTCGATCATGACCTTGAGGGCCACATAGGTTTCGGTATTGCTGTCGGGCGCGACCTTGTCTTCCTGGCGGTAGCCCGGCAGCGCCTTGCCATCGATTTCACCGGCGGCGTATTGGCCGCGCACCGAGTTGGCGCGGGCCTCCTCGACTGTCCATGGACGGATCGCGCCAACGACCTTGGCTTTCTCGCCGCGCACTGCATCGGCACCAAACGCCGCGGGTGGCTCCATGGCCACCATCGCCAGCAACTGGAACAGGTGATTGGGCACCATGTCCCGCAGCGCGCCGGTGTGCTCATAGAAACTGCCACGGGTTTCCACGCCGACGGTTTCGGCGGCGGTGATCTGCACGTGGTCGATGTAGTGATTGTTCCAGAACGCTTCGAACAGGCTGTTGGAGAAGCGGCTGACCAGGATGTTCTGCACGGTCTCCTTGCCCAGGTAATGGTCGATCCGGTAAATCTGCTTTTCCGTCATCACCTTGAGCAGGCAGGCGTTCAAGGCCTCGGCCGTATGCAGGTCGGAGCCGAAGGGCTTTTCGATCACCACCCTTCTGAACGCCTCGGGAGTTTCCTCCAGCAATCCGGCGGCACCGAGACGACGTGCCACTTCACTGAAGAAACGCGGCGCGGTGGCCAGGTAGAACACCGCATTGCCGGTACCGCTGTCGGCGATTTTCGCCGCCAGCGCTTGATAAGTGCTGTCGTCCAGGAAATCGCCCTGGACGTAGCTGATGCCTTTGGCAAGTCTTGACCAGACCGCTGGATCAAGGGTGTGGTCACCCTTGCCAGCCATCTCGTTGCGAATGAACTCTTCGAGCTTTTGCGCAAAGCCTTCATCGCTGATGGCGTTATGGTCAACGCCGATGATCCGCAGTCCATCCCCGAGTAACCCGTTGCGCTTGAGGTTATACAGCGCCGGTACCAACAGACGCTTGACCAGGTCACCGTGGGCGCCAAACAGAAACAGCGTGGTCGGTGGAGCGGGCTCAGCCTTGGATTTCCTGCGGATCGCGTGGGTCATTTTTTCGAGGTCTCCACATGGCCACCGAAGCCAAAGCGCTGGGCCGAGAGAATCTTGTCGCCGAAACTGCCTTGTCCACGGGAACGGTAGCGGGAGAACAGCGAATTCGACAGCACCGGCACCGGCACCGCTTGTTCCATGGCGGCTTCGATGGTCCATTGCCCTTCACCGCTGTCGGCCACGGACCCGGAGAAACCGTCGAGTTTCGAGTCGCTGGCCAGGGCGTCGGCCGTCAGGTCGAGCAACCACGAGGACACCACGCTGCCACGACGCCACACTTCGGCGATGTCGGCGACGTTCAGGTCGAAACGCTGGTCTTGCGGCAGGCTCTCGCTGTTTTTGGTCTTGAGGATGTCGAAGCCTTCTGCAAACGCCTGCATCATTCCGTATTCGATGCCGTTGTGGATCATTTTCACGAAATGCCCGGCGCCGGCCGGACCTGCATGAATATAACCACGTTCGGCTCGATCGTCTTCGGACTTGCGGTCCTTGGTGCGCGGGATGTCGCCCATGCCCGGGGCCAGGGTTGCGAACAGCGGGTCGAGGCGTTTAACGGTCTCGGCATCGCCACCGATCATCATGCAGTAACCGCGCTCCAGGCCCCAGACGCCGCCGGATGTACCGACGTCGATGTAGTGCAGGCCTTTTTCCGACAGGGTCTTGGCCCGGCGGATATCGTCCTTATAGAAGGTGTTGCCGCCGTCGATGATGGTGTCGCCGGCTTCGAGCAAGGTGCTCAGGGTGTCGATGGTTTCTTCGGTCGGCGCGCCGGCCGGCAGCATGACCCAGACCGCACGCGGCCTGGCCAGGCCGGCGACCAGCGCCGGCAGATCGCTGACGCCGGTGGAGCCCTCTGTGGCCAGGGCTTCGACAAAGGCGGTATTGCGATCGTAAACAACGGTGGTGTGCCCGTTGAGCATCAGGCGCCGCGCAATATTGCCGCCCATGCGGCCCAGTCCAATAATCCCGAGTTGCATGTGCTGATGCTCCCTACTACAAATTAAAGTGTGTCAAAGGTTATAGCCCAACGCGACTCATGAGGTTAGTCCAGAGCGTTGGCGTGAAGTTTCCGGGCATTGTGCCCGATCCTGATGGATAACGTCGGGAATCAAACCGAAGACACAACGACCATGAAAAATAAAAAAGTTCCCTTTGGGGGCAAAAGAAATCAAAATTGGCGCCGATAGTAGGTCAGCCCCGGATTTCGAGGCGTACCCACAGTTGAGACACGCCATTTGCGAGGTGAGCAATGGGCACAGTACATACCGCACTGCCAGCACAAACCCTTTACGTCACAATCCGTCGCGATGAATTGCGTCAGCTGAAAAACGAACGCGATCAGTTGAAACAGGAGCTGGCGCAATTGCGGCTATTGCTGCAAGCCAGTCAAGTGCAGCCCCTGGCTGCGGTGTAGCGCACCCCGCTCACCTGATTCCCTCCTTTGAAGCGGAAGCAGTCTGCACTGTTTCCGCACCGGCTCATGCCCTGCCACCCTTGGCAACTCACAAAATTTTCACAATTGCCCCACGATAATTACTCGTTTAGGTCGCCCGATTCCGCGCGGCCCTCGTTCGTCGTCCGCGATATCCAAGTCACGGCGGTGGTAGTGAATTCTCGGCTGGAGCGCTGAATGTCTTGGTTTAAACGCAGTAAAACCACTGCGGCAGGTTTCGATTGGGCCGGATTTGTCTGGCTGTTTGTCTTCTTCTGGTACTTTTCCGGCATCACCCAACTACTGATCCAGCTGACTGGCACCTCCGGCTTTACCGGGTTCCGCCAGGCCTTCGTCATGAGCGCCATCTGGCTGGCGCCGATGCTGCTGTTCCCCCGGCAAACCCGCGTCATGGCTGCCGTGATCGGCGTCGTGCTGTGGGCGTGTTCCATGGCGAGCCTGGGTTACTTCTTCATTTATCAGCAGGAATTTTCCCAGAGCGTCATCTTCATCATGTTCGAGTCGAACGTGGCTGAAGCCGGCGAGTACATGACCCAATACTTTGCCTGGTGGATGGTCCCGGCGTTCCTGGCCCACAGCGCTTTTTCCTGGTTCCTGTGGACACGCCTGCGCCCGGTGTACCTGTCGCGTGGCAAGGCACTGGTCGCGGCAACAGCCCTCCTGTTCGCCGTGGTCGCCTATCCACTGATCAAGCAGACCCAGCGCACCGGCAGTTTCGCCGCCGGCTTCGAGAAGTTCGAAACCCGCATCGAACCGGCGGTGCCATGGCAGATGGCGGTGGCCTATCACCGTTACCTCGACACCCTGGCCGGCATGCAGGACATGCTGGAAAGCGCCAGCAAGATTCCACCGCTGCACAACCTCAAGGACGTCATGGCCAACACGCCTGCGACCCTGGTGCTGGTGATCGGCGAGTCCACCAACCGCCAACGCATGAGCCTGTACGGCTATCCCCGGCCAACCACGCCGGAACTGGACAAGCTCAAGGATCAACTGGACGTTTTCGACAACGTCATCACCCCGCGCCCCTACACCATTGAGGCGCTGCAGCAGGTCCTGACCTTCGCCGACGAAGAAAACCCGGACCTGTACCTGTCGACGCCATCGCTGGTCAGCATGATGAAACAGGCGGGCTACAAGACCTTCTGGATCACCAACCAGCAGACCATGACCAAGCGCAACACCATGCTCACGACCTTCTCCGAACAGGCCGACGAGCAGGTGTACCTGAACAACAACCGCAACCAGAACGCCGCCCAATACGATGGCGACGTGATCGAGCCGTTCAACAAGGCCCTCGCCGACGGGGCACCGCGTAAACTCATCGTCGTGCATTTGCTCGGCACGCACATGAGCTACCAGTACCGCTACCCGTCGACCTTCGACAAGTTCCAGGACCGCGAAGGCGTGCCTGCCGGTATTCGCGATGACCAGTTGCCCACGTACAACAGCTACGACAATGCCGTGCTGTACAACGACTTCGTGGTGTCCAGCCTGATCAAGGACTACGCCAGGACCGATCCCAACGGCTTCCTGCTGTACCTGTCCGACCATGGTGAAGACGTGTTCGATTCCGTGGGCCACAGCACCCTGGGGCGCAACGAGAACAAGCCGACAGCACCGATGTACACCATTCCGTTCATGGCCTGGGCTTCGCCGAAATGGCGCGCAACCCATGACTGGAACCTCGCCGGTGATCTCTCGCGTCCTTACAGCAGCTCGCACCTGATCCACACCTGGGCGGACCTGGCCGGCCTGAGTTTCGATGAACTCGATCGCAGCAAAAGCCTCGTCAGCGACAGCTTCAAGCCCCGGCCATTGATGATCGGCAACCCCTATGAGCGTGAGCAACGGGCGTTGATCGACTTCAGTCTGATGAAGCCCAGGACGCCACCGACGGTCGTCCAGCAGTAATCCTTTCAGGGGCCGGTTCCGGCCCCTTTTTCATGCCCCGCTGCAGCCATTCAGGTCGTTGGCGAAGTTCATTCCCATTTAACCGAATCGGCGGATAATGCCATTTCGACACTGCTTCATTGATTCATGGACGAAAGGCATCCGACATCTGTAGTGGGAGGCAAACCATGAAACACACCGCAATGATTCTCGCCGGCCTGATGGCCTTGGGCTCAACCAGCGCTTTTGCCGAAGGTGGGGCCGAACGCATGCGCTATTACTACGAAAGCCTGCGACTGGCCCAGCAAGAAGCCCTGGGGCACCCTATCCAAAGCACTGCGCTGAGGGTTCCGGACGATCAAACCGCACAAATGACTGAAACCTACAGACCGAAATGATCGTTAGCTTCAAAGAAGACTGTCGGGCGTCCTGATGGACGCCCTTTTTTTGCCTGTTGAATCAGAGGCTCTTGGTCCAGAACAGCATCCGTCCGTGTGCCGGGTCAAACATGCTGGCGGCGAAACCGGCTTTTTCATAGGAGCCCTGGGCCACGGCATTGCCTTCCAGCACTTCCAGGGTGAGCTTGCAGCAACCACGTTGACGAGCGATGTCCTCGACCTTTTGCAGCATCTTCTGGCTCAAGCCCAGGCCGCGAAATTTTTTCACCACCGACACATCGTGCACATTGACCAGCGGCCGGCAGGCGAAGGTCGAGAATCCCTCGAAGCAATTGACCAGCCCGGCCGGCTCGCCACCGACAAAGGCCAGCACACTGAAGGCGTGGGGACGCCGGGCAAGTTCTGCCGGGAGTTGCTCAAGTACATGGGCCGGCAATGGCTGGCCGCCCCCCATCGGGTCCGCGGCGTAGTGGTTCAACACCAGACAAATAGCCTCGGCATGCACCGGATTGGTGTAACTGGCCTGAAGCACAAGAATTTCTGCGAAGTCCATTTCCATCCTCGATCACTCATGAAGTAGCCCCCAGCATGTATTTCACGCTGAAGTGCGCGCTGACCATAGCGCGAGCACCGTGCCGACGACAATCGCAACCGAGGAAATCTTTTGCCGCTCAAGCGCCCCAGATCAAGGCTTCGGTCCATCCCAACTCGGCAAAGTCCTCGGCGCGCAAGTGCGACTCACCGGCGCAGAAAAACTCGTCGAGTTGCGGTGGCTTGACCGAAGTGCCGCTGAGCATGGCGTGAACCTGGCCGCGGTGATGGATCTGGTGCTCAAACAAATGGGACAGCAGGCGCAAGCGACTGTCGTATTGCGGGGTGTCGCGGGCGATGGTCACGATTTTGCCGAGGTCGGCATCGCGCATCTGCTCGCAGTAGGCGATCAGCCGGCGGTCGACACGGGCCTGTTCGCCAACCAGGTCTGGCGCAACAAGACAGGGCTCGTCTTCCTTGAAGAACACCCGGTAATCGGGATGCGGATCGTCGCCGCGCAGTTCGCGCTCCAGGGCGTCCACATAAAGCCAGTCACAGGTGAGGATATGGTTGAGGGTGGCGCGGATCGTCGGGAAGAAACTGATCCGGGGCGCGCTCAGTTCCTGCGGGCTCAACTGACGCCAGGCCTTGGCCAGGCGGTGATTGGCCCAGGCGTTCTGATAGGCCATGGTCAGCAAATGGTGTGACAGGGGCTGATTCATGTTCGCTGCTCCCGATCAAATCCTGATCAAACTTCGGCAAACCGTTGCAGTTGCATTTCCTGTAATCGGCTGAGGGTACGGCGGAACGGGAATTCCAGATAACCCTCGGTGTAAAGCGACGCCATGGGCACTTGCGCTTCAAGGTACAGCGGCACCTTGCGGTCGTAGCACTCGTCCACCAGGGCAATGAACCGTCGCACACCGTCGTCATGCACCGACAACTGCGGCAACTCACGGTCCCCCGCTTCCACCCGCTCGACACCGTCCTCTGTGCCACGGGCAATACGCCCGGCGCGTTTCTCTGCGCTGAGGTTGGGCACGTCACTCAACAGAATAGCGCCGTAGGTATCGCACAGGGCGACGAAATCCATGGCCGCGAAGGGTTGCTCGCACAGCGCGGCATAACGGATCCAGAGCACCGTCGGGCTGGCCTCGATCACCTCAAGGGAACGGTGACCGACCTTGACTGGCTCGCTCGATACTGACTGGCCGACGCTCAACAACTGGAATACTTCACCCAAAGCGCCGAGGTTACCGGGCTCGGCCACCCAATAACGTTGCAAACCGGCCCCCGGATGCAGGCGATGGTCTTCCCCGCCATCCACCGCAATCACCTGCATGTGCTGCTTGATCGCCGCGATGGCGGGCATGAAACGGTCGCGATTGAAACCGTCGGCGTACAACTGGTCCGGCGGCAGATTGGACGTGCAGACCACCACCACGCCCTGTTCGAACATCACCTGGAACAGGCGCCCGAGAATGATCGCATCGCCGATGTCATTGACGAACAGCTCATCGAAACAAAGCACCCGCACTTCTTCGGCCAGTTCCCGGGCCAACGCCTTGAGCGGGTCGGCGGTGCCGGTCAGTTGAAAGGAGCGCTGGTGCACCCAGCCCATGAAGTGGTGAAAGTGCTGGCGCCGCGCCGGTACCCGCAGGCTTTGGTAAAACTGGTCCATCAGCCAGGTCTTGCCCCGCCCCACCGGCCCCCACAGGTACACGCCGGAAATGGACGAGCGGCCTTCACGCAGCGCTTCGTGGCACTTTTGCAGGGCCCACACGGCATGTTCCTGGGCCTCGTCCTGGACGAAGCCCTTTTGTTCGATGGCATGCTGCCAGGCGCTTAAGGGGGAATAGATAGTCATGGGCGGCAGTATGCCATTGCGTATCGATAACGCGACCAGTGATCGGCGAATTTATGCAGGAAGGAAAAGCACCTTGACGCATTAGATTATCAGCATCATATTTATAAATGTCATATGCAATCTATTGAATCTTGTCGCCACCCATCTGGAGTCATCCCATGCATTACAAAGTTTTCGGTCGTAAAACCGGCTTGCGTGTTTCCGAACTGGCGTTGGGTGCCGGCAACTTCGGTACCGGCTGGGGCCATGGCGCCGAGCGTGACGAAGCCATGCGGATTTTTGATGCCTATCTGGAGGCCGGTGGCAATTTCATCGATACCGCCAATGGCTATCAGGGCGGACAGTCCGAGGCCATGCTCAGCGAATTCATTGCCGCAGAACGGGATCACCTGGTCATCGCCACCAAATACACCCTCGGGACTACACCGGCAGACGGTATTTCCCACACCGGCAACAGTCGCAAGAACATGGTACGTGCCGTCGAAGAAAGCCTGAAACGCCTGAAGACCGAGCATATCGACCTGTTCTGGGCGCACATGAGCGACGGCGTCACGCCCATGGAAGAGATCCTGCGCGGCTTCGACGATCTGGTCAGTGCCGGCAAGATTCATTACGCCGGGCTGTCGAACTTCCCCGCGTGGCGCATCGCCCGTGCCGACCTGCTGGCCGAGGTGCGTGGTTTTGCGCCGATTGCCGCGATCCAGGTCGAGTACAGCCTCGCCGAACGCACTGCTGAGCGTGAACAACTGCCGATGGCCGAAGCCCTGGGCCTGGCAGCGACCTTGTGGTCGCCGCTGGGTGGCGGCTTCCTGACGGGTAAATATCGCAACAGTGAGGGCGACAATCGCGCGAACAAGCTCGGCGTGCTGATTCATGCCGAAAAAAGCGCCCGCGAAACCGCCCTGCTCGACACCTTGATCGATGTCGCCGCCGAACTGGACGCCAGCCCGACCCACGTGGCCATCGCCTGGCTGCGGGAAAAGGCCAGGCGCTCGACCACGGCGCTGATTCCGATCCTCGGTTCCCGGACCCGGGAGCAACTGGACGCCACGTTAGGTGCGCTGAATGTGCAGTTGAGCACCGAGCAAATGGCACGACTGGACGCCGTCAGTGACGTGGCCAAAGGCGTGCCGCACGAATCCATTTCCGGTTCGTCCGCACGGTTCAGCGGCGGTCAGATCCTCGACCTGCCAATGATTCCAGTGGCCTGACACAAATCAAAACTGTGGGAGCGAGCCTGCTCGCGATGAGGGCGGAACATTCAACATCCATGTTGGCTGAACGATCGCTATCGCGAGCAGGCTCGCTCCTGCATTTCGACCGCGTACTACTTATCGACCTTATGCCTGGCCGCATACAGACACAGCATTTCCATCGCCAATGTCGCCGCCGCCAGTGACGTGATCTCCGCGCTGTCATAGACCGGAGCCACTTCCACCACGTCCATGCCCACCAGGTTGATCCCGCGCAGGCCACCGAGAATCTCCAGCGCCTGCACCGTGCTCAAGCCGCCGCACACGGGGGTTCCGGTGCCTGGGGCGTACGCCGGATCGAGGCAGTCGATGTCGAAGGTCAGGTACACCGGGTTGTCGCCGACCCGGGCGCGAATCGCCTCGACGATCGCTTCGCAGCCACGGCGATGCACCTGCCGCGCGTCGAGCACTTGAAAGCCTTGATGGTCGTCATTGGTGGTGCGCAAGCCGATTTGTACTGAGCGCGATGGATCCACCAGCCCTTCTTTGGCCGCGTGCCAGAACATGGTGCCGTGATCGATGCGCTTGCCCTCTTCGTCCGGCCAGGTGTCGCTGTGGGCGTCGAAGTGGATCAGCGACAAGGCCCCGTGCTTGCGGGCATGGGCCTTGAGCAGCGGATAGGTGATGAAATGATCGCCGCCAAAGGTCAGCATCGCCGTGCCGGCATCGAGAATGTGCTCGGCGTGGGCCTCAATCATTTCGGGCGTCGACTGCGGCGAGCCGTAATCGAAATCGCAATCGCCGTAGTCGATGACCGCCAGGTGATCGAACGGATCAAACGTCCATGGCCAGTGCCGTTCCCAGGCGATCCCGGCAGAGGCCGCACGAATGCCACGTGGTCCGAAGCGAGCGCCTGGGCGGTTGCTGGTGGCGGTGTCGAACGGCACGCCACTGACCGCCACATCAACGCCACGCAGGTCGCGACTGTAACGCCGACGCATGAAACTGGTGATGCCGGCGTAGGTACTTTCGGCGGCCGTGCCGTAAAGGCTGTCACGGGTAAGGGCTTGATCGTTCTGCATCGGGACGTCCATTGAAGGCTCCTTCTCTTTTCTTATTGGCGGCTACGGAAAGTGGTCCACAAGCGGGTACGCTGGCGCATGTCCTTGAGGTTCATGCTGCGGTCGGCGTACAGCCGCTCCCGCACGTCGGCCAGCGGGTAGATGTCCGGATCGGTGCGCACCGCTTCATCCACCAGCGGCGTGGCGGCCTGGTTCGCCGTGGCGAAGAACAAGGTGTTGGTCAGTGCCGCCACGGACTCGGGGCGCAACATGAACTCGATAAAGGCGCGGGCGGCTTCGGGGTGCGGCGCGTCCTTGGGAATCGCCAGGTTGTCCTGCCACACGAGGGTGCCTTCCTTGGGAATCCGGTAGGCGATTTCAAAGGGTTTGTCGGCCTTGCGTGCCTGGTCGGCAGCCATGCTCGCGTCACCGTTGTAGGTCAGCGCCAGGCACACGCTGCCATTGGCCAGGTCGCTGATCTGCCGCCCGGTGGCGACGTACAGCACGTTCGGCTGTAACTGATGCAGCAACGCCTCGGCGGCTGACAGATCGTTCTTGTCCGTGCTGTAGGGATCTTTACCCAGGTAGTGCAACGCCAGTCCGATCACCTCCTGGGGCGAGTCGAGAATGGCGATGCCGCAGTCCTTCAACTTGCTCGCGTACTCGGGTTTGAACAGCAGGTCCAGGCTGTTGAGCGGCGCATCCGGCAAGCGCTGCCTGACCGCCTCGACGTTCATGCCCAAACCCAGGGTGCCCCAGGTGTAAGGCACGCCATAGCGGTTGCCCGGGTCGACAGCGGCGAGTTTTTCGAGCAAGTCCGGGTCGAGGTTGGCGTAACCCTTGAGTCCTTCGTGGGGAATCGGTTTCAACGCCCCGGCCGCAAGCCCCCGGGCCAGTACGCTGGAGGACGGCACCACCACGTCATAACCGCTGCCGCCGGTGAGCAACTTGGTCTCCAGTACTTCCGAAGAGTCGAAGGTGTCATAGCGCACATGGATACCCGTCTCCTGCTCGAACCGTTGCAGGGTTTCGGGGGCCACGTAATCGGCCCAACTGTACAGATTGACCACCTTGTCTTCGGCCTGGGCCGATGCGGCCATGGCAAGGAACAGCGCGGGTAAACACAGCTTGAACATGGGAGCCATGACGAACACCTGACCAGAGGACGTGGTGGCAGGATGCGTCGTCGGATACATTGGTAAAATATCAAGTTAATTAACCTGACTTTATGACGGAGTAATGTTTGATGCTCGGCCAACTCCACGATCTGGATCTGCAATTGTTGCGTCTGTTTGTCAGCGTGGTGGAGTGCGGCGGTTTCAGCGCCGCCCAGGGCGAACTGGGGTTGAGCCAGTCGAGCATCAGCCAGCAAATGGCCAAACTTGAAACCCGCCTGGGCTATCGGCTATGCAGTCGCGGCAAGGGAGGGTTCAGGGTCACGCCCAAGGGAGAACAACTGCTCAGCGCAACCCGTGGACTGTTCCAGTCCATCGAAGCCTTCCGTCATCAATCCAACGGCGTGGCCGGGCGCTTGATTGGCGAAGTGCGCCTGGGCCTGTCCGAAGCCCTGGATCAATCGGTGTTGCAACGGGTGGCCGAGGCGATCCGGCGCTTCCGTGAGCGGGACGAGTCCGTGCGCATCGAACTGATCAGCGCCATGCCTGGTGAAATGGAGCGTTTGCTGCTGCAACAGCGGCTGGACCTGGCCATCGGCTATTTCTCCCAAGTGCAAAGCGCGTTTGACTACCGCCAATTGTTCATTGAAACCCAGCATCTGTATTGCGCCCCCGGCCATCCGCTGTTCACCAATCCGGCCCCCGACGATCAGGATTTGCAGGCCTGCGACCGGGTCGATCACCCCTACCGCTTCCTGCGCAGTGACGAACCCTTCCAGGGCAAGTTGTGTTCGGCGCGCTCCGAACAAGTCGAAGGCACCCTCGCCTTCATCCTTTCCGGCAAGCATGTCGGTTACTTGCCCAGCCACTTCGCCCGTGGTTGGGAAGACAAGGGTTTGCTCAGGGCTGTGCGCCGAGGCGACATGAGTTTCGACGTCGCGTTTCATCTGGCCCGGCACCGCGCACAGGTGGCCGGTGAGGCGCAGAAGGCGTTCGAAGAGGATCTGCTCGCAGCGTTTGCCTGAATTCGCCTTGGTCTACGCTGTAACAATACCGGACACCGGCATGCAAAAATGCACAGACAACCTGCACTTATTCGGGTTGTACAAGGCAAATTTGCACTGATACGATCCGCCATCGCTCGCGCGCGAGCATCTCGATAAAGAACAATAAAAGCAGGGAGTTAGTGATGACTGCTCAGGTTACTTCTCCAGGGACTCAGTCCATGGATGCCACGCAAAACGAAGTACTGGCCGAGGTTCGCAACCACATTGGTCACCTGACCCTCAACCGCCCCGCCGGCCTCAATGCCCTCACCCTGGACATGGTGCGCAACCTGCACCGCCAGCTCGACGCCTGGGCCCAGGATCCGCAAGTCCATGCCGTGGTCCTGCGCGGTGCCGGGGAAAAAGCCTTCTGTGCCGGTGGTGACATTCGCTCGCTGCATGACAGCTTCAAAAGCGGCGACACCCTGCACGAAGATTTCTTCGTCGAGGAATACGCCCTGGACCTTGCGATCCATCACTACCGCAAACCGGTGCTGGCCCTGATGGACGGCTTTGTCCTTGGCGGCGGCATGGGCCTGGTGCAAGGCGCGGACCTGCGGGTAGTCACCGAGAAAAGCCGCCTGGCCATGCCGGAAGTCGGTATCGGCTATTTCCCGGACGTCGGCGGCAGTTACTTCCTGCCGCGCATTCCCGGTGAACTGGGGATTTACCTCGGGGTCAGCGGTGTGCAGATTCGCGCCGCCGATGCGCTGTATTGCGGCCTGGCCGACTGGTACCTCGAAAGCGCCAGGCTGGGCACGCTGGACGAAAAACTCGACCAGCTCGAATGGCACGACACACCACTCAAGGATCTGCAAAGCCTGCTGGCGAAACTCGGCGTGCAGCAACTGCCCGATGCGCCACTGGCGACTTTGCGCCCGGCCATCGACCACTTCTTCGCCCAGGTCGACGTGCCGAGTATTGTGGAACAACTGCGCCAGGTAACGGTTGCCGACAGCCATGAGTGGGCCGTGACCACCGCCGACCTGCTGGAAACCCGCTCGCCGCTGGCCATGGCCGTGACCCTGGAAATGCTCCGTCGCGGACGCGAGCTGCCGCTGGAACAATGTTTCGCCCTAGAGCTGCACCTGGACCGCCAGTGGTTCGAGCGCGGCGACCTGATCGAAGGCGTGCGCGCCTTGCTGATCGACAAAGACAAGACACCACGCTGGAACCCGCCCACCCTCCAGGCGCTGGACGCCGAACACGTGGCGAGCTTCTTCAGCGAGTTTGACCAGAACGAGAGCTGAGCCATGCACGATATCGAATTGAGCGAAGAGCAAGTCATGATCCGCGACATGGCCCGGGATTTTGCCCGCGGCGAAATCGCGCCCCATGCCCAGGCTTGGGAAAAGGCCGGTTGGATCGACGACGGTCTGGTGGCGAAGATGGGCGAACTGGGTCTGCTGGGCATGGTGGTCCCCGAGGAGTGGGGGGGCACCTATGTCGACTACGTGGCCTACGCCCTGGCGGTAGAAGAGATTTCCGCCGGCGACGGTGCTACCGGCGCCTTCATGAGCATCCACAATTCCGTGGGCTGCGGGCCTGTGCTGAACTACGGCAGCGAAGAACAGAAACAGACCTGGCTGGCGGACCTTGCCAGCGGCCAGGTCATCGGCTGCTTCTGCCTGACCGAACCCCAGGCCGGTTCCGAGGCGCACAACCTGCGCACCCGCGCCGAACTGCGCGACGGCCATTGGGTGATCAACGGCGCCAAACAATTCGTCAGCAACGGCAAGCGGGCCAAACTGGCGATTGTGTTTGCCGTAACTGATCCGGACCTGGGCAAACGTGGCATCTCGGCGTTCCTGGTGCCGACCGACACTGCCGGTTTTATCGTCGACCGCACCGAACACAAGATGGGCATCCGTGCTTCCGATACCTGCGCCGTCACCCTGAACAACTGCAGTATCCCTGAGGCCAATTTGCTGGGCGAACGCGGCAAGGGCCTGGCCATCGCCTTGTCCAACCTGGAAGGCGGCCGCATCGGCATCGCCGCCCAGGCGCTGGGCATCGCCCGCGCGGCGTTCGAAGCGGCACTGGCCTACTCCCGCGACCGCGTGCAGTTTGGAAAAACGATCAATGAACACCAAAGCATCGCCAATCTGCTGGCCGACATGCACATGCAGTTGAACGCCGCGCGACTGATGATCCTGCACGCCGCACGCCTGCGCACCGCTGGTAAACCCTGCCTGTCGGAGGCGTCACAGGCCAAGCTGTTTGCGTCGGAAATGGCGGAAAAGGTCTGCTCGTCCGCCATTCAGATTCATGGCGGCTATGGCTACCTTGAAGACTATCCGGTGGAAAAATACTATCGGGATGCGCGGATCACGCAGATCTACGAAGGGTCGAGCGAGATTCAGCGGATGGTGATTGCCCGCGAACTGAAGAATTACCTGGTGTGAAGGCTTGTAGGAGCGAGCTCGCTCGCGATGAAGGTCAACGATGACGCGGGGCACCTGAATCAACCCGGTGCCCTCAGGCTTTTCGCGAGCAGGCTCGCTCCTACAAGGGATCTCATAAACACTGAGGTCCAATGTGGGAGATTCAGCGGATAGTGATTGCCCGCGAACTGAAGAACTACCTGGTTTGAAGCCTTGTAGGAGCGAGCTCGCGATGGAGGTCAACGATGACGCGGGGCACCTGAATCAACCCGGTGCCCTCAGGCTTTTCGCGAGCAGGCTCGCTCCTACAAGGGATCTCATAAACACTGAGGTCCAATGTGGGAGCGAGCCTGCTCGCGATGAGGCTCGCAAGAACGCTACATCACTTACCTTGGAACTCAGCCTCACGCTTGGCAATAAACGCCGCCATCCCTTCCTTCTGATCCTGCGTCGCAAACGCCGCATGGAACACCCGGCGCTCAAAGCGCACGCCTTCGGCCAGGCTCACTTCAAAGGCGCGGTTGACGCTTTCCTTGACCATCATCGCAATCGGCAGCGACTTCTTGGCGATCAACGCCGCGACTTTCAGCGCTTCGTCCAGCAGCTCATCGCTCGGCACGATCCGCGCGACAATCCCGCAACGCTCCGCCTCCACGGCATCGATCAGGCGACCGCTCAGGCACATTTCCATGGCCTTGGCCTTGCCCACGGCGCGGGTCAGGCGCTGGGTACCGCCCATGCCCGGCAGCACGCCGAGGTTGATTTCCGGCTGGCCGAATCGGGCGTTGTCGCCGGCCAGGATGAAGTCGCACATCAGCGCCAGTTCACAGCCACCGCCCAAAGCAAAACCGTTGACCGCCGCGATGATCGGCTTGCGGCGGTTGGCCACGCGATCGCTGTCGCTGAACAGGTCGTCGATGTAGATCTGCGGATAGGTCAGCTCGGCCATTTCCTTGATGTCGGCACCGGCGGCGAAGGCTTTTTTCGAACCGGTCAGGACGATGCAGCCGATGTTCGAGTCAGCCTCGAAGCCATCGAGGGCCTGGTTCAGTTCGCTGACAATCTGTGCGTTCAACGCGTTCAGCGCTTGTGGACGGTTGAGGGTGATCAGGCCAACGCGGCCGTGGGTTTCCAGCAAAATCGTTTCGTAGTTCAGCTCTTTGTCGCTCACAGGGGGGACTCCTTCTTATAAATTGCGCGAAATGACCATGCGCTGAATATCGCTGGTGCCTTCGTAGATCTGGCAAACCCGCACGTCGCGGTAGATCCGCTCCAGCGGGAAGTCGTTGAGGTAACCGTAACCGCCCAGGGTTTGCAGCGCCGAGGAACATACCTTCTCGGCCATTTCCGAGGCGAACAACTTGGCCATCGACGCTTCGACCAGGGCCGGTTGGCCACTGTCGCGCAAGGCGGCGGCGTAGTGCACCATTTGCCGCGCCACGGCGATCTGGGTGGCCATGTCCGCCAGGCGGAAGGCCACGGCCTGGTGCTCGATGATCGGCTTGCCGAAGCTTTCGCGTTCCCGCGAATAGTCACGCGCCGCTTCGAACGCAGCGCGGGCCATGCCCACCGATTGCGAAGCGATGCCGACACGACCGCCTTCAAGGTTGGCCAGGGCAATCCTGTAGCCTTCGCCCTCCTCGCCCAAACGGTTGGTCACCGGCACCTTCACGTCCTCGAAGAGGATCTGGCAGGTGTCGGAGGCGTGCTGGCCGAGCTTGTCTTCAACCCGAGCGACGGTGTAGCCCGGCGAATCGGTCGGCACGATAAAGGCACTGATGCCGCGTTTGCCCGCGTTCGGATCAGTCACCGCAAACACGATCACCACCCCGGCATTCTGCCCGGAAGTGATGAACTGCTTGCAGCCGTTGAGCACGTAATGATCACCTTCCAGGCGGGCACGGGTTTTCAGGCCGCTGGCATCAGAACCGGCCTGGGGTTCGGTCAGGGCGAAGGCGCCGAGCATCGCACCGCTGGCCAGCGGTTTGAGAAAGCGCTCCTTCTGCTCATCGGTGCCGTAGTTGAGGATCGGCACACAACCCACGGAGTTGTGCACGCTCATGATGGTCGAGCAGGCGCCATCGCCGGCTGCGATTTCTTCCAGGGCCATGGCGTAGGCGAGGTAACCGGTGTCGCATCCGCCCCACTGCTCCGGCACCAGCATGCCGAAGAAGCCCAGCCCGGCCATCTCGCCGATGGCTTCCTTGGGAAAGCGGTGCTCGCGGTCCCATTCGGCGGCGAACGGCTTCAGGCGTTCCTGGGCAAAGTCCCGGGCCATGTCGCGGATTTGTTGTTGGTCGTCATTGGGGATCATGGTGAATCCTTGAAATTTAATTGCCCCCTGTAGGAGCGAGCCTGCTCGCGATGGACGCCAGGGCACCGCGTTCCTCCAGGCACCCCGCGTCATCGTTAACGCCCATCGCGAGCAGGCTCGCTCCTACAAGGGATTGCGTAGTCAGTAGAGGCATTCCACGGCCATGGCCGTCGCTTCACCGCCGCCGATACAAATCGCTGCAACGCCGCGCTTCAAGCCTTTCTGGCGCAGGGCCGAAAGCAGGGTCACCAGAATCCGCGCGCCGGACGCCCCGATCGGGTGACCGAGGGCGCAAGCACCGCCGTGCACGTTGAGTTTCTCGTGGGGGATTTCCAGATGAGTCATCGCGGCCATGCCGACCACGGCGAAGGCTTCGTTGACTTCCACCAGATCGACGTCATTGAGCGACCAGCCGGTTTTCTTCATCAGTTTCTTGATTGCACCGATTGGCGCCACCGGGAACAGGCCCGGGGTGTCGGCGAACGCGGCGTGGCCATGGATCACCGCCAAGGGTTTCAGGCCTTGCTTCTGTGCCTGGGACTGGCGCATCAGCACCAGCGCGGCCGCGCCGTCGGAGATCGAACTGGAGTTGGCCGCGGTCACCGAACCGCCTTCGCGGAACGCCGGTTTCAACGAAGCGATCTTGTCCAGCCTGGCTTTTGGCGGCTGCTCGTCATTGCTGATCACCACCTGCTCTTTGCCGACTGTCACAGTCAACGGCACGATTTCATCCTTGAAGCTGCCGTCCTTGATCGCCTGTTGCGCGCGGGTGGTCGAGGCGATGGCGAACGCGTCCTGGGCTTCACGGCTGAAGCTGTTGGTTTCGGCGCATTCTTCGGCGAAGGTGCCCATCAGGCGACCCTTGTCGTAGGCGTCTTCGAGGCCGTCGAGGAACATCGAGTCCTGCACCCGGCCATGGCCCATGCGGTAGCCGGCACGGGCGCGGTCCAGCAGGTAAGGCGCGTTGGACATGCTTTCCATGCCACCGGCGACCACCACATCGGCACTGCCCGCCACCAGCATGTCATGGGCCAGAATCGCCGCTTCCATGCCGGAGCCGCACATCTTGTTCAGGGTGGTGCAGCGGGTCGATTTATCCAGCCCCGCGCCCAGCGCCGCCTGACGCGCTGGGGCCTGGCCAAGGCCTGCCGGCAGCACGCAACCGAACAACACTTCATCGACGGCATCACTGGCAACACCGGCACGTTCGACGGCGGCCTTGATGGCGGCAGCACCGAGTTGCGGCGCCGTCAGGCTTTTCAGCTCGCCCTGGAAGCCGCCCATCGGGGTGCGAACGGCGCTGACGATAACAATTGGATCGTTGGACATTGTCATGACAAATCCTCCTTACTTGGCGGCCATGCGCAAGGCACCGTCGAGACGGATCACCTCGCCGTTGAGCATGCTGTTTTCAATAATATGCTTGACCAGCCCGGCATACTCGCCCGGTTTGCCCAAACGCGGCGGGAATGGCACGCCAGCGGCCAGGGAATCGCGGACTTCCTGGGTC
Source organism: Pseudomonas sp. IT-P74 (assembly GCF_949768175.1). Taxonomy (NCBI): domain Bacteria; kingdom Pseudomonadati; phylum Pseudomonadota; class Gammaproteobacteria; order Pseudomonadales; family Pseudomonadaceae; genus Pseudomonas; species Pseudomonas sp. IT-P74. Next base: position 105,730 of record NZ_CATKQD010000001.1, on the reverse strand, counting down.
ATGCCGGCCATCATCGGCGTTTCGAAAATACCCGGGGCGATGGTCATCACACGGATGCCGAAACGCGCCAGTTCGCGGGCCGCTGGCAAGGTCAGGCTGACAATCGCGCCCTTGGACGCCGCGTAGGCTGCCTGGCCGATCTGACCGTCATAGGCCGCAGCAGACGCGGTGTTGATGATCACGCCACGTTCGCCGTCGGCATCCGCTTCGGTCTCGGCAATCGCCGCTGCCGCCAGGCGCAGCATGTTGAAGCTGCCGATCAGGTTGACGTTGATCACCTGGCTGAAACTGGCCAATGCATGTGGACCGTTCTTGCCGAGAATCTTCTCGCCACGCACGATGCCGGCGCAATTGACCAGGCCATTGAGGCCGCCAAAGGCCTTGACCGTCGCCTGCACGGCGGCTTCGGCCGCCGCTTCGTGGCTGATGTCCGCCACAACGCTCTGCGCGCCCAGGCGCTGGGCCTGGGCTGCAACGGCTTCGGCATTCATGTCCACCAGCATCACTTTCGCGCCAGCGGCGACCAGCACCTCGGCGGTGGCGGCACCAAGTCCGGAAGCGCCACCGGTGACAATAAAAATCTTGTTCTCGATCTGCATCATTGTTTCCCTGGATTCAAGCTGGAACGTTCTTCGCCGCAGCCTCTTGAGCCTTGGCGATTTCCTGGTTGCGCAAGATAAAGCGCTGCAATTTGCCGCTGGGGGTTTTCGGCAACTCGCTGACAAATTCGATTTCACGGGGGTACGAGTGCGCCGCCAGACGCTTGCGCACGTGTTGGCGCAGCTCTTCGGCCAACTCGGGGGCGGCACGGTATTGCGCGCTGAGCACGACGAAGGCCTTGACCAGTTCGGTGCGCTCCGGATCGGGCTTGCCGATCACTGCAGCCTCGACCACGGCCGGGTGTTCGATCAGTGCACTTTCCACGTCGAACGGGCCGACCCGGTAGCCGGAGGTGGTGATCACGTCATCACTGCGACCGACGAAGCTGATGCTGCCGTCCGGGTTCCACTCGACGGTGTCGCCACTGAGGTAATAGTTGCCGACAAAGGCCTTGGTCGGCCCGCCTTCGTAGCCGGCGAACCAGCACATCGGCGACTGGCTGCGGTCGATGGCCAGGATGCCCGGCTGGCCAACGCCGAGCTCCTTGTACTCGTCATCCAGCACCACGATGCGGTGGCCCGGCGAGGCAAAACCGGCGGCGCCCATGTGGATCGGGTGATCAAGGCCGTGGTGGTTGCACAGCACCATGCCCAGCTCAGTCTGGCCGTAGTGGTCGTGGATGACCACGTCGAGGTTGTCGGCGAACCAGCGGATCACTTCCGGGTTCAGCGGCTCGCCAGCGCTGCTGACGATACGCAGCTTGCCCTTGATCGATCTGGCGAACTCATCGCCGCCGGCAATCAGCAAACGGTAGGCCGTCGGCGAACCGGTCAGGTTGGTGATCCCGTACTTGTTGATCACCCGGCAGGTGCTTTCGAGGGTGAACGGGCCATCGTAAAAGGTGATCGGATGGCCCATGGACATTGGCCCCGTAACCCCGAAATAAATGCCATAAGCCCAACCCGGATCGGCGACATTCCAGAAGGCGTCTTCAGGGCGCAGATCCACCGCATCGCGGGTGTAGCCCTGGAACGCAACGATGGCCTTGAGCGGCACCGACAGCGCTTTCGACGGGCCGGTGGTGCCCGAAGTGAACATCAGCAGGAACGGGTCTTCGCCGGTCAGCAGCACCGGTTCACAGTCGGCGGAATAGTTGGCCAGTTCGGCCCAGAAACTGAAATCGCCATGCACCAGGCCCTGCCCTTTGGCACCGGTGACGGTAACGATGGTCGGGCAATCGGCGACTTCAGCAAGTTTCGGCCGGTTCACCGCATCGGTCACCACCACCTTGGCGCCAGAGCAGCCCAGGCGGTGTTCAATGGCCTTGGGGCCGAACGCGGTAAACAGCGGTTGATACACCGCGCCGATGCGCCAGGTGGCGAACACGGTGATCAGGAGTTCGATATTGCGTGGCAACAGGCCGGCGACCTTGTCGCCTTTTTTCACGCCCTGGGCCCGCAGGTAGTTGGCGAAACGCGCGGCCTTGTCCTGCAAGTCAGTGAAGGTGTACGTCGCACCGGTCCCGTCGCGTCCTTCCCAGAACAGCGCGATGCGACCCGGCAAGGCGTGCCGGTCACAGCATTCGACACAGGCATTGAGGGCCGTCAGGTCGCCCGCGAGCGCGGCATCGACGGTGTGCTGATAATTGAACCGAGCAGTAGCAGACAAGTAAGCGCGCATTGCCAGAATCCCTCTGTGTTTCTTATTAGGTTGGGGGAACCGTAATCAACAGGGAAATACTCGCTCTGCGCGGGGTGTCGGGCAATGGTCAAAGCTATCAAGTTGCCTGACTGCTTTGGCCAAAGCCCGCCGGGTATCAAGCGATGAAGCGCACCCCGGGTCTGGCGCGCTCGTCCACGGTCAGTTCGAACACATCCGGCCGGGCGTAGTGGCCGACCACGTCATAGTCGTAGCGGGCGCGTACCAGGTCGTCCGTGTCGATTTGCGCGGTAAGCAGCCCGGCGCTGTCGCGCAACGGTCCGGCGAGGATGTCACCCATGGGACCTACAATCACGCTGCCACCGGCAATCAACGGCCGCTGCGCAGGCCAGTTGGCGATGTCCAGGCCCAGGTCCTGGGGCGACGCCTGGACCTGACAGGCACTGACCACGAAGCAGCGCCCTTCATGGGCAATGTGGCGCATGCTGACCTGCCACATCTCCCGCTCGTCCACGGTCGGCGCGCACCACACCTCCACGCCCTTGGCGTACATCGCCGTGCGCAGCAGCGGCATCATGTTTTCCCAGCACACCACTGCACCGACGCGCCCGACCTGGCTGTCGATCACCGGCAAGGTCGAGCCATCGCCCTTGCCCCAAATCAACCGTTCGGTGCCGGTGGGCATCAGTTTGCGGTGCTTGGCCACCAGCCCGACCTGCGGATCGAAGTGCAGCGCGGTGCAGTACAAGGTGCTGCCGGCGCGCTCGATCACGCCGATCACCAGATTCGCACCGGTGCGCGCGGACAACCCCGCCAGTGCCTCGGTTTCCACGCCGGGGACGTCGATGGCATTGGCAAAATAGCGGGCAAAGGCTTCGCGACCTTGCGGCAGGCGATAGCCCAATTGGGTGCCAAAGCCCTCACCTTTGGGATAACCGCCCAACAACGCTTCCGGCATCACCACCAACCCGGCGCCGGATTCGGTGATCGCGTTTTCATAGGACAGGATCTGTTCCAGGGTTTCAGCCTTGCCGCCGGGCAAGGCGCCGATCTGCAGGGCAGCAACGATTGACTTTGGCATCTTGGAAACTCCATTCGCATCAGGTGTTGCTCATTCTCCGGCGTCAGGCAATCATCAATAAAGACCGATTCACTGCTGAATGATATGAGCAAAATGAATATCACCAACGTTGACCTCAATCTGCTCAAAGTCTTCGAAGCACTGCACGAGGAGTCCAGCGCCAGCCGCGCCGCACTGCGCCTGGGCGTGACGCAATCGGCCGTCAGCGCGGCCTTGCGTCGCTTGCGCGAGCTGTATGGCGATCAGTTGTTCGTGCGCACCGGGCGCGGCCTGGCTCCCTCGCTCAAGGCCAATCAGCTCAAGCCGGTAGTCAGCGATGCCCTGAACAAATGCCGGCAGAGCCTGGCGATGGTCGATCCAGCTGCGCAACAGTACGAAGGTCGCTCGGTCACCGTGGGAATGTCGGATGATTTCGAAATTGCCTACGGCCGGCGGCTGATCGAAGAAATCGCCCGTTGCGCGCCGAAGCTGAGGCTGATTTTCCGCCAGACCCACAGCCAGATCGTCGCCCAGGCGTTGTTGGAGCGCAGCATTGACCTGGCGATTACCGCGGGCGGGTTTGCCGAGCGGTTGCTCAGCCGTCAGGTGCTGGGGGAAGGTGGCTATCTGTGCCTGGCGGACCCGTCGAGCTTGGTCAAGGGCCAGCAAAGCATCGGTCTTGAGGAGTTTGTGGCCCGCGAACACATTCTGGTGTCGTCCGGCGGTTTTATCGGGATTACCGATGAGGGATTGGCGGCGCTGGGGCTCAGTCGAAGAGTGTGCGCCTCGACCACGCATTTTGCCGCGTTGCCCCATTTGCTCAAAGGCAGCCGGGCGGTGGCGACCATTCCGGCCCATGCCGCCCAAAGCATCGCAACGCTCAGCGGGCTGGCACTGCTGCCCTGTCCCTTGGCCTTGCCGCGCTACCCGATCGAACTGGGCTGGCGGACCAGCACCCAGCTCGACCCGGTGCTATTGAAAGTGCGCGAGGCGATCGTCGCGAGCTTCGCCTGACGGCCGATATTATTTGTTGGCCGCCATCAGGCGATTGACTTCACTGCGCACCATGTTGGCGAATTCCGGCGGCGACATGCCGTCCAGCTCGGCGCGCACCCATTCGGCCCATTTGCCTTTGCGCTTGGCCCGTTCGCCGAACAACCGCGCGGCCTCCCCCTTGGCTTTGCCCAGGTTGTTTTGCCAGAGTTCGAACAGACGGGATTTCTCGTCTTCAAGCGCTGCGCGCTCGGCGAGGGGTTTGTCGGCCAGATTGAAGCTCATGGGAATTTCCTGCTGCGTAAAATAGGCGACATCTTACACTGTAGGACGAAATGTCCTGCGCCGGTTTTTCAGCAAGATGCCCTCACCGGGCAAAATAGCTGCAACTTTTCCGACGAGGGCAGACTCCATTGTTCACCGTCCACTTACCTGCAAGGAGTACTTCAATGGCCCGCCAACCCGCCGCGCAAGCCGCCGAAGACCAAATCAAGGATCAAGCCTTCAGCGAACTTAAAACGCTGATCGAAGAGTCGGAAAAACTGCTGAAAAGCAGTGCCTCGCTGGTCGGGGAAGAAGCGGAGACCCTTCGCGGACAAATCGCCCTGAAACTCCGGCAGGCAGGGGATTCGGTGACCAGTGTACGCGACCGGACCCTGCCCGCGGTCGAGGCCACTGAAACCTATATCGGCGGGCATCCATGGCAAACCGTGGCGATTTCCGCCGGGTTTGGTTTGGTGGTGGGGTTGTTGTTGGGGCGTCGCTAAGCATTCCAATCAAACACCACAAACCCTGTGGGAGCGAGCCTGCTCGTGAAGAGGTCGTGTCAGTCAATATCCATGTTGATTGATACACCGCTTTCGCGAGCAGGCTCGCTCCCACAGGTTCTACAGCACCTGCTGACAGAATCACTCCCCAGCCAGCTCCCGCAAATTCGCCAGCGTCCGGGCATCCAGTTCAATGCCGTTGACCTGTGATTTGGCGCGCTGATGATGACGCCGGTCCCCCGGCAAACGCTTCAAGCCAACACCGTGCATTTGCCGCACCAGTTCCTGGCTGCGCTCGGCAAAACTTTGCCCCGCCGCTTTGCCCGGATCAATCACGATCAGCAATTGTCCAGTCCAGGGCGTCTTGGCGCCAGGGTGGTTTTTCCAGTCGAACTCGAAGGAAAAATTGCCGCCGGTCAGTGCCGCAGCGAGCAACTCGACCATCATCGACAACGCCGAGCCCTTGTGCCCGCCAAAAGGCAGTAACGCGCCACCCTCGAGAATCGCCTTCGGGTCCGTGGTCGGCTGGCCGAGGCTGTCCACGCCCATCCCTTCCGGCAAGTGCTTACCTTCGCGAGCGGCAATTTGCACGTCGCCATGGGCAATGGCACTGGTGGCCAGGTCGAAGACAATCGGCGCGCCATCAGCCCGCGGCGCAGCGAAGGCAATCGGGTTGGTGCCGAACAGCGGACGATCGGCACCGTGGGGCACCACGCAGGTCATGCTGTTGACCACGCTCAATGCCACGAGGCCTTCATCGGCGAAGGGTTCGACATCCGGCCACAAGGCCGCGAAATGGTGTGAGTTACGGATCGCCAGCACCGCGATGCCGGCACTTCGGGCCTTCTGCACCAGCAGCTCGCGTGCCGCCGCCAGGGCCGGTTGAGCAAACCCGTTATTGGCATCGACCCGCACAAACCCTGAAGCCACGTCTTCGACCACCGGGACGGCCTGGCCATTGACCCAGCCGCTTTGCAGCGTCGAAACATAACCGGGAATACGGAATACCCCGTGACTGTGCGCGCCGTCGCGCTCGGCACCGGTGCAGTTTTGCGCCAGCACCCGGGCAACCTCGGCCGACGTGCCGTGACGCAGAAAAATCTTTTCCAGCAAAGCGCTCAGCGCTTCGAATGACAGGTGTGACGAGATCGCAGTAGAGGCATGATCGTTTGGCGCAGACATCTGAAGCTCCAGACTGATTATTGGAGGGAACAACAGCGTACAAAGACCCGCCGATTAACAACGTGCGGCGAGCGACCTGTCAACCTTTCGCTCAGGGCCGATGAGATATATCCGTGTCACGAATGTCCACGCCCCGTGCGTTATCTATTTACCACCTGCGCCAACGCACCGGCTTTTAGTCTCGAAGCTCAATCCACAGGCGCCTTTGAGTGGCACCTTGAACGAGACTCGACGATGCCTACACCAGTAACTCCGCTGTTTTTCCCCGAGGCGCTGACGTCGCGCGGCCTCTGGAAAGAACTGGGTAAAACCCACGGTCTGACGCAAAAGGACTTCGAATGGTTCAGCCAAATCGAACTGGCCAACCAGGCACTTCGCGATAAGCAGACGCCGCCCATGCTGGCGAAGAAAATCCTGCTGAAAATCCAGGACCTGGAACCCGTGGCGCTGGCTGGCAGCTTTGTACTGACCGCGACGCCCGAAGACAATGGCGTGATTCTCTATACCCCGTACGCCGGAATCAAAAAATTCGCCAACCGTACGGCCCTGACCAAACAACTGGTGACGCAACTCAAGGCGGCCGGCGAAGACGACGACCTGCTGGCCTTCATGGCGCTGTCCCAACGCAAGACCGTGGTGGACGCCGCCGACATCGAACTGGACTTTCAAACCATCGACGGCGACGTGTTCGAAGACCAGCGCGACACCCTCTCCACCCATCAGCAACTCAACGACCAGGCCCTGCTCGACGAATTGAAAGCGCTGCCGTCCCTGACCTCGCTGCTCGACACATTGCTGAATCAGAAGCTGGCGGCGTCGTTTCCAGGTCTGGATCAGAGCCAAAGCCAAGTGAACTTCTACCTGGCAACGACGCCAGAGAATGCTGACGAGAACCATGCGGCGCGACGCTGGGTCAACTCCCTGTCCCTGAGTGAGGCCGTCCTCCTGCACTATCGCCATCAGCGTTGGCCAGCCGGGTCTTCCCCTGAGTTTTCCCATCCGAAAAAGTCCCCGGCAAAAACCGACCAGCCACTCTGGGAGGCAGGCGTCACGACGATCTCGCGCCAACTGATCAGCCTGCTGGTCGGGCAGCTCGAAGGTTTCTGGGCTGCGCCGAGCGCCGATGGCGCATCCCGTCACCAGTTCTTCGGCCAGGCCATTGCCGACCAGGCGCGAGTGCAACTGCTGCTCAAGCGTGAAGCCGGGATCATCACCCCTGAGCAAAGCCAGGATTTGCACGCGTTGATCTCGACGGCTAGCCGGACGAACGAATCGATGTCCGTCGAAACCGTGCGCCTGTGGGAGTACCAGGCCAACCATGTGGAGTTGGCCGGTTCACTGATGGTCAGCGCCAGCAATGCGTTTCTCTACACGCCCACCGCAGGACTGCAGGTGCTCAAGGACTATCAGGACTTGCGCGATACGGTGCTGAGCAAGTTCAGCGCAGCCGGTCACGAGGATGAGTTCTACGGCCTGCTGAGCCTGGAGGAGCGCCAGTGTTTCATTGGTTTTGACCGGCCGAATGTGACCGGCGAAGTGATTTCCGGCGAGATCTTCCCCAAGCTCTTCGACCGGATCATCGGCAAGCAACTGCAGAACCTGGAATATGCCCTGCAAGTGTTCCGTCACAGTGACGGCAGCGTGGACATCCATGCTCTGTTCGACAAGGCGCTGGATATCCGCTCGATGATCAGCGAGCGCCTGCTGATACTGACTACCGACGAACGCTGGAGCACGCGGCCCGTGTTATCCGGCGATCAGCATCCCTCAACTGTGCTGGCCGATACGGCGGAGACTTTCGTCAAGACCTTCAGCGACATCGAAACACAGATCAACGCAGATTTCGCAGCACAACCGGTCGCTTCTCTGGCCTTGCAACGGGTCTATCTGGAAAACATCAAACCCCGCCTGACCCATGCACTGTCCGTTGGCCTGCGTGGCGAAGCCAGCCTGCGTGTACTCGACTCGACGCTGCGGGATGCGGATCGGGACATTGTCGACACGGTATTCAATCCGGACCAGACCGACCGGCTAAACCGTCCGTCCCTCAAGGGCTTCCGACCCGATGCCTACTCATTGACGCTGGAGTGCTCCGGCCAGGAGGATGTCCTGCCTCTGGCCCATTGCCTACTGTTGACCGAGCGTGGCGGACTCGACCCCTCGCATTCCGGCCGGACGATCCTGTGGACACCCGCCGAGGGCCTGGAAGTCTTTGACACCATCAATCGTGCACGGCTGGAACTGAACCGGCGCCTGCTCGAACCGCAACAACGCCTGGCGTTGCTGGAAAACCTGACCCCGACCCAACGCATCTTTCACCAGCGCTACTCATTGGGTCCGCTGCGGCTGATTGAAGGGCCTGCATTGGAGCGGGTCGCGCAATCGTCCATCGAGCACTTTTTGGCTCGCTGCGAACACGTACGCACTTTCGATCTGAGCGACACGAAGAAGAAAAAAGCCCTTAAAGCCCTGACCACAACGGTGCTCAACACCAACCTGCGAAGAGCCACGTCGATCGCCCGGGCGATCAGCCAACAGCAGTCCCTGCCCGCCTGGCTGGGAATGGCTCCGCTGCAAGAGCAGCGACTGCACCTTGAACTGCTGGAGCAATACCGCAACAGCGTTGTTGAGGACAAAGACTATTTACACGGGATCAAACCCCTCAAGTCGTATGTGCATGAAACACTGAAGTCGTTGCTCGCCAGCCGCTTCCCCGCCACAGCGCTGGACCCTGACAATATTGAAATCACCCCGAACCTGGCCCTGGTCGGCCCCGCCCGGACCCTCACCGAGTTCGCCTTGCACCACGTCAACATTGCGCAAGGCACCGGGTTCAAGGTCGGGTCGGCAACCACTCAATCGCTGCCCCGGGGTCTGGACCAGGCGGCTGTCCGCCAACTGTTGCTGTCATTGGACATAGCGCAGAACTACGCCAAACAGGTCACGGACAGCTTGTCGAATCAAGCGGCCGACGTCGAAAGCAGGGTGTTGCGCTTCGCCAAACAACTGCCCTGGCAACTGCTGCAACACGCCCACGAACTGAAACTGCAGCAGCGACTGTCCGACAGTGCTTTCGATTTGCTTCGGCAAGTATTCGACATGCCGGACGCCATCGCCCGGGCGGCCGTAGAAGGCGCACACGCCATTGCCCGACCACTGGAACTGCTCAAGACAAACGGTACCTCCGCCGTCAAGGCGCTGGGCCTGTACCTGGTGGGTCCCGGCGAAGGCAAGGCCGGCCCGCAAATCCTCTATGCCCCCTACCACCCCGGTGGCTCACCGTTCGTTGAGTTTGATAATGAGGCCAGCATTGTCTCAGCGCTCAACACGCCGGGGCCGTTGCAGGACATGTTGATTCGTCGCCTGCCAGAGAATGAGCAAACGGTGTTTCGCAACCTGTTCGAGTCCACCGTCGGCCAGTCGAGCGAAATCACCCTCGCGTCCAACCCCATCGGCGGCAACCTGCTCACCCGTTTGTTCCATGACAACACTAATCTGCTGGTGAAGATGCTCGGCAGCCAGGCAGACGCTACCGCTCAGTCTGACTGGGAGGCCGTCGAACACCTGTTCGTCTCCGGCATTGAGCGCATTTCAGGCCTTCTGCCGGGCAAACTCGCGTATGTGCAGTTTCTCTGGAAGGCTTACAAAGACGAACTCAACTCCGCCGAAGGCTTGCAGGACCATCACTGGGGAGCGGCATTGCGTACCTTCATCGCCGGTGCGGCGCAAATCGTGACTTTGGGCCGGCTGTCCCTCGAAGGATGGGCAGACACCGCCGAGGCAACCGGCGAAGCGGTGACTGAACCGGTTGCCACCCCAGTAACCGCGCAACCCTGGTCCCAGGTCCGGTCAACAGCACCGCTGCGCACGCGGCTGCAACCGTTCGAAACCACGGTCGAACTCAAGGACCTGACGAAAAGCAGCACCGACGGTACCTACCTTGAAGCGACCAGCAACAGATCCTTCGCCGCCATTGCCGGCAAGGTGTACGGCGTAGATAAGATCGGGGCGGTCTGGAAAATAATCAAAGGCGAAGAAGAAGGCCCTGTGTTACAGACGGCATCCGACAAGCAACTGGTGATCGACCCGGATATCCACACCGTTCACTTCGGCAAAGCCGTCTCGAAAATGCGCAATCAGTATGTCAACTTCTATGTCGCCAGGGAGGTGCTGAACATCGAGGCCCGGGGGATGGAGGAAATCCGGGCAAGACATCCCGAAAAAGCCCGCATGATCGTGCAGGCCATCGACATGGCCCGTTTTTACGCGTTCAACAGCCTGCACAATCTGGTGCAACTCAAGAAGCTCGTCCCCGGCACAAGGCTCGATACCTTCCTCAAACAGTTCTTTGATGTGGACCAGGTCGACAACGCACTGATCGAGAAAATCAGACAGGCCGTCGTTCCCATCTGCAACGCGCTGGTCGACCCCGATGACGACTGGATGAACTCGCAACGCTTTATCGTGGGTTCAAGCCGGGATTCGAAGGACAACCTCGTCGCGTTTGTCGTGGAGAAGGATCAACAGCGCAATGTGTATTTCACGGAAAAATTCTTCGATCAACAACTGGACTGGTACAAATCCAGCCTGACCCAACCTTTCGATGTCGACGGCCACAGCCAGGCCGCGACGCTGATACACGAGTTCGCTCATTTGTTTTCCAAGGCCGTGGACATCGCCTACCTTGAGGCCAGGCTACCGTTCAGCGATCTGGTAGAGGCGGTCACCGGCTATGGCGCAGCAAAGAAACAGTCTCAAGTGGACTTCCAGCGAGAAGCCTTGTCGATGAAAACGCCAAAGGACGAACTGTTCGCGCGCTGGAACAGTGGCCTGCAATCGTGGATCAGCCTGGACTCCATACCGAGCACTTACCACATCGGCAAGGACATTCTGCGGCTGACGGGCAGCGAGACGATGGATAAGGCAAGGGAAGCGTTTTTTAACGTGAAGGATTCGAAGCTGCGCATCGACGTCATTTTGCACAATGCCGACTCGATCGCTTTCTTGATCTGCGAAATGGGCCGGCAACTGGACCCGCTATCGGTCGCTGCAACCTCCGAAACCTGATCACGACGTAATAAATGCGCAGATCCACGGATCTGCGCTGCACAGCGGTGGCTGTTTTGATCTTTTTTTCACGCACCCCTGGATACTGTTACCCGACAACAGGAATTCCAAAGACCTGGCGTTAAAAAAACAACACTTTGATAGTTAAATGCCATGACTGATGTTCTCGCAGACTCCCCCCAAGGTTAGAATGCAGGAAACCAGGAAGGGCCAATGACCGACCACACGCTCTCGGAAGCTGAATACGATGCCATCACCGATGCCGCCGCGCATTGGTGTATGCGTTTGCACGCCAATGACTGCACCGAGCAAGAACGCCAGGCGTTTGAGCAATGGCGTAATGCGCATCCGCTCCATGCCTTCGAGTACGAAGCGATGCTGGAGATCTGGGATGTGGCCGGCGACTTGCCGCGTCCCGAGCCCGTCGTGCCGCTGGTTCGCCCCCAATCCGAAAAACCGTGGCGCCGCCTGGCCATTGCAGCGACGGTCTGTGCCCTGGCGCTGCCTTTGGCGGGTTATGGCGGCTGGCACCTGGGCTGGGTACCGAACGCGTACCAGCACTTCGAAGCGACCGACAATGTTCGAACAGTCACCTTGAAAGACGGCAGTCAGGTGGAACTGAACCTGGGCAGCGAGCTGACCTACAGCAACTACAAGGATCAGCGGCAAGTCACGCTGAAAAAAGGCGAAGCCTTCTTCAGTGTCAGCCATGACACTCGCCACCCCTTCGTGGTCAAGGCCGCAGAAGGCCGGATTCGCGTGACCGGCACCCAGTTCAACGTCTGGATGTATGAAGACCAGGTCAAGGTCAACCTGATCGAAGGTTCGGTACTGGTCAGCAGCAATGCCGACCGGCAAGGCGACGGTTTGCGCCTGGACCCAGCGATGCAGGCCAGTTATCGACACGGCGACTTCATCCCCCGCATCAGCCAGACCTATGACAATGACAGCTCGCTGGCCTGGCGCCAGGGCAAGCTGGTGCTCGACGATCTGGCGCTCAGCGATGCGCTGCCCTTGATCAACCGCTACCTGGACAAACCCTTGATGGTCGCTGACAACAGCACCGGCTCGATCCATATCGGCGGCATCTACAACATCAAGGAGATCAACGGCCTGGTGAAGTCTTTGCCGCGGGTCCTGCCGGTCTACCTGACCCGCAATCAGAACGGTAACCTGGTGGTCAACGCGATTCCGCAAACCTCCCCGAAAAGCTGAAAAGACCGCCACCCTTGCGGGGTGCGGCCTTCAGCGCTCATGTAAAACCCCACTACATTACTGCGCGGTCACCTTGGCGTCCTGCTGGCGAATCGTCCGCACCTGATAGTCCGGATCGGACAGGATCTGTTGCTCGGTGAAAGGCAGCACGCTCCATTGCTTCCTGGAAAAGGCCAGCGTCTGGTCCCGTGAAAACTTCGAGGCCGGGTCGCTGGACAACGAGAACGCCAGAAGCCCTTTGGCCTGCGGTCCGTACTCGTCAAAGGTCACCACTTGCAGGTAACTCGTGCCGCTGACCACTTCGCGCTTGCCATCGCTGCGCGGCACGCTCTGGATGGCGTTGTAGACCCCGAGCGTCCCCGGGCCGCCGTGGATCGGTGTTTGCTGTCCGCCGCTGCTGACCACCTGGATATCACCCCAACGGCTATCGGGTGTCAGTCCTGATGCCTTGACCTGTTCAGCCGAAGCCAGCATCGCTGCCCGTAGCGCCTTTGCCACCTGCGGGTGCCCGACTGCGATTCCACGTGGAGTATGTTGTGGATCTTGCGGATCGAATGCCACACGCCATACGTCCGGCACTGGCTCCAACGCCTCCATGACATTCTGCAAGTGCACAAAGCCCAGGCCGCTGTCCAGGTTGGCCTTGCGGTCCCAGGCCTTGAAGCTGGCGCACAGTGGCGCGAGGGTTTTGGCATCGGTACCGAGATCCGCCGCGCAGAACTGCAGCAGGTCCGGCATCACTTGATCCGCCTGATACACCTCATCGTCCATGACCATGCGTTGCAAGTCCGCGGCCCCGACCTTGCCGGCCTGGGCCAGTGTGCTCAAACGATCCAGGGCAAAGCGCGAGCGCAGTCCCAATGGCTGGCTATCCTGGCTGATCAACGGCGAATAGCCGGTCAGCGGTTGCGCCGGGTTGGCCATCCATGCCGAGTCGTTGGAGTGCTGGACAAAATCCTTGCGCAGCAATTGCGGCAACTTGTCCGACGCATAGATACCCTGTTGTGGCGCCTGCGGATCGATGTCCCAGGCACAGGCGCTGTTGGAACCGTCGAGAACGATCATCTGCAAGCCCACTCGTGGATCGCTGCATTGCGCTAGCTTGTCGACGCTGACGTTGGGCACCACCGAGAGGTTCATGTACAGCGTCTGCCCCTGATCGTCCGCCGCCAGCGTGTTGACCCACGGGATGCCCTGGATCCTGTGCACCGAAGCCTGGAAATCCTTGAGGTTTTCAGCGCGGTTCATCGCGTACCACTGCTGCAGAACCCGGTCGTTGTCCAGATTGGCGTCGCGCAGGCTGAAGGCGTACTGATGATCCCAATCCAGTTTCCCCGGCCATTGCACCACCGGACCGAATTTCGAACTGTAGACCACATGGGAAATCGTCCGGACCTGCCCGTCCGCCTGCCTGACGTTGACGGTCACGGTCTGCTTGTCCATCGGCAATGACTGGCCGTCGAGCAGGTAACGGGTCGAATCCCCGGGGTCGAGTTGCAGGCGATACAGCGTGAAATGCCTGGACGAATCCACGGTGTGGGTCCAGGCCAGATGTTGATTGAAACCGATGTTGATCACCGGCAGGCCGGGCAACGCCGCGCCCATCACGTCCAGTTTGCCGGGAATGGTCAGGTGCATCTGGTAAAAGCGCATGCCGCCCACCCACGGAAAGTGCGGATTGGCCAGCAACATGCCGCGTCCGTTGAAGGAACGCTCGCTGCCGACCGCGACGGCGTTGCTGCCCCGGTCCAGGGCAAAGCGCTGCATCCGCGTGGCGGCCACCTGGAACGCTGCCTGTGCGTTCGACGCCTGGGCCACGGCCTTGGGTGGCGTGGCACCAGCCAGGGCTTCGGCAAACTGGCCGACGCCACCTTCGACCAACAGGCGTCGGGTCAGCTTGACCAGATCCGAGGGGGTGATGTCGCGTACCCATTCGCCTTGGCACTGCGGCGGTAAACCCTGGGCGCGACGCTCGCTCAAGGAGCGGTTGTACCCCGCCACATAGCCTTCGACCAGCTCACGCACTTCGGGGGTCTGGGCCTGCCAGAAGCGGGCGACGGCTTGCGGGGTGTTCAACCAGGTGAAAAACACATCGCTGATCAGGTTCTCCCGCTCTTCGACGGTGAACTGATCCGGCCCGAAGTACCGCGAACGTTCGCCGTTGACGGTAGTGATTTCGTTGGCGAGCAGGCACAGGTTGTCCTGGGCGTAGGCATAGCCGATGCCGTAGCCGAGCCCGCGCTCATTGTCGGCGCGGATGTGCGGCACGCCGAAACCGGTTCGGCGGATGTCCGCGCTCGTTTGCGCAGGCGCACCACTCGCGCTTGCCGCAAGGCTCAGCCCCAGGCCCAACCCCAGAGTCACACCCGCCAGGCTCAACCTGGTTAACTGCCTGGAAATAATCACGCTCGCTCCTGATCGAAAAAACGATGGCCACAGCGGCGCATATCCATGCGCGCCGAGCCTCCCTGTAGGGACGAAGCTCACCACAAAAATTTAGGGATTTACTGCGCAACGGACCACGGACTGACAGGTTGATCACACGATGGCGACAAAATTTCTACATTCGAGCCTTCATGATTCGGAGTGCTCATACGTCTAACCCTGTAAGAGCGCCCATTTTTTCCTGATCAGGCTCTGAAAGGAGTTTTGCAATGTACAACTCGCAACTGCCAACGGACGGTAGCAATGCGCCAAAGGGTACTTCCATGGGAGTCGGTGTATTCGAGCCGCGTACCGATCGCCACGGCAACGAGCGGATCCGGGTCCTGCTCAAAAGCTTTGGCCTTCGAACCAGTCTGATCCGCCTGAAAGTCATCGACGCCCTGCTGACGGCCGCCGAAAACGATCGCAGCCTTGGGGTGCGCGGCGTGCACAGCCAATTGCTGGACCTGGATGTTCCCCTGTCATTTCTCAGTGTGCGTGAAGTGCTCAAGCGCTTGTGCAGCGAAGGCGTGATTGTCCTCAATCCCGACAAGAGCTACAGCCTGCATCCTCAGGCTGCAGCCATCCTGCGCAACCGATGATCGAATGATCAGGGCTTGACCTTGCGGCGCATCACGCCATTGATGACTACCACGATCACCGCCACGCCAATGGCGATGTACTGGAACATTTTTTCGCTGATGACGCCGGTGTTCTGCAACCAGGAAAGGCCAAACATGATCCCCAGCACCACCAGGGAGATCAGAATCGAGTATTTCAAACGTTGCGACTGAGTCATTGCGGGTTCCTGAATCTGAAAATGTATCCGGTTTGTATCGACGCGCATGCCAAGCGCTTACCCTGTTTCGGGGATAAGCGGCTACGAGCGGGGGTCTCATATTACAGCCGATGAAGCGTTTTGGCTTCATTGCGGCGATAACCATGAGGACTTTCAAATGTTGCGTCGAATCACACTGCTGATTCCCCTGCTGGCCATCCTGACCCTGAGCGGATGCATTGTTTTCCCCCATGGGGGCTGGCACCACGACCACTATGACAACCATGGCGGACCGGGTTACTACCAGCATCGTTAACTGCGGTTCAACGGCCTGAATCCTTGCGGTAAAAGTCATTGCCGGGCTGAGCACACAGTTCCACCAGCCAATCGACGAACACACGCACCCGCCGGGCCAACTGGCGCTGGCGTGGGTGCTGGCTCAGGGTGATTACCTGATTCCGATTCCGGGTACCAAGCAACGCAAGTACCTGGAAGGAACCGGGCGGGCCGGGCAACATGGCCTCAGGCCTCGTCCGAGAGAAC
This sequence comes from Pseudomonas sp. IT-P74, assembly GCF_949768175.1. Lineage (NCBI taxonomy): Bacteria > Pseudomonadati > Pseudomonadota > Gammaproteobacteria > Pseudomonadales > Pseudomonadaceae > Pseudomonas > Pseudomonas sp. IT-P74. The sequence continues at coordinate 89,442 of NZ_CATKQD010000001.1, read as the reverse complement.
ACTGTCTGGCCTCACCATGGGGCCGTTGTTCTTGCCGTAAATTTCCAGGTTTTGCAGTACGTAAATCGCTTTTTTGAACTCTGGAACCAAATAGTTGGCGTACTTATTACCCTTCACATTGTTGTGCTGAATGTTCTCCAGTTGAGTAGCGAAATATTCCAGCGCATTGAACTTCGCATCAGGATCCTTGATGCCAAACCGGTCGAACTTGTCACCGGCATTGCTCAGCGTGACCGCCGTGACATCGCTGATCAGGCCACGCTCTTTCAAAAAGACACTGATACTACCCATGGATTTGACTGAAATATTAGTAGGATCAAAACCTTTCATCTGCTTGCGCAATTTCATCTTGTCCATCTTGACTGTATCCAACTCAACTGGATTGTTGCCCACCAGGTCAAGCATCTGCCTGACCTTGACGTTCTGGGGAACAGACTTTGATCTGCTGGCGGTATCTCGAACCAACAGGCCCGTTTTCGCGGTCCAGGCGCCGGTATAACCGATAGTCATTGAAAACTCCTTGTTTGACCAAGTTAGGAGGTCAGGAGTATCGGCCGGAGCACTTGAGGCCACCAAACTTTAATTCAGAGCTTTAACAATTTTCGTACAATTAAGATACATACTGTAAAACTTCTTGTTTATTGGGTCTTGGCACATTAAAGAATGGTCCTTCAGACTTTTCTTACATAGCGGCTAGTTGGTCCTAATCAACACCGATACTTACCCTCGGCATTTCAACCTGACGATTTTGTAATGTGCCCCTCATCTGCCTGACAGCGATGATCTATCATCATCTAACAGCGGAGCTTTGTAGCAATTCGAAACACTCCTTGAATGCCTGACCAGTAAAAATGGTCAGAATGCGTTTTTTTGCCCGTTAGCCGAGACGAATCCCATGCGAAACCCTCTGCGTCTGATCGCCCTGAGCGCTCTGTTCATGTCCTCCCTGGCCCAGGCTGCCGACCTCATTGGGATCGAGGTTCATCGCGACGCCAATTGTGGTTGCTGCAAGAAGTGGATCAGCCATCTGGAGGCCAATGGTTTCAAGGTCGAAGACCACGTCGAAGCCAACATGAGCGAGTTCAAGCAGCAGCACGGGGTACCGCCGCGCCTGTCGTCGTGCCACACCGCGTTGATCAACGGCAAATTCGTTGAAGGTCATGTCCCGGCCGATCAGGTCCTGGCCCTGAGCAAGCGCGACGATCTGCTGGGCGTCGCCGCGCCCGGCATGCCGATGGGCTCGCCCGGCATGGAAATGGACGGCATGAGCGATGCCTATCAGGTCATCGGCCTGAAAAAGGACGGCACTGACGTGGTGGTTGCGGACTACCCCGCCCATTGATGTCCGGCGCGTACCTTGGGCTGTTTTTCGCGGCATTCGGTGCCGCCACGCTGCTGCCGTTGCAATCGGAAGCCGTGCTGGTCGGACTGCTGCTCAGCGATCGCTATTGGCTCTGGGCGCTGCTGGCGGTGGCAACGTTCGGCAACGTTCTGGGCTCGCTGCTTAACTGGTGGCTGGGACGCGGGATCGAGCGGTTCCGCGACCGTCGCTGGTTTCCGGTGAGCCCCCGGCACCTGGAGAAAGCCCGGCTGCATTACCAACGCTACGGCCATTGGTCATTGCTGCTCAGTTGGTTGCCGGTGATTGGCGATCCGCTGACGCTGGTCGCCGGGGTCATGCGCGAGCCACTGGGGCGCTTCCTGCTGATCGTCACCCTGGCCAAAGGTGCCCGCTACGGCGTGCTGGCCATGGCGACTCTGGGCTGGATGGGTTGAACCATCCAGAGCGGCGGTTGCCTGTGTTTAATGCCGCCCTAATCGAGTCGATCCAGCATCGGCGGAATTTCCATGGAGCACTCTCATGTCGCGCCCCTTTTCCCGCTGGTTGCCCAGCCTTTTACTGACCGCCGCCCTGCCCGTCATCGCTCACGCCGAAGAACCGGAATACGGCCCCGAGCTGCAAGGTTTCGACTACCCCTACACGCTCAAGCACTTCGCCTTTGAATCCCAGGGCCAATCCCTGCAAATGGGTTACATGGATGTTGCTGCCCACGGCAAGGCCAATGGTCGCAGCGTGGTGCTGATGCACGGCAAGAACTTCTGCGGCGCCACCTGGGACAGCTCGATCAAAGCCCTCAGCGACGCCGGCTACAGGGTCATCGCCCCGGACCAGATCGGCTTCTGTACCTCCAGCAAGCCGGCGCACTATCAGTACAGCTTCCAGCAACTGGCGACGAACACCCAGCAATTGCTCAAGACCCTGGGCATCCAGAAAGCCACCCTGCTGGGGCATTCCACCGGCGGCATGCTCGCCACGCGCTATGCCTTGCAATACCCCGAACAGGTCGAGCAATTGGCACTGGTCAACCCCATCGGCCTGGAAGACTGGAAAGCCCTCGGTGTGCCCTATCGTACCGTTGATCAATGGTACGAGCGTGAACTCAAGCTCAGCGCCGAGGGTATCCGCAACTACGAACGCACCACCTACTACGGCGGTCGCTGGAAACCGGAATTCGATCGCTGGGTCGACATGCTTGCCGGCCTGAACAAAGGCCCCGGGCATACGCAAGTCGCGTGGAACTCGGCGCTGATCTACGACATGATCTTCACCCAACCGGTGTTTTACGAATTCCAGAACCTGAAGATGCCGACCCTGCTGTTGATCGGTACGTCCGATACCACCGCCATCGGCAGTGACATCGCCCCACCCGAGGTCAAGGCGAAGATCGGGCACTACGACGTCCTCGGCAAACAAGTGGCCAAGCTGATTCCCCAGTCCACGCTGGTCGAGTTCCCTGGCATGGGCCACGCGCCACAGATGGAAGAACCGGCACAATTCCACCAGGCCCTGCTCGCCTGGCTGAACAAGACCAACCCCGTGCGTTGAAGAGGAAAGGCGGATGCCTGTGCAGATTGCAGTGATCGATGATTGGCAGGATGTGGCGCGGGACGTGGTGAACTGGTCGGCACTGGACAGCATTGGCCAGGTGAGTTTTCTCCATGACTACCCCGCCGACAACCAGACCCTGGCAGAGCGCCTGGCCGGGTTTGAAGTGATCTGCGTGATGCGCGAGCGCACCCGGTTCGATGAGGACCTGCTGCGCCGCCTGCCGACGCTCAAGCTGCTGGTGACCGGCGGCATGCGCAATGCGGCCCTGGATCTGAAAGCCGCCGCTGCGCTGGGCATTTCGGTCAGCGGCACCGACAGCTACAAACACGCCGCGCCGGAACTGACCTGGGCGCTGATCATGGCCGCGACCCGCAACCTGGTGGTCGAAGCCAATGCCCTGCGTGCCGGCCAATGGCAACAAGGCCTGGGCGGCGACCTGCATGGCAAGACACTCGCCATCCTCGGTCTGGGCAGCATCGGCCAGCGTGTCGCGCAGTTCGGTCAGGTGTTCGGCATGCGCGTCATCGCCTGGAGTGAAAACCTCACCGCCGAACGTGCGGCGCAGGTCGGTGTGACCTGCGTCAGCAAGCAGGAACTGTTCGAACAGGCCGACGTGCTGTCGGTGCACCTGGTACTCAGCGAACGCAGTCGCGGGCTGGTGGACGCCCAGGCACTGGGCTGGATGAAACCCACGGCATTGCTGGTGAACACCGCTCGCGGCCCCATTGTCGATGAAGCGGCGCTGATCAAGGCACTGCAGAAACAACGGCTGGCCGGTGCCGCCCTGGACGTCTTCGAGCAGGAGCCACTGCCCGCCCACCATCCGTTCCGGACCCTGGACAATGTGCTGGCGACGCCCCATGTCGGGTACGTGAGCCAGCAGAACTACCAGCTGTTTTTCTCGCAAATGATCGAGGACATTCAGGCATGGGCGGCGGGCGCTCCGATTCGTTTGCTGGGTTGATACTCCAATGTGTGCGAGTTTGCTCGCTCCCACAACGAATAATTGTTCAGGCTGCGGTGTTCTCATCACATCAACCTTGCGCTGCGTCCGGCGGGACGCGATCTGATCCGAAACCCGTGAACCTGTGGAGCAAAGCCCATGAATAATCGTTTTGCTGTTCTGATGACGCCAGTGTTGCTGAGCGTTGCGTTGTCCGGCTCCCTCGCCCTGGCCAACGGTGGTGGCGGAGACGACGACGCCCCCATCAGGCCCAACTGCCCCAAAGGCCAGGTGTTCGATAGTAAATCCAAGCGTTGCGTCCGCCAGACCAGCAGCCTGGTACCGGACGAAGACCGCACCAACTATGCCTATCGACTGGCCAAGGACGGACGTTACGAAGAAGCCTTGGCCCTGCTCGATACGCTGAAACAGCCAAATACCGCAAAAGCATTGAACTATCGCGGCTACGCCACGCGTAAACTGGGACGTACCGACGAAGGCATCGGCTATTACCTGCAATCGGTGAAACTCGACCCGCAGTACGCGCAGGTCCGCGAGTACCTCGGCGAAGCCTATGTGGTCAAAGGCCGGCTGGATCTTGCACAGGAGCAACTGCAGCAGATCAAATCCATCTGTGGCGGTACTCAATGCGAGGAGTACCAGGATCTGGCCGAAGCCATCGACGGGTCATCGAAAACCTGACAACCCGAGCGGACGGAGGTCGCCATCGCCAGCGATCAGGCAATACGAACGGAACTGAACCAGCATCTGGCGCGTTTATGGCGCTACGGCCTGCTGTTGTCCCGGCAACGGCATGTCGCCGATGACCTGGTGCAAGCCACCTGCGTGCGGGCGCTGGAACGGGCCAGGCAATACGTGCAGGGCACACGCATGGACCATTGGCTGCTGAGCATTCTGCATTCGATCTGGCTCAACGAAGTCCGCGCCCGGCGGGTGCGCCAGGGTCAGGGCCAGGTAGACGCCGATCAGGCCTTGTCGTTCGACGGTGAATCCGTGGCCCAGACCCACGTGTTGGCGGCACAGGTCATCCGTCGCGTCGATGCCCTGCCCGAAGCACAGCGCGAAACGGTGTTTCTCGCCTATGTCGAAGGCTTGTCCTACCGCGAAGTCGCCGAGGTGCTGCAAGTGCCCATCGGCACGGTCATGAGCCGCCTGGCCACTGCCCGGGCGAAACTGGCCGAGTATCCACCGTTGCACACGGTGCCCACCCCTAACCGAGGAGAACATTGATGAACACGATACCCTCGGACGAACAACTGGTGGCTTACCTCGACAACCACCTCGATACCGAGCAGCGCGCGCGCATCGACGCGGCCATCAGTGCCGATCCGATGCTCGGCCTGCGCCTGCAATGGCTCGATCGCGGCAGCCTGCCGTTCAAGGCCGCCTACGATGAACTGACCCGGCAGGCGCCGGTGGATCGCCTGCAAGCCATGCTCGCCACGCTGCCCTCACCCGCCCGCCCCGGGCTCAGTCGACGCTGGTTCCTGGCCGCCGCGGCCGGGCTGTTGGCCGGCGGCGTGCTGGCGGACCGTTTGTTCCTCGGCTGGCAAGCAAGCCGGCAGACACATAACTGGCGCGGTCTGGTGGCCGACTACATGGCGCTCTACGTGCCGGAAACCCTGGATCACTTGCCCGGCGATGAAGCCGCCCAACGGGCACAACTGCGCACCATCGATGCGCGCCTGGGCCTCAACCTCGCGCCGGCAAAACTGAGCCTGCCCCGTGCCGAGTTCAAGCGCGCGCAAATCCTCGAATACGACGGTGCGCCCATCGCCCAGATCACCTATCTCGATCCGGTGCACGGCCCCATGGCGCTGTGCGTCACCCGCTCCAACAGCGGCAGCCGCCATTTCGCCCGGGAACAGCGACGCGAGTTGAATATCGTGTATTGGGCTGACATGGAGCACGCCTGGATGCTGATCGGGCATCAGCCGATGGCGGATCTGGAGGAGATGGCGAAAACGTTGCGTAGTCGCCTCAGTACCTGAAAAACCTTGGCTCAACGCAGGCGCTGCGACAGCGCCTGCAAAGCGCGTCAGGCCAACGCCGGCAACCACAAGCGAAACCGCGCCCCGCCCAGCGGCGAGGCTTCCACCGTCAGCGTGCCGCCCTGTGCCTCCAACGCCCGGCGGCTGATCGCCAGTCCCAGCCCGAAGCCACCCGTGGCGCGGTCGCGGCTGCGGTCGAGGCGGTAGAAGGGTTCGAAGATCCGCTCGCGCTCGTCGTCCGGAATGCCGATGCCATCATCGTCGACCCAGATTTCACAGCCTCCGGTATAAACCTGAACCCCGATCTGAATACGCTTCTCGCAGTAGCGCATGGCGTTGCGCAGCAGGTTCTGCAAGGCGCGGGCGGTCAGGCGCGGGTCCAGGCTGAAGCGTTCGAACTGGCCGTGGAGCAGCACGTCGATGACGATTTCCGGGGATTCCTGTTCATCGTCGACGCTGCCGAGAATGCTGTCGATGAACTCATCCAGCGACACCTCGACCTGCTCCGGCAGCCGCGCCGGGTTTTGCAGGCGGCTGTAGGACAGCAGCTCCAGCACCAATTCATCGAGTTCCCGAATGTGCGCCACCAGGCTCTGCAGGCGCTCGCGGCTGGCCGCCGGCAAGTCGTCGGACAGGGCCAGCGCCAGGCCGAAATCCAGGCGCGTCAGCGGCGTGCGCAACTCGTGGGACACCGCATTGAGCAAGTCCCGCTGCTGGTTGAGCAGGCTCTCGATGTCACCGGCCATGGTGTCGAACACACTGGCCAGGCTGCCGATGTTGGAACTCGGGGAGATTTGTGTGCGCTCGCCCAAGTGGCCCTTGCCAAAGCGTTCGGCCGCGCCCTTGAGGCGTTCCAGATCACGCCAGTGCGGGCGCAGCCACAGCAACAGGCACGCGAGCATGGTCGCGCCGATCAGGACGTTGATGCTCCAGTACAACAGGTTGACGTCCAGCGGATCCGGTGGCACGACCATTTGCACCACGGTGCGCTCATTGAGCGGCGCGACGGCCAGCGTGCGCCAGCCCCAGTCGCCCACGCGCACGACGTTCTCGCCGCGTTGCAAGCGCTGCTGTTCATCCGGTGTCAGGCTGCTGTCGTCATTGCTGCTGAGCACGATGTGCAGAGGAGAGAAGTCCTTGTCCATTTCAGCGGCCAGGGTCGGCCACTGTTCGGCCGGGACCCCGTGGAACTGTTTGACGATCAGCGTTTGCAGCCCACGGGAATAATCGAGGTTATAGGTGACAAAGCGCTCGTGGAACACCTTGACCACCAGATCCGGCACCAGATAGATCGCGGCGCTGAACGAGACGATGGTCACCAGGTACAAACGAAAGAGGATTCTGAACATCGACTCAGCATTCCCATTCAGAACGGCTGAACAGGTAACCCTTGCCCCACACGGTCTTGATCTTGCGCGCCTCGCCGGCGTGGTCGTCGAACTTGCGCCGCAGCTTGGAAATCGCTACGTCCACCGAACGGTCGGTGCCGTTGAATTCGATGCCGCGCAGGCGTTGCAGGATCTGGTCGCGGCTCAGCACCTCACCCGCGTGCCGGGCCAGCACCACCAACAGGTTGTACTCGCCGCTGGACAGCTCCACCAATTGCTCGCGCCAGGTCACGGTGCGTTCGGACAAGTCGATGCACAGGTTGCCCATCAGAATGCGGTCGTTGGCGGTCTGCGGCTCGCTGAGGCTGCTGCGGCGCAGCAAGGTCCGCACCCGGGCCAGCAGCACCCGCGGCTCGCAGGGTTTGGTGACGTAGTCGTCGGCCCCCATTTCCAGGCCAAGGACCTGGTCGTGGCTGTCGTCGCGAGCAGTGAGCATCAGGATCGGCAAGGCCGCCGAATCGGCGCGCAGCAGGCGACAGACTTGCAGGCCGTCGAGGCCGGGCAGCATCAGGTCGAGGATCACCAGGTCCGGCGGATTGAGCCGCGCACGTTCGCGCACATGGTCACCGCGACCGATCACACTGACGGAATAACCGTTGCGTTCCAGGTAGCTGGCAATCAGTTCGGCGAGGGCGGTGTCGTCTTCGACCAGGAGGATGTTGGGCATGGGGTGTTTCCAGAAAGAGCTGTGACGTCCCCACCGGCCTCTTCGCGAGCAGGCTCGCTTCCACAGGGGACCGTATTTCAACTGTGGGAGCGAGCCTGCTCGCGAAGGCGGCCTGTAAGGCGCAATAGAAATCAAGGACTGAAGGATATACGCCCTCACTCGTCTCTGAGTAAAACCCTTACACAATTTCACACAGCACCAACAAAGCTTCACCGCTACCCTCGCCTTCGCCCAGTAGGATGCTGGGAGTCTTTATTGGGGTATTACATGTCGAAAAATCTGCTTGCCAGGCTCAGCCTGATTGCACTGGCGTTGACACTGGCCGCGTGTGACAAGTCCTCGAACGCCGAGGAACAGGCGCCGCTGGCCACGGTTCGTATCGAGACCATCGAAGCCCGGCCGCTGACCATCAGCAGCGAACTGAGCGGGCGGATTGCCGCGCCACGCATGGCCGAAGTGCGTGCCCGCGTGGCTGGCGTGGTCTTGCAGCGCACCTTCCGTGAAGGCAGTGACGTGAAACAGGGCGATGTGTTGTTCCGCATCGACCCGGCGCCGTTCAAGGCTGACCTGGACAGCGCCGAAGCGGCGTTGCGCAAGGCCGAAGCCAACGCGTTCCAGGCCAGGTTGCAGGAGCAACGCTACGCCCGGTTGATCGACGACAAGGCCATCAGCGGTCAGGACTACGACAACGCCCGGGCCAACGCCCGGCAGACCGCCGCCGACGTCGCCGGCAACAAGGCCGCGGTGGAGCGCGCCCGGTTGAACCTCGGTTACGCCACCGTCACCGCGCCGATTTCCGGGCGTATCGGTCGCGCGCTGGTCACCGAAGGCGCGCTGGTCGGGCAGAATGAAACCACGCCGCTGGCGCTGATCCAGCAACTGAACCCGATTCATGCCGACCTGACCCAGTCCACCCGCGAACTCAACGAACTGCGCCGCGCCTTCCGTTCCGGTCAGTTGCAGCAGGTCGGCCAGGATCAGGCCAAGGCCACGTTGATTCAGGATGACGGCAGCCTCTACCCGCTGCCGGGCAAGATGTTGTTCAGCGACATCACCGTCGACCCGGGCACCGGCCAGATCATCCTGCGCAGCGAGTTCCCCAACCCCGACCTCGACTTGCTGCCCGGCAGCTTCGTGCGCGTACGCCTGGAACAGGCGGTCAACCAGCAGGGTATCAGCGTGCCGCAACGGGCCATCCAGCGTGACAGCGCCGGCATCGCTCAGGTGCTGCTGCTCGATGCCGAGCAACGGGTCGGGCAGCAACCGGTCGAACTGGGCGCCGTGCAGAACGATCGCTGGATCGTCACCAGTGGCCTGAAAGCAGGCGACCGCATTGTCATCGAGGGCCTGCAGCACGCCCGCCCCGGCGAGAAAGTGCAGATCGACGACACCCCTCTTCCACTTGCCCAGGCGACTGGTCAGTAAGCAGGACGCTTTTTTATGCCGCAGTTCTTTATCGACCGCCCGGTGTTCGCCTGGGTGGTTGCCTTGTTCATCCTGCTGGCCGGTGCGCTGGCCATTCCGCAACTGCCGGTGGCGCAATACCCGGATGTTGCGCCACCACAAATCGAAATCTACGCCGTGTACCCGGGCGCTTCGGCACAAACCGTGGACGAGAGCGTGGTCAGCCTGATCGAGGAAGAACTCAACGGCGCCGATCACCTGTTGTACTTCGAATCCCAGAGCAGCCTGGGCAGCGCCACCATCAAGGCTACGTTCCAGCCGGGCACCAACCCGGAACTGGCTCAGGTGGACGTGCAGAACCGCCTTAAAGCCGTGGAGTCACGCCTGCCGCAAGCGGTGATCCAGCAAGGTTTGCAAGTGGAGAAAGTCTCCTCCGGCTTCCTGCTGCTGATCACCCTGACCTCCAGCGACGGCAAACTCGACGACGTGGCGCTCAGCGACTACCTGGCGCGCAACGTGATGAACGAGGTCAAGCGTCTGGACGGCGTCGGCAAGGCGCAGCTTTACGGCGCCGAACGGGCGATGCGGATCTGGATCGACCCGCAGAAACTACTCGCCTTCAACCTGACGCCGGCGGACGTCAACACCGCCATCGTCGCGCAAAACGCCCAGGTGTCGGCGGGCAGCATCGGCGATCTGCCGACCCGCACCACCCAGGAAATCACCGCGACCATTCTGGTCAAGGGCCAGTTGTCGACCCCCGAAGAGTTTGCCGATATCGTCCTCAAGGCCAACCCGGACGGCTCGACCGTGCGCATCAGCGATGTGGCGCGGGTCGAGATCGGCAGCCAGGAATACCAGTTTTCCACGCGTCTGAACGGCAAGCCGTCCACCGCCGTCGCCGTGCAACTGTCGCCCGGCGCCAACGCCCTGAACACCGCGACCCTGGTGCGGGCAAAGATGGACGAACTCAAGCGCTATTTCCCGGCGAACGTCGAGTACAAGATTCCGTACGACACCTCGCCCTTCGTCAAAGTCTCGATCACCAAGGTGGTGTACACCCTCGGCGAGGCCATGCTGCTGGTGTTCGCGGTGATGTTCCTGTTCCTGCAGAACATCCGCTACACGCTGATTCCGACGCTGGTGGTACCGGTGGCGTTGATGGGCACCTTTGCGACGATGCTGGCGCTGGGGTTTTCGATCAACGTGCTGACCATGTTCGGCATGGTGCTGGCCATCGGCATTCTGGTGGACGACGCCATCGTGGTGGTGGAGAACGTCGAGCGGATCATGACCACCGAGGGCTTGTCGCCCAAGGAGGCCACGCGCAAGGCCATGCAGCAGATCACCGGGGCCATCATCGGCATCACGCTGGTGCTGGTCGCAGTGTTCATTCCGATGGCGTTCATGCAGGGCTCGGTCGGGGTGATTTACCAGCAGTTCTCGCTGTCGATGGCCACCTCGATCCTGTTCTCGGCCTTCCTCGCCCTGACCTTGACCCCGGCCCTGTGCGCGACGCTGCTCAAGCCGATTGCCAAAGGCGAGCACCATGAAAAAACCGGATTCTTCGGCTGGTTCAACCGTCGCTTCGAGCAACTGACCACGCGCTATCAGGGTTGGGTGGCCTACGCGTTGAAACGCACAGGGCGCTACCTGCTGATCTACGGCGTGTTGCTGATCGGTCTGGGCCTGGCCTTCAGTCGCTTGCCCTCTTCGTTCCTGCCGGTGGAAGACCAGGGTTACACCATCACCGACATCCAGTTGCCGCCGGGTGCGAGCAAGAATCGCACGGTGCAGGTGGCCGAGCAGGTTGAAGCGCACAACGCCGGCGAGCCGGGTATTCGCGACAGCGTGGTGATTCTCGGGTTCAGCTTCTCCGGCAGCGGGCAGAATGCGGCGCTGGCGTTCAGCACGCTCAAGGACTGGTCCGAGCGAAGCAGCGACGACTCGGCGGCATCGATTGCCGACCGGGCCAACGTCGCCCTCAGCCAGATCAAGGACGCGGTGACCTTTGCCGTACTGCCGCCGCCCGTGGATGGCCTGGGTACGTCCAGCGGCTTCGAGTTCCGCCTGCAGGATCGCGGTGGCCTCGGTCATGAGAAGCTAATGGAAGCCCGCACCGAGTTACTCGCAGCAGCCGAAAAAAGCCCGATCCTGATGAACGTGCGCGAAAGCGCCCTGGCCGAGGCACCGCAGGTGCAACTGGTGGTCGACCGCAAGCAGGCCAACGCGCTGGGTGTGTCCTTTGCCGACGTCGGCAATGTGCTGTCCACGGCCGTGGGCTCGGCCTACATCAACGACTTCCCCAATCAGGGGCGGATGCAGCGCGTGGTGGTGCAGGCCGAGGGCGATCAACGCAGTCAAGTGGCTGACCTGCTGAAGATTCACGTGCGCAACACCCAAGAAAAAATGGTGCCCTTGTCGGCCTTTGTACAGGCCAAATGGACTCAGGGCCCGGCGCAGTTGACCCGCTACAACGGCTACCCGGCAATCAGCATTTCCGGTGAACCGACGCCAGGCCACAGCACCGGCGAGGCCATGGCCGAGATCGAGCGCCTGGTGGCGCAAGGCCCGGCGGGCCTGGGCCAGGAATGGACCGGGTTGTCGTTGCAGGAACGGTTATCCGGCAGCCAGGCACCGATCCTGCTCGGGCTGTCGCTGTTGATCGTATTCCTGTGCCTGGCGGCGTTGTACGAGAGCTGGTCGATCCCGACCTCGGTGCTGCTGGTGGTACCGCTGGGCGTGCTCGGCGCGGTGTTGGCCGTGACCTTGCGCGGGATGCCCAACGACGTGTTCTTCAAGGTCGGGCTGATCACCATCATCGGCCTGTCGGCGAAAAACGCGATCCTGATCATCGAGTTCGCCAAGAGCCTGTACGACGAAGGCCACGACCTGATCGACGCCACCCTGCAAGCCGCGCGCCTGCGGCTGCGACCGATTGTCATGACCTCCCTTGCGTTCATCCTGGGCGTGGTGCCGCTGGCGATCGCGACCGGCGCCAGTTCGGCGAGCCAGCAAGCCATCGGCACCGGGGTGATCGGCGGGATGATCACCGCGACCCTGGCCGTGGTGTTCGTGCCGGTGTTTTTTGTGGTGGTGATGAAGCTGGTGCGCAAGCGACATAAAACCACCTGACCAAACATTGGTCCCTGTGGGAAACACTGGTCCCTGTAGGAGCGAGCCTGCTCGCGATGGCGGTGTGTCAGTCGATGACTATGTTGACTGTCAGTTCGCCATCGCGAGCAGGCTCGCTCCTACAAGGGATCTCTGTGACTTCAAGATTGGGGGTACCTGGGCTAAGGTGTTTGCAATGCCCCAACCCATCGAGCCTCCATGATTTTCCTCGCACGCACCCACCCTCGCCTGTCCGCCGCCATCCTGCTGGGCATCGCGGCGGGCTTTCTGGCTCCGGCCGATTCGCCGATCAGCAAGATCCTCATCGGCTGGAATGCCGGCGTCTGGATCTATCTGTTGCTGATGCTGTGGCTCACCGTGCGATCGAAAGCGACCGACGTGAAACGCATCGCCGAAATCGAGGACGAAAATGCCGGGCTGGTGCTGGCGCTGGTGTGCATTGCGGCACTGGCCAGCCTCGCGACCATCACCTTCGAACTGGCCGGCAGCAAAGACCTGGAAACCACACGCAAGCTTTTGCACTACGGCTTCACCGCCCTGACCGTCATCGGCTCATGGCTGCTGATCGGGGTGATTTTCAGCGTGCACTACGCCAGGTTGTATTACACCTGGGTCGGCAAGGAACCGGCGCTGCGTTTTGCCGAAGGGCTGACGACCCCAAACTACTGGGACTTCCTGTACTTCTCGTTCACCATCGGCGTGGCGGTGCAAACCTCGGATGTCGGTGTCGCCACCCGGGGCATGCGCAAGATCGTGCTCGCCCAGTCGCTGATCGGGTTTCTGTTCAACACCGCCATTCTCGGGTTCTCGATCAACATCGCCGCAGGACTGTTCGCCTGATGACTGCACAAACGTTCTAGGCATCACCCACGGTGCGGGCGTTAAATAGTCCGGCAATCCGCCCCACAGGTGCCCCATGAGCGCTCACAACTGGATCGACCTGGCCCAGGATGCCGACACCGGCATCGAGACCCTGCGCGCGCATTTCGAAGGCCACGCCTACGACCCGCACTGGCATGACAGCTATCTGGTGGGCGTCACCGAGCAAGGGGTCCAGCAATTCAATTGCCGACGGGCCAGGCACCAGAGCACGCCGGGCAAGGTGTTTCTGCTGGAGCCCGGAGACATCCATGACGGCGAAGCACCGACCGCCGACGGTTTCACCTACCGCATGCTGTACCTCGACCCGCAATGGTTGCAACGCGAACTCAGCGCCGTGTTCGATCATGCCCCCGATAACAGCCAGCTGAGCTTCGCCGCCACCCTGGCCAGCGATGCGCGCCTGGCCCAGGCCACCAGCCTGGCGTTTGAGACCCTGCATCGCGGTGAACTGAGGATCGTCCGCCAGACCGCCCTCGACAGCTTGCTCGTATGTCTGACCAGCCACCTGCACTGGCGCGCCCGCGATGGCCAGGACCCGCGTCTGCCGCAGGTGGCACAAAAAGCCCGGGAATACCTGCATGCCAACGCGCAATACGACATCGGCCTCGATCAACTGGCCGCCGTCACCGGCGTCGATCGCTTCCGCCTGACCCGCGCGTTCAAGGCTGCCTATGGCATGGCGCCCCACGCGTATCTGGTGCAATTGCGCCTGGCCACCGCCCGCCGCCTGCTGGCCCGTGGCGAACAACCGGCAGCGGTGGCGATGGCGCTGGGCTTTGCCGACCAGAGCCATCTGGGACGCTGGTTCATGCGCGCCTACGGCCTGACGCCGGCGCTGTACCGCAAGCGCTGCTCAAATCTTCCAGACAGATAAGCCCGGGGATTGTGAAGATCGACTTCACTGATCTTCACCGGAGTTTGCCCACGATGCTGCCCTCGTTCCCGACGTTACTGCCTTTCCTGCTGTTTGCCTTCGTGGCCTCGATCACCCCCGGCCCGACCAACATCCTGGTGCTGAGCAACAGCGCTCGATACGGGTTGGGTGCGGCTGTACCGATCATACTCAGTGCCTGTGCCAGCGCCGCGACCCTGGTATTGCTGGTGGGCATGGGGATTGGCTCATCAATCAGCGCGTGGCCCACCGTACAAAGCGTCATGCAGTGGGCCGGTGTAGCGTGGCTGAGTTATCTGGCCTGGCAGATTTTCAGCGCCCCGGCTTCGGCCATTGCCGCCGGCAACAGCGAAGCACGTCTCGGCTGGGTGGGCGCCGCCAGCCTGCAACTGGTCAACCCGAAAACCTGGATGATGGCGCTGGCGGTGGTCAGCGTATTCGCCGGAGGTGGCGAGCATCGCGCCGTGCAGGTGGCGTATTTGGCGCTGGTGTTTTTTCTGGTTTCCCTGCCATGTCTCGCGGCCTGGGCCGTGCTCGGTGCCGGTTCAAGCCGCTGGTTGCGCTCACCCCGTGCCATGCAACGCTTCAATCGCGGCATGGGCCTGCTGTTGCTGGGTTCTGCGTGGTTGAGCGTGTTGGCCTGAGCGCCACTTGTCGCTCATTGTTCGACAATCAACCATCCGGGGCTTGACGGCGAAATGGCTTTTGGTGTCTTCTGAAACCGGTTTCAGTGTTATCTCATGATGCACGCAACCGTATAAATCCAATAAGAAGGTTTCAGACCGTGAATGACTTCTCCGCCGCCCAGCGCAGCCGCGTGACCATGCTCGACGTGGCCGAACACGCCAAGGTCTCCAAGGCCAGCGTTTCGCGGTTCATTGGCGATGATCGTGCCCTGCTCTCCGATGCCATTGCCCAACGCATCGAACAGGCAATCGCCGAACTCGGCTATCGCCCGAACCAGATGGCCCGAGGCCTGAAACGCGGACGCACTCGCCTGATCGGCATGCTGGTGGCGGATATCCGTAACCCTTATTCAATTGCCGTGATGCACGGGGTGGAAACCGCCTGCCGTCAACACGGCTATAGCCTGGTGGTGTGCAACACCGACCGCGACGACGAGCAAGAGCGCCAGCACCTGGCCCTGCTGCGCTCGTACAACATCGAAGGTCTGATCGTGAACACCCTCGGGCATCATCGTGACGAATTGCACGAACTGCACCGCGAAATGCCCCTGGTGCTGGTGGATCGCAAGGTGGAGCACCTTGAAAGCGATATGGTCGGGCTGAACAACCCGCAGGCCGTTGGCATGGCCCTTGACCACCTTGAAGAGCGCGGTTACTGCGATGTGTTGCTGGTGACTGAGCCGTTTGATGGCACCAGTTCGCGGATTGAGCGGGTCAGCAGTTTCAAGGCGCAAATCGGGCAACGCCCGGCGCTTCGCGGCACGCACATCGAAACCGGCAACGAACTGACCGCACAATTGAAAGCCTTCCTCGACACGCCTGGCCCCGGCCCGAAAGCGCTGTTTTGCGCGAACGGGATTGCGGCGCTAGCCAGCACCCATGCGTTGCGTGAACTCAAGTGCAACCTGTTCGATGACGTGGGCTTGATCGCCCTCGATGACCTGGATTGGTACCCGTTGGTGGGCAGCGGCATTACCGCCCTCGCGCAGCCGACCACCGAGATGGGTGCCAGTGCGTTTGAGTGTCTGCTCAAGCGGTTGCGCGGGGATGACGGGGCGGTGCGGACGCTGGATTTTTCCGCGCGGCTGGTTGTGCGGGGGTCGACCCTTGGGAATTTGCGTTGAATGTTAAGACGCCATCGCGAGCAGGCTCGCTCCTACAGTGGATTTGTGAATATAGGCCCATTGTAGGAGTGAGCCTGCTCGCGATGGGGCCCTGACTAGCACCACAAAAAAATTTGAACAAAAATGAAACCGGTTTCAGAGGTAGAAAAACAATGAACAGACCAGCCGTTTCCATCAGCCTTTCCAGCTACGGCGCCGACCTCGTGCGTCAACGCGGCCAGGGCAGCTTCATCGAGATTCTCGCCGCCGCCGGCGCCACGCGCATTGAGTGGCGCGAAGAACTGCTGACCATCGAGGACCCCGCTCAACTGGCCGATGCCACACAAGCAGAGGGCCTGGAGAGCGTCTATTCGTCGCCCATGGAGCTCTGGCTGGCCGGGCAATCCAGACCCAATCCCGAACTGATCACCGCCCTGCAACGCGCCCGGGCGTTCGGCGCCAAATGGCTGAAGGTATCGCTGGGCTATTTCACCGACAACAGCGATCTGCCAACCCTCGCCCGGGTGCTGGGCGAAAGCGCCGTACAGTTGCTGGTGGAAAACGACCAGACCCTGCACGGCGGCCGCATTGAACCCTTCCAGCGTTTTTTCGCGCAGGTCGAGCAGCACCAGTTACCGATCAAAATGACCTTCGACATCGGCAACTGGCACTGGCAGGACCAGTCCGCCGCCAGCGCCGCGCGCTTGCTCGGGCGTCACGTCGGTTATGTGCACTGCAAAGCGGTCACGCGCCGAGCCGACGGCAAACTGGTCACCATCCCGCCCGCCGTCAGTGACCTGCAACAGTGGGAACACCTGTTGCGGCACATGGCCCACGGCGTCATGCGGGCCGCGGAATATCCGCTGCAAGGCGATGACCTGGTGCAACTGACCACCGAGCACGTTGCCGCCCTCGCCCGCCTCGGCCAGTCGCAACTGGAGAGCGCCCATGTCTGAGATCGATGTTCTGTCCTTCGGCGAGACCATGGCGATGTTCGTCGCCGAACAGGTGGGTGATCTGGCCAGCGTCGGCGCTTTCCACAAACGCATTGCCGGGGCTGACAGCAACGTCGCCATTGGCCTTTCCCGTCTGGGCTTCAACGTGGCATGGCTGAGCCGTGTCGGTGCCGATTCGTTGGGCCGGTTCGTGGTCGACGCCCTGGGAAAACAAGGCCTGGATTGCCGTCACGTCGACATCGACACCGCCCACCCGACCGGTTTTCAACTCAAGTCCCGCACCGACGATGGCAGCGATCCGGTGGTCGAGTACTTCCGCCGTGGTTCGGCGGCCAGTCACCTGTCGCCACACTCGATCGTGCCCGAATTGCTCAAGGCCCGACACCTGCACGCCACCGGCATTCCCCCGGCGCTGTCGGAGTCGGCGCGGCAAATGTCGTTCGAGTTGATGACCCGCATGCGCGAGGCCGGGCGCAGTGTGTCCTTCGACCCGAACCTGCGCCCGAGCCTGTGGGCCAGCGAACGACAAATGATCACCGAGATCAACCGCCTCGCCGCCCTCGCCCATTGGGTGCTGCCGGGGTTGAGCGAAGGTCGCTTGCTGAGCGGGTTCGAAGACCCGGCCGACATCGCAGCGTTCTACCTTGACCAGGGCGCCGAAGCCGTGGCGATCAAGCTTGGCCCACACGGGGCTTTCTACCGCACACATCTTGATCAAGGTTTCGTGGCCGGCGTACCGGTGCAAACAGTGGTCGATACGGTGGGTGCCGGCGATGGTTTTGCCGTCGGCATGATCAGCGCGCTGTTGGAAAACCAAAGCGTTGTCGAGGCCGTGAAACGCGCCAACTGGATTGGCAGCCGTGCGGTGCAGAGCCGGGGGGATATGGAGGGATTGCCCACCCGATCCGAAATGGTCAGCGAATTCGAGGCCGCCATCGCGAGCAAGCTCGCTCCTACAGAGGATTTGTGTCGAACCTAGATCCAATGTAGGAGCGAGCCTGCTCGCGATGAGGCCAGCACAGTCACTGAAGATTCAAACCGTTACCTGCTGCGACAAAAACAACAAGCTCAGGAGCACCACCATGAAAACCGCAACGCTCGCCACCCGCCGCTGGTGGTACATCATGCCCATCGTGTTCATCACCTATAGCCTGGCGTATCTGGATCGCGCCAACTATGGGTTCGCCGCCGCGTCCGGTATGGCCGCGGACCTGATGATCACACCAGGCCTGTCGTCAATGCTCGGCGCGCTGTTCTTCCTCGGCTACTTTTTCTTCCAGGTACCCGGCGCGATCTACGCGCAGAAACACAGTGTGAAGAAACTGATTTTCGTTAGCCTGATCCTCTGGGGCAGCCTGGCGACGTTGACCGGGATTGTCTCCAATGCCTATTGGCTGATCGTCATCCGCTTCATGCTCGGCGTGGTCGAAGCGGCAGTGATGCCGGCGATGCTGATTTATCTATGCCACTGGTTCACCCGTGCCGAACGCTCCCGGGCCAACACTTTCCTGATCCTCGGCAACCCGGTGACCATGCTGTGGATGTCGGTGGTCTCGGGCTATCTGGTGCAGCATTACAGCTGGCGCTGGATGTTCATCGTCGAAGGGTTGCCAGCGGTGTTGTGGGCATTCATCTGGTGGCGTCTGGCCGATGATCGTCCGTCACAAGCCAAGTGGCTCGATGATCAGGAAAAACAGGACCTGGAAAGCGCACTGGCCGCCGAACAGGTCGGCATCAAGGCCGTGAAGAACTACGCAGAAGCGTTCCGTTCACCCAAAGTGATCATCCTGGCACTGCAGTTTTTCTGCTGGAGCATTGGCGTGTACGGCTTCGTGTTGTGGTTGCCGTCAATCCTCAAGGCCGGCGCGCAGATGGACATGGTCCAGGCCGGCTGGCTGTCGGCGCTGCCGTACCTGGCGGCGGTGATCGGCATGCTGCTGGTGTCCTGGGGGTCGGACAAGTTGCAAAAACGTAAGCGTTTCGTCTGGCCGCCACTGCTGATCGCCTCGATTGCCTTTTATGGTTCCTACGCCCTGGGTGCCGAACACTTCTGGTGGTCCTACACCCTGCTGGTAATTGCCGGCGCCTGCATGTACGCGCCCTATGGGCCGTTCTTCGCGATCATTCCGGAGATCCTTCCGGCCAACGTTGCCGGCGGCGCCATGGCGCTGATCAACAGCATGGGCGCCCTCGGTTCCTTTGGCGGCTCCTACCTGGTCGGGTACCTGAACAGCTCCACCGGCTCGCCCGGCGCCTCGTACCTGTTGATGAGCGGCGCGCTGATGTTCTCGGTGGTACTGACGATTTGCCTCAAGCCCGGCGCCAGTGATCGGGAGCGGCCCACGGCCACGGTAACGCGCACTGCCACGGCACATTCCTGAATTGAATTTGAGATCTCAACGATGAAAAAGCAGGTCGTCCTGTACAAGAAACTCTCGCCGCTGCTGATGGCTCGCCTGCACGAGCAGGCCGAAGTGACGCTGATCGAAAACCTTGGTGCCGAGGGTCTGGCCAAACTGCGCGATGCCCTGCCCCACGCCCATGGCTTGCTGGGTGCCAGCCTGAAACTGGATGCCGAACTGCTCGATCTGGCACCCGACCTTCAAGCCATTGCCAGCGTTTCGGTGGGTGTCGACAACTACGACATCGACTACCTGACCGAGCGGCGCATCCTGCTCAGCAACACGCCGGATGTATTGACAGAAACCACCGCCGACACCGGTTTCGCGCTGATTCTGGCAACGGCCCGGCGCGTTGTGGAATTGGCCAACATGATTCGCGAAGGCAAGTGGACCCGCAACATCGGCCCCATGCATTTCGGCAGCGATGTGCACGGCAAGACCCTGGGCATCATTGGCATGGGCCGCATTGGCGAAGCCCTCGCCCAGCGTGGGCATTTCGGGTTTGGCATGCCGGTGATCTATCACAGCCAGTCACCGAAACCTGCGGTGGGACAGCGTTTCAATGCGCACTATCGAAGCCTGCCGGAGCTGTTGCAACAGGCCGATTTCGTTTGCCTGACGTTGCCGCTGACCGCGCAAACCGAAGGGCTGATCGGCGCAGAACAGTTCGCCCTGATGCGTCCCGAGACCATCTTCATCAATATTTCACGAGGCAAGGTCGTGGACGAAGCCGCGCTGATCGAAGCCTTGCGCGCAGGCCAGATTCGCGCGGCGGGGCTGGATGTATTCGAACGCGAACCGTTGGATCAGGACTCGCCTTTGTTGCAGTTGAACAACGTGGTAGCGACACCACACATCGGCTCGGCCACCCATGAAACACGGGAGGCCATGGCCAAATGCGCGGTGGACAACCTGTTGGCGGCGCTGGCGGGTGAACGGCCGGCCAATCTGGTGAACGCAAAAGCGTGGAAGGCTTGATGGATCAGGCGCGGCGCGCGACCAGCAAATCCGCCGCGCATAATGCAATGCGCCGACAGGCATCGGCCAGTTTGCGCTGGTCCACCACCAACCCGATGCGGATATGCCCCGCCGCACTCGGCCCGAAAGCTTCTCCGGCCAGCACCGACACGCCATAGCCTTCCAGTAGCATCTCGGCAAAGCGCTGGGCCGACAAACCGGTCTGGCGCACATCGACCATCACGAACATCCCGCCATCCGGGCGAATCGGCCTGAGGCCCGGGCATTGGCCCAGACTTGCACACACCAGGTCACGGCGCTGGCGATACTCCTCGCGCATCATCGCCACTTCGGGCAGGTCTTCATCCAATGCCAGTTGCGCGGCGTTCTGCACGAAATCCGGAATGCCGAACAGCATGCTCAACGACAGGTTCACCAGATGCTCGGCCATGGGTTTGGGCCCGACCACCCAGCCCACCCGCCAACCGCTCATGGCGTGGGACTTGGACAGGCTGTTGATCGTCGCCGTCCGCTCGGCCATGCCCGGTAGGCTCGCGGGGCTGATGTGCTCGCCCTCGTACAGCAGATCGCTGTAGACCTCATCGCTGATCAGCCACAAATCGTGACGAATGCACAGCGCTACCAGCTCCTGCCAGATCGCCAGTGACAAGCTGGCGCCGGATGGATTGTTCGGACTGTTGAGCAGGATGGCGCGAGTCTTTGGCGTGATCCGAGCCGCGACATCCGCCGGGGCGACGCGAAACCCGTTCTGCGGGTGCACTGGCACCGGGACCACTGTGGCCGCACAAGCGCCGATCACGCCCTCATAGGTCACGTACATCGGCTCGGCGACAATCACTTCATCGCCCGGATCGAGCAGGCATTGCGCCACCGAATACACCGCGCACTGCGCGCCCGGAAAGACGATCACATGTTCGGCGTCCACCACCTGACCACTGCGTTGCCGGTGCCGACGGGCGATGCTGTCGCGCAGTCCTCGACTGCCGCGCACTTCAGGATAGTGCGTATCACCGGCCAGCAGGCTGGCAATGGCGGCCTGGACGATGGGTTGCGGCGTATCAAAGTCCGGGTCGCCAATTGACAACAGCAGGACGTCGACGCCCTGTTCGCGCAATTGCAGCGCTCGATCGTGAATCTGCCAGGCCGCCGCTCCGTCACCGGCGATTCGTTGGGTCAAGGCTGAGTAGCGCATGTCTTTCTCCTGTCGCGCGGGTACTCCCAGCCACAACCCTATCTCAAATCACGAAACGCGCCACCATGGCGTTCAAAACATGGATAAGTCAGTGCTTGCGAACGGCCATCCGCCAGACGCGAGCGATATCGGTCGCCCGCTCACGCAGCAAGCGCGGGGCTTCGGCGCAGGCCTGTTCCAGGGTCATCGGTCCGCTCGCCAGGGCGAACGCGGCGTCGATGCCATGCTCATAGAGCGCCTGATAGCCGTCGCCCAGAGTGCCGGCGATGACGATGACCGGCACGCCTTGCTGGCTGGCGACACGCGCCACACCAAACGGCGTCTTGCCGCGCAGGGTTTGTGCATCGAAACGCCCTTCCCCGGTGATCACCAGATCGGCCCCTGCAACGGCGTCCGCCAAGCCCACGAGCTCGGCAACCACCTCGACCCCGGCCTTGAACTGCGCCCCCAGGAACGCTTTGGCGGCAAACCCCAGGCCACCCGCCGCGCCGCTTCCCGGTTCGTCGCGCACGTCGTTGTTCAAGGTGCTCGCGCAATGGTCGGCAAAGTGTCCGAGGGCGCGGTCCAGTGGCTCGATCTGCGCGGGCGAGGCGCCTTTTTGCGGGCCGAAGATCGCCGAGGCACCGTGGGGGCCGCACAGCGGGTTGTTGACGTCGGCGGCGATGTCGAAGCGGACCCGGGCCAGACGCGGATCGATATCGCTCAGGTCGACGCGGGCCAATTGCGCCAGAGCGAGGCCTCCCGGTGACAGCGTCTGCCCCTGGGCGTCGAGCAATTTCACGCCCAAGGCCTGCATGGCACCGGCGCCGCCGTCATTGGTCGCACTGCCGCCAATCGCCAGGATCACCCGTTGCGCACCGGCATCCAGCGCGGCGCGGATCAGTTGCCCGGTACCGAAGGTGCTGCTGATGCACGCATCCCGTTGCGCCACCGGGACCAATTGCAAACCGCTGGCCTCTGCCATTTCGATGATCGCGGTGTGGCTATCGGGCAACCAGCCCCAAGCGGCACTCACCGTAGCCCCCAGAGGCCCACGCACCTCATTGCGGCGCAGCTCGCCATCGCACGCCGCAAGAATCGACTCGACAGTCCCTTCCCCGCCGTCGGCCATCGGGCATTTGATCAGTTGGGCATCGGGCCAGACCTGCGCCAATCCCAATGCAATGGCATCGGCCACGCCTTGGGCGCTGAGGCTGTCCTTGAACGAGTCGGGGGCGATCACGATTTTCATGGGAATTCTCCAGTTCCAATGCCCACATGCTGCCAGCCGCCATGAACAATAACGCCGGGCCACTGCACAAGCGGTGTTGAGGATTATTGTTCATTTCCACAACTGTGGGAGCGAGCCTGCTCGCGATGGCGGTGTGTCAGCGACATTCATGCTGACTGATGCGCCGCCATCGCGAGCAGGCTCCCACAGGGGGATTTTGTCGCTCACGAAATTGAGTCTGACTCGGGCAGCAGTTGCACACCCAGGTACAACGCCAGCATGCCGTCCAGTCGCAACGGATCAACCCCACTCAACTCGGCAATCCGCTCCATGCGATAGCGCAGGCTGTTGCGATGGATGCCCAGTGCATCGGCGCAGGCCTGGCTCTGGCCGTCGTGTTCGCACCAGCTGCGCAGGGTTGCCAGCAACTGGCCGTTGCTGTCCTTGGCAATGACCTTGCGCAGCGGATTGAGCAATTCATCGAGGGCGTCGTCGTTGCGGTGGCGCCAGAGCATCACCGGCAACCGATAGCGGTTGAGCGTCAGCAATCGGGAGCGCGGCAACACTTCGCGCCCGTAGGCCAGCAAGTCACCGACCCGGCGATAGCAGCGCCGCAAGCCGGAAAGTCCATCGGCCTGCCCGCCCACGGCAATGCGCAGGATGTTCCAGCCCAGGCCGTCGAGCTTGTCCAGCAAGCGCTCGTTCTCCACCGACTGGCTCGCCGGCCGGCACCAGAGCAACGAGGTCTTGGCCGAGCTCACGCACCAACTGTCCGGGTGGCGGGTGGTCAACCAGGCGCTGAGCGCCTCGACGGTTTGCCCTGGCGCATGCTCCAGGCCCAGTTCGAACAGGTACGGTACCCGGGTCATCTGGGGCTTGAGGCCCAACTGCTGCGCTTCATCGACCAGTCGCGGAGCATCCCCGGCTTCGCTGAGCAACAATGCCAGCAGATCATCGCAGCGCTGGCGCCGCCATTGTTGTTCGGCCTGCTGGTTTCGCTGGCCCACCAGCATTTCGGCGGTCATGCGTACCAGTTCGGCGTAAGTGCGCAGTTGCTCGGGTTCGCCGGTGATGCCCAATACGCCGATCAGGCGCTGGTCGAGCATCAACGGCAAGTTGATGCCCGGCTGCACGCCCTTGAGATGAATCGCCGTCTGCGCATCGATCTCCACCACCCGGCCATTGGCCAGGACCAGTTGCGCGCCTTCATGCCGGGTGTTGACCCGCTCCGGCTCGCCGCTGCCCAGGATCAAGCCCTGGCTGTCCATGACGTTGACGTTGTACGGCAGGATGGCCATCGCCCGGTCGACGATGTCCTGGGCCAGGTCGTGATCGAGTTCGAACATGCAAGTGATCCTTGAAGACGGTGATGGAGCGGGTTGTTCACCCGCACAGGCCTTGGTTGCAAACCCTGTGCTCAGGCACAAAGACAGCCACCCGGAGGGTGGTCGAGACTCTCTGGGCGATCAACGTTACCCTTTGCATCGCAAAAAATCATAATAAAGAGAGAGCCGCCATGACACAGAGCGCCGTAGCGTCCGACGCCATCGCTGACGACAAAAACGCCGTCTACAAGCGCATTACCCTGCGCTTGATCCCCTTCATTTTCATCTGCTACCTGTTCAACTACCTCGACCGGGTAAACGTTGGATTTGCCAAACTGCAGATGCTCGACGCGCTGAAGTTCAGCGAAACCGTATACGGCCTCGGCGCCGGCATTTTCTTTATCGGCTACGTACTGTGCGGCGTGCCAAGCAACCTGGCCCTGACCAGGTTCGGCCCACGGCGCTGGATCGCACTGATGATGATCACTTGGGGCACCCTGTCGACCTGTCTGCTGTTCGTCACCACGCCGACCGAGTTCTATACCCTGCGCCTGTTCACCGGCGCGGCCGAAGCCGGGTTCTTCCCGGGTGTGGTGTTGTACCTCTCGCAGTGGTTCCCGACCTTCCGCCGTGGCCGCATCATGGCCTTGTTCATGTCGGCGATCCCGGTCTCCGGCCTGCTCGGCAGCCCGTTCTCCGGCTGGATTCTCAACCACTTCGCCGCAGGTCAAGGCGGCCTCGCTGGCTGGCAGTGGATGTTCCTGCTGCAAGGCATTCCCACCGTCATCCTCGGTGCGCTGGCTTATTTCCTGCTCAGCGACAGCTATGCCAACGCCCAGTGGCTGACCCCGTTCGAGCGCTCGGTGCTGGAAGCCGACCACGCTGAAGACCTGGCCAACAAGCCGAAAACCACCACCGATTCGCTACTGGCGGTGTTCAAGAACCCGGCGATCTGGGCCTTCGGCCTGATCTATTTCTGCATCCAGAGTGGCGTGTACGCGATCAACTTCTGGCTGCCGTCGATCATCAAGAACCTGGGCTTCAGCGATAACCTGGTGATCGGCTGGCTCAGTGCGATTCCGTATCTGCTGGCCGCGGTGTTCATGCTGGTCGTGGGTCGCTCGGCGGACCTGCGCCAGGAACGTCGCTGGCATTTGGTAGTGCCGATGCTGATGGGGGCATTGGGGCTGCTGATCGCGGTGAACTTCGCCGCCAACCCGGCCATCGCCATTCTCGGCCTGACCATCGCCACCATGGGCGCCCTCACCGGCCTGCCGATGTTCTGGCCAGTGCCGACCGCCCTGCTCAGCGCGGGTGCCGCGGCTGGCGGCCTGGCGCTGATCAACTCCATGGGACAGATGGCCGGCTTCCTCAGCCCGTACCTGGTGGGTTGGGTCAAGGACAGCACTGGTTCGACCGATGCGGCGCTGTACCTGCTGGCGGGTGTGATCGTCTGCGGCAGTTTGCTGGCGTTGCGCATGACCCGTACCCTGCGCGCCTAAGCACCACCTGACCACTGTAGGAGCGAGCCTGCTCGCGATGGACGTCAACGACAACGCGTTTATCCTGGATAAACGTGGTGTCCTGCAGTTCTTCGCGAGCAGGCTCGCTCCTACAGTTTGATTCGAGTGTGCTTGAGATTTGCGTTTGCTCCCGGCAATGGTTCTGGTATCTGATTGGACCTTTCCCACTGGTAAAAGGATTTGCTCATGAGCTACCGCACGCTGGGTCAATCGGGTCTGCAGGTGTCCACCCTGACCCTGGGTACCATGATGTTCGGCGAACAGACCAGCACCGAAGATTCCCTGCGAATCATCGACAAGGCCTGGGACCAGGGCATCAACTTCATCGACACCGCCGACGTCTACACCAACGGCCGCTCCGAAGAAATCGTCGGCGAGGCCATCGCCAGCCGCCGCCATGAATGGGTGCTGGCGACCAAGGTCGGCTTCGGTCCCCTGGACGGCGTCCCCAACCGCAGCGGCCTGAGCCGCAAGCATCTGTTCAACGGCATCGATGCCAGCCTGACGCGCCTGGGCACCGACTACCTCGACATCTATTACCTGCACCGCGAAGACCACAACACGCCGCTGGAGGTCACGGTCTCGGCCATCGGCGACTTGATCCGCCAAGGGAAAATCCGTTACTGGGGCCTGTCCAATTACCGTGGCTGGCGCATCGCCGAAGTCATTCGCGTGGCCGACAAGCTTGGCGTTGACCGGCCGGTGATCAGCCAGCCGCTGTACAACATCGTCAACCGCCAGGCTGAAACGGAGCAGATCACGGCCGCGCAAAACTACGGTCTTGGCGTGGTGCCCTACAGCCCGCTGGCGCGCGGGGTGCTCAGTGGCAAATACGCGCCGGATGTGAAACCTGATGCCGACAGCCGTGCCGGACGCCAGGACAAACGCATCCTGGAAACCGAATGGCGTGTCGAATCCCTGCGCATCGCTCAGCAGATCCAGCAGTACACCCAGGAGCGCGGTGTGGGCATCGTCGAGTTCGCGATTGCCTGGGTGCTAAACAACAGCGCCGTGACCTCGGCCATTGTCGGGCCGCGTACCGAAGCGCAATGGGACGCCTACACTAAGGCGCAGGCGGTGAAGATCACGGCCGAGGACGAGGCGTTCATCGATTCGCTGGTGACACCGGGGCATGCGTCGACACCGGGGTTCAATGATGTGAGCCATTTTGTGTCAGGGCGTAAACCGCACAGTACCTGACACAACACAAAACCCATTGTAGGAGTGAGCCTGCTCGCGATAGCGGTACTACATTCAACAGAGATGTTGGATGACAGATCGCTATCGCGAGCAGGCTCACTCCTACAATTGGTCCGTGTTGATCGATGGGTCAATATTCGGCTCGAAAACCACGTATCCTCCGCCCCCGTTTCACCTTCAACCTCGCGAGGACAGCTTGTCTAAAGGTATCGCTCTATCGGTTTCAGCCTCGGTGCTGTTTGCCGTCATGTATTACTACACGTCGCTGCTCACCCCCTTGAGCGGTGTGGAAATCTTCGGCTGGCGCATGCTGCTGACCGTCCCGTGCATGACCGTGTTCATGGTGGTGTCCGGGGAATGGAAGCGCGTGCTGGAGATCGTTTGGCGCGCCAAGTCCAATCCGAAACTGATGGGCGCGCTGATCGCCTCCTCTGCCCTGCTCGGCGTGCAGTTATGGCTGTTCATGTGGGCGCCGTTGAACGGCTACAGCCTCGACGTATCACTGGGCTATTTCCTGCTGCCGCTGACCATGGTCCTGACCGGCCGCCTGGCCTACGGTGAACGCCTGTCGTACCTACAAAAAGTCGCCGTGGTGTTCGCCTGCCTGGGGGTGGTCAACGAGGTGTATCAGGTCGGTGGTTTTTCCTGGGCGACCTTGCTGGTCTGCATTGGCTATCCAACCTACTTCATCCTGCGCAAACGGCTGGCGGCGGACAACCTCGGCGGGTTATGGCTGGACATGGCGTTGACCCTGCCGGTGGCCTTCTGGTTCGTCCAGAGCGGCGCGCAAGGTTTTGGTGTGTTTGATCAGCATCCATGGTTGTCGCTGTTGATCCCGATGCTCGGCGTGATCAGCGCATCGGCACTGGTGATCTACATCATTGCCAGTCGCCTGCTGCCGTTCAGCCTGTTCGGCTTGTTGAGCTATGTCGAACCGGTGTTGCTGCTGGGCGTGGCGTTGCTACTGGGAGAAAGCATCAAGGCCGGCGAATGGCTGACCTACATCCCGATCTGGATGGCGGTGCTGGTGCTGGTGTTCGAAGGGTTCAAGCATCTGGTGCGCCAGCGCAGGTCTTAAGTACACGCAAAACAATTGTAGGAGCGAGCCTGCTCGCGATGGCGTCTTCAGACTCAACATAGATATTGGCTGACAGATAGCTATCGCGAGCAGGCTCGCTCCTACGGTTACTACATCTGCAAGGATTTAGTCGGTAGAGAGAACACCACGACGAACCTGGTCACGCTCGATGGATTCGAACAGTGCCTTGAAGTTGCCTTCGCCGAAACCGTCGTCGCCCTTGCGCTGGATGAACTCGAAGAACACCGGCCCCATCAGGGTTTCCGAGAAGATCTGCAGCAGCAGACGCTTGTCGCCCGACTCGGACGAACCGTCCAGCAAAATGCCCCGCGCCTGCAGTTGGTCCACCGGCTCGCCGTGGTTCGGCAAACGGCCTTCGAGCATTTCGTAGTAGGTTTCCGGCGGCGCGGTCATGAAGCGCATGCCAATGCTTTTCAGGTGGTCCCAGGTCTTGATCAGGTCATCGGACAGGAACGCAACGTGCTGGATGCCCTCGCCGTTGAACTGCATCAGGAACTCTTCGATCTGCCCGGCGCCCTTGGACGACTCTTCGTTCAGCGGGATGCGGATCATGCCATCGGGTGCGGTCATGGCCTTGGAAGTCAGGCCGGTGTATTCGCCCTTGATGTCGAAGTAGCGGATTTCGCGGAAGTTGAACAGTTTCTCGTAGAAGTTGGCCCAGTAGGCCATGCGACCGCGATACACGTTGTGGGTCAGGTGATCGATGATCTTCAGGCCGGCACCGACCGGATGGCGGTCGACACCTTCGATGAACACGAAGTCGATGTCATAGATCGAACTGCCTTCGCCGAAACGGTCGATCAGGTACAGCGGCGCACCACCGATGCCTTTGATGGCCGGCAGGTTCAGTTCCATCGGGCCGGTTTCGATGTGGATCGGCTGGGCGCCGAGCTCCAGGGCACGCTTGTAGGCTTTTTGCGAATCCTTGACGCGAAACGCCATGCCGCACACCGACGGACCGTGCTCGGCCGCGAAGTATGAGGCCACGCTGTGGGGTTCGTTGTTGAGGATCAGGTTGATCGCGCCCTGGCGATACAGGTGCACGTCCTTGGAACGGTGGGTCGCCACCTTGGTGAAGCCCATGATCTCGAAGATCGGCTCCAGGGTGTTCGGGGTCGGCGATGCGAGTTCGATGAATTCAAAGCCCATCAGGCCCATTGGGTTTTCGTATAAATCTGCCATGGTCGGCGCCTCATCATTTTTTATCAATTAACAAAGGTTAGTTGTAAGCAATGCTGAGACCGGTGGGTGGCGCACAGGAGATGCCCCGCACACTGCGGGCGAGAAAGTCACCGTAGATCAGTTGAAACCCGAATATCTTCATTATCGACCCAAGGCTCTTGCGGGCGAGGCTTCTGCTGCCAGAAGACGATTATTATTGTATGCGTAAACCGATTCTACACAGCGTAAATCAGTTTGTCCGCCTTCTGTATCAAATCCCCTTTTTCCATGCCCGCGCAAGGGGTTTGTTGCAGAGGAAAATCCCCGCCAGGATCAGCCCGCCACCCAGGCACATGGCCAACGTCAGCGGCTCATCCAGCAGCAGCGCGCCAAGGATCACCGCCGTCAACGGATTCAAGGCAATGAACACCCCGGAACGGGTTGCGCCGATCTTGCGAATGCCATCGTAGTAGCCAATGTATGCCAGCGCCGATCCCAGCACGCCGAGGTACAAAAGACTCAACCATTGCTGCACGCCGAGTTGAGCGATCGCAGCAACACTCACCTCACCGCGCACGATGCAGGTGATCCAGAGCATGACGGTGCCCAGCAAGATCGACCAGGTCACCGTTTGCACCGGTCCCAGGGTGTGGTTCAGCTCTTTGGAGAACAGCGAGTAGACACCCCAGCCGAGGACACAGCCAAAAATCAACAAGTCCCCAAGCCAGGTGTCGGCACCGCCGGCCAGTAGTTTCGGGTCACGACTAAAGATCACCATGCTCGCGCCCGCCATGCAGACCGCAATGCCGACGACCTTGGCCCGGTTCAAACGCTCCTTGAACAGCAGCCAGGAAGCCAGGCCGATCACCGCCGGGTTCAGCGCCACGATCAAGGACGCCCGTGAAGCGTTGATGTAATGCAGGCCGTAAAAGAAGCACAGGTTGTAGAAAAAGATCCCGAAAAAGCCAAGCAATGACAATTGCAGCCATCGCCGGGGGCTGGGCCGGACCAGCGGTGTCCGCGCCATGTGCACAAACAGCAGCAACGCCACGCTGGCCAGCAGAAACCGCAGGCTGGCCGCCAGTAACGGACTGAGGCCGCCAGCCAGATAGCGCCCGGCGACGAAAGTGCCACCCCATACCATGGTGACTGCCGCCAGTTTCAGGTACACCGGCAGATCCGAGGATTTTGACAGGCCTTGCTCGCAGATGGTCATGGATTCCAGGTCCGGATGTCAGAGAGATGCCGTATCATTCGACTAATCCCCAGTCATCGTAAAATGAGCAATCACTCATGACCCTCACTCAACTGGAGATTTTCTCCCTGGTCGCCGAACTCCAAGGCTTCACGGCAGCAGCCAATCGCCTGGGTATTTCCCAATCGGCGGTGTCCCATGCGTTGAAGTCCCTGGAGCTGGAGCTGGGTGTCGAGTTGTTGCGCCGCCATCAATCCCGGGTCGAATTGAGCGACATTGGCCAGCAGTTGCTGCTGCGCGCCCGGGCGATGCTCGGCCTGGCCAACACCCTGCGCCAGGAAGCGGCCGATGCGCGGGGCATGAAACGCGGCACGCTGCGCATCGGCTCCTTCGGGCCGACTTCATCGATCAAATTGCTGCCGTTGATTCTGCAGCAGTACCGCGCGGCCCATCCCGGCATCGAGGTGCATATCGACGAAGGCCCCGACCGCCAGGTGCTCCAGTGGCTGGAGGAACGTCGGATCGACATCGGCTTTGTGGTGCTGCCCGAGGAGCGTTTCGACACGGTCTCGTTGATCCAGGACCAGATGGTCGCGCTGCTGCCCCAAGGCCATCCGCTGGCGGATCACGACAGCCTGAGCCTGAAGGACCTGTGCGATTCCCCGTTCGTGCTGACCGAAGCCGGTTCTTCGGAGCTGGTTTCACGCCTGTTCACGGCGGCCCGACTGACGCCCAACATCCGTTATCGCTGCTCGCAGTTGATCAGCACCCTGGATGTCGTCGCTCGTGGCGATGCAGTGACGGTGGTTGCCGAGGGTTCATTGCCCGATCAGGTTGACCGCCGCTGGGTGAAAAAACCGCTGTCACCGGTGGTGTTGCGCGAGGTCGGCCTGGCGGTGCTCGATCGACGCCAGGCATCACCCGCGACGCTGGCCTTTATCAAGCTGGCCGAAAGCCTGGATTTGCATTGAGCGGCATAACCGCCAACGGCCAACTATCATGGACCATACCCGAACTCTTCACGGGAGGCGTTTTTGCCCCGCCATCAATTGAGAGCCTTACTTCTTCGTGACAGGACTCGCGAATGCCGCTGAAAGCCAAAACCCGCAGTCGCAGAAAAAGAATGGCGGTCACCCTGATCAGTGGATTGCTCCCGATGCTGCTGGGGGCCGCCATTCTTTACATGCAAGCAGGGCGTGCGCTCAAACAAGACACCGAACAAACCGCCGAAGAAGCGATTCGCCAGTTCGACCTGATGCTCGACAACACCGCCCAGGCCGCGCGTGAATTGCTGCCGCTGGCCGGCCAAGGTTGCGCTGATGTCAAACTGGCGCTGCGCGAGCAGGTCACCCGCCGCCCCTTCGTGCGCTCAACCAATCTGGTGTGGGACAACAACCTCTATTGCAGCTCTCTGTTCGGCGACTACCAGGAGACGGTCAACCCCGGTGACTACACCCAAGGCGCCTTATGGCTCATGAACGGCAATCCGGTAACGCCCAACACCGCCTTGCTGGTGTACCGCCTGAGCGAAGGCAAAAAAGGCGCGCTGACAACGCTCGACGGTTATCACTTGAGCAATGTCCTGCGCCTGATCGGCCGCAAGACCTTGCTGTTGCTGCAAGTTGGCCCGGACTGGATATCCGCCGACGGCAAGGTTCACAGAGGCGCTGCGCCTGAGTTGCCCGTTGCGCAAAGTCGTTTGACCTCCGGGCACTATGCGTTTGCCGTGGAAGCCGGTTTCCCCAAAGGCGAAACCTGGCGATACATGAGCAGCGAATATCCGCCGCTGTTCAGCCTGCTGATTTTCTTCGGCGTGATTGCCGGGGCAATTGGTCACTTCCTGCAAAAGCGCTCATCGTCACCCACCTATGAAATGCAGCGGGCACTGGAAGCTTCAGAGTTCATTCCGTATTTCCAGCCCGTGGTCCAGGGCGACAGCAAAAGCTGGTCCGGCGCTGAAGTGCTGATGCGCTGGCAACATCCGAAGGAAGGCCTGGTGCGTCCGGATCTGTTCATTCCGTTTGCCGAGCACTCCGGGCTGATCGTACCGATGACCCGCTCGCTGATGCGACAAACCACCGCCCTGCTCGCACCGCATTCGGCCAGCTTCAACAAGCCGTTTCACATTGGCATCAACATCACCGCCAGCCATTGCCAGGACCTGGAACTGGTCAAGGATTGCCGCGAGTTTCTCGATGCGTTCGAACCGGGCTCGATCCATCTGGTACTGGAACTGACCGAACGTGAACTGATCGAGCCCACGGCCATTACCCTGCAACTGTTCGAGCAACTTCGCGAACTGGGCGTGAAAATCGCCATCGACGACTTCGGCACGGGCCACTCAAGCCTTGGCTACCTGCGACAGTTCAATGTCGATTTTCTGAAAATCGACCAGAGCTTTGTCGCCATGATCGGCGTCGACACGCTCTCGAGCCACCTCTTGGACAGCATCATCGAACTGGCGGCCAAACTCGATCTTGCCCTGGTGGCCGAAGGTGTCGAAACCCGCGAGCAGAGTGATTACCTGAGCGTTCGTCAGGTCAACTTCCTGCAAGGTTACCTTTACGGCAAACCCATGCCCGGGGCGGAGTTCATTAGTGCATTAAGCAACCATTAAATCGCAAATTCAATCGCCAAAACAAACGATTACCCGCACCAATTTGAATCAAAACACTACTGACGTTACATGAAGAAAAAGACAGGATTTACTCTTGGACAATTAACTACTACAATTTTTCATGCCTGCGCTAAATGGGCAGGTGAGCCACTATCACCGAGTCGCTTCAAGGCTCTTGGCTTATAGCTTTGTTTGCGGTTGGTCTCAGCCAAACACACTATTGGAGTAAAGATATTGTCCAGACTCGCTGAATTTCGTGCAGCCGAAAAGGCCCTTCAAGAACAGCTCAAGCAGTTGGAATCCCTGAAGAACGATGCCGGGCTCAAGAAAGAAATCGAATTCGAAGAAAAGCTCCAGGGCTTGATGAAAACCTATGGCAAGAGCCTGCGCGACATCATCGCCATTCTCGACCCTAACCCGGCAAAATCCGGCCTGTTGCAGGCAGCAGCCCCTAAAACCCGCCGCGCCCGTGTGGTCAAGGTTTATCAGAACCCGCACACCGGCGAGCTGATTGAAACCAAGGGCGGCAACCACCGCGGCCTGAAAGCCTGGAAAGAACAATACGGTGCAGCCACCGTTGATTCCTGGTTGCGCGGCTAACTCTTGCGACGACAAAAAAGCCCTGCTCATGCAGGGCTTTTTCATGGGCCATCTAAAACCTGAAGGCGGACACCGCACAATTATCGAACTGCCAGCAACTTTGTGCTTAATCCATTTGGATATCTAAAATTTTCTTCATGCATCGAAAAAGCACTGTCGCGCACTAAAGTTTCAAGCTGTTACGGGCAGCGTCTATTTCCCCCTGGCTCGCCTTATAAGCCTCAGCCTGCCCTGCGTAGGAAAGAACATAGGCCTTATCGGCATCCACTGCGGCCACCAATGTTTGAGAAAGCACATGCCTGCCGTTTTGCGTGATGGTGCAGGTTGTTTCCAGCGCGGCCAATCGACTCAAGGTCGTCGAATGAATGCGCGTGCAGACACTTTGATACCCGCCCTGAAAGAAGTCTTTTTGAACCGACTTGCGCATCTCCAGCAATACGCCTTCGAGGTTTACCCGGTGATCGCTTTGCACCGGACTCATGGTCAGTTCCATCACCATGAGCGGCGATCCATTCTGATCATTTTTCACCGCCCGCTGGCGACTGACCCCCGACGCCGACTCAGGCACTTCTTCGACCTGCCAGCCTTCCGGCCAAGTGACTACTGGCGCATCTGCACGAGCAACGCCAGCCAGCGAAAACACGCTTAGCAGGATGAACAGCAGGTTAGGGAGTCGAATCATCGCAACGGGCACTCAAGGATCAAGCCGTAAAGTCTGGGCCCAGGCCGGCTGTCAGGCAATAGCCGACTGTTTGGGTTTGGTGATGTCCGAACCCTTGCGTATCATTGTCACCATTCGTTAGCCCACATATTTCCCGGAGGGCCCATGAGCCTGCACGAATTGAACACATTCCCCGGCGTCACCGCCCAACCGGACGCCGCTACACAGAATTTTGTCTTCAACCACACCATGCTGCGGGTCAAGGACATCACCAGGTCTCTGGACTTCTACACACGCATCCTGGGTTTTACCCTGGTGGAAAAACGCGATTTCCCGGAAGCCGAATTCAGCCTTTATTTCCTGGCACTGGTGGACAAGAACCAGATCCCGGCGGACGCCGCCGCACGCACCGAGTGGATGAAATCGATCCCCGGCATTCTGGAACTGACTCACAACCACGGCACAGAGAACGATGCGGATTTCGCCTACCACAATGGCAACACCGACCCACGCGGTTTCGGCCACATCTGCATTTCGGTACCGGACATCGTCGCCGCCTGCGAGCGCTTTGAAGTACTGGGCTGCAATTTCCAGAAACGCCTGAGCGATGGCCGCATGAAGAGCCTGGCGTTCATCAAGGACCCGGACGCCTACTGGGTCGAGATCATTCAGCCCGCACCACTCTAAAATCCGCCACAAACCCACTGTAGGAGCGAGCCTGCTCGCGATAGCGCCAGTCCATACAAAATTGATGTGACTGACAGTTCCGCTTTCGCGAGCAGGCTCGCTCCTACAGAGGCACACCGCGCATGGCGGGCACAAAAAAACCCCATGATCGCTCATGGGGTTTTGTGTTTTCAGTGCCGGGGTTTATGCCGGTGCAGAAGTGCGGATCAAGTGATCGAAGGCACTCAGTGAAGCCTTGGCGCCCTCGCCCACCGCGATCACGATCTGCTTGTACGGCACCGTGGTCACGTCGCCGGCGGCGAACACCCCCGGCACCGACGTTTCACCGCGAGCGTCGACGATGATCTCGCCACGGGGCGACAACTCGATGGTGCCCTTGAGCCAATCGGTATTAGGCAACAAACCGATCTGCACAAAGATCCCTTCCAGTTCCACACTGCGCAATTCGTCACTCTGACGATCCCTGTAGCGCAGGCCGTTGACCTTCTGGCCATCGCCGGTGACTTCAGTGGTTTGCGCACTGGTGATCACGGTGACGTTCGGCAGGCTGTGCAACTTGCGCTGCAATACCGCATCGGCTCGCAACTGCACGTCGAACTCCAGCAGCGTGACATGGGACACGATACCGGCCAGGTCGATGGCCGCTTCGACGCCGGAGTTGCCGCCGCCAATCACCGCCACGCGCTTGCCCTTGAACAGCGGGCCGTCACAGTGCGGGCAGTACGCCACGCCCTTGTTGCGGTACTGCTGCTCACCCGGCACGTTCATTTCACGCCACCGCGCGCCGGTTGCGAGGATCACGGCCCTGGCCTTGAGCTTCGCGCCGCTGGCGAAGTGGACTTCGTGCACCTGACCGTCTCTGCCAGCGATCAATTTGTCTGCGCGTTGCAGATTCATGATATCCACGTCGTACTGCTTGACGTGCTCTTCCAGGGCCACGGCCAGTTTCGGCCCTTCGGTTTCCTGCACCGAGATGAAGTTTTCGATGGCCATGGTGTCCAGCACCTGCCCACCAAAACGCTCGGCCGCAACGCCGGTACGGATGCCTTTGCGGGCCGCGTAGATGGCCGCCGAAGCACCGGCCGGACCACCGCCGACCACCAGCACGTCAAAGGTTTCCTTGGCGCTGATCTTCTCGGCCTGACGCTCGGCGCCGCGGGTGTCGATCCTGGCGAGGATTTCTTCCAGGCCCATGCGGCCCTGGCCGAAGTTCACACCGTTGAGGTAGATGCTGGGGACCGCCATGATCTGGCGCTCATCGACTTCAGCCTGGAACAGCGCGCCATCGATGGCGACGTGGCGAATGTTCGGGTTCAGTACCGCCATCAGGTTCAGCGCCTGGACCACGTCCGGGCAGTTCTGGCAGGACAGCGAGAAGTAAGTCTCGAAGTTGAACTCACCCTTGAGCGAGCGTATCTGTTCGATCACTTCGGCACTGGCTTTGGACGGGTGACCGCCGACCTGCAGCAAGGCCAGCACCAGGGACGTGAATTCGTGGCCCATCGGGATGCCGGCGAAACGCAGGCTGATATCGGCCCCGGGGCGATTGATCGAGAACGACGGCTTGCGTGCATCATCGCCGTTGTCGAGCAAGGTAATCTGGGTAGAAAGACTGGCAACGTCTTTCAACAGTTCGAGCATTTCCCGGGATTTCGCACCGTCGTCGAGGGAAGCAACGATCTCGATCGGCTGGGTGACCCGTTCCAGGTACGATTTCAACTGGGCTTTAAGATTGGTGTCCAACATACGGGCGATTTCCTTGAATTCTTGAGACAAAAAAACGCCCGAGCGAATCTCGCCCGGGCGTTTTTATTGGGCGGTGCAGCTTGCTTAGAAGGTGCGCAAGTGCGCCCTGATGAAGCGCGTCACAGACTTAGATCTTGCCGACCAGGTCCAGGGACGGCGCCAGAGTGGCCTCGCCCTCTTTCCACTTGGCTGGGCAAACCTGACCTGGGTGAGCAGCGACGTACTGGGCAGCCTTGATCTTGCGCAGCAGCTCGGAAGCGTCACGGCCTACACCGCCGTCGTTCAGTTCAACGATCTTGATCTGGCCTTCAGGGTTGATCACGAAGGTGCCACGGTCAGCCAGGCCTGCTTCTTCGATCAGCACGTCGAAGTTGCGGGAGATGGCGTGGGTCGGGTCGCCGATCATGGTGTACTGGATCTTGCCGATGGCTGGCGAAGTGTTGTGCCAGGCAGCGTGGGCGAAATGGGTGTCGGTGGAAACGCTGTAGATCTCGACGCCCAGTTTCTGGAATGCGTCGTAGTTGTCGGCCAGGTCTTCCAGCTCGGTCGGGCAGACGAAGGTGAAGTCGGCCGGGTAGAAGAACACCACAGACCACTTGCCTTTGAGGTCAGCGTCCGAGACTTTTACGAAGTCGCCATTTTTGAATGCGTCAGCTTTGAACGGTTTAACTTGGCTGTTGATGATAGGCATCGTTGACTCTCCGTCAGGGGTTAAGAAGTTGATGGAGAGAACTTTACCCACTCGACGGACGGTTGACTCATTGGCAAACCTGATGCTGCTGATTGGCTTTCGCTATTAGTCAGCGGTATTAATAGAAGAAACCGGTATCTAGGACTCCACCGGCTTTTCCGTGATGCGCGCCATGCCGAGGAACGGACTGGTTTCGATGTAACGCATGGCTGACTTCATGTCTTTCCAGCCCACATAGCTCATCAGCGACTTCAAATCCCAGCCACTCTGATGCGCCCAGGTGGCAAAACCGCGACGCAAGGAGTGACTGGTGTAAAGCTCGCCAGCGATACCTGCTCGGGCCAACGCCTGACGCAATAACGGAATCACACTGTTGGCGTGCAATCCCTCCTCGCCCAGATGCCCCCAGCGGTCGATGCCACGGAACACCGGCCCCCGCACCAGTGCCGCCTCGGTAATCCAGTCGATATAAGCCTGCACCGGACACAAGCGTTGCAAGGCTGGCGTCTGATAGGTCTTGCCGAGGTTGTCGCGATCACTCTTGCTGCGCGGCAGATAGAGACTGATGCCGGAACCGGCGCTGGCCTGCACGTGTTCCACCTGAAGCCGACACAACTCATCGCTACGAAAGCCGCGCCAGAAGCCCAGCAGGATCAAGGCCATGTCGCGCCTGGCCCGCAGCAAACCCGCTCGGTCGCCTGCGGCCATGGCGACTTGCACTTCCAGCTCCAGACAACTGACCACCTGCTCCAGATGCTGAAGCTGCAAGGGTTCGGCTTGTTTTTCCTGGGCCGGGTGCAGCGCGCGAATGCCCTTGAACACCTTGCGCACCACCGGCGCCTTGGTGGGATCGGCAAAACCCTGGCTGTTGTGCCACTGGGCCAATGCCGACAAGCGCAGCTTCAGCGTATTGATCGACAACACCCCGGCATGGGCCACCAGGTAGCGCGCCACGCTATCGCCGGTGGCCGGCAGAAAACCGCCCCACGTCACTTCGAAGTGTTCGATGGCTGCCCGATAGCTGCGACGGGTGTTGTCGCGTGTCGCGGCTTGCAGGTAACGATCCAGCTCAGTCATGGGGTCAACTCTTGAATTCATACTGCTTTAACGGGTCAAAAATCGGTACTGGGTGTATCACGCGGGGTAATACCAGTATATCCCGTGTCAGTTACATTCAACATTTAACTTTATGAATTGAATGGTACAATGTGTATTTACGTGGTACGTACCACATCATCAAAACCCGGGAGATCTCATGGCACGCGGCGGTGTAAATAAAGCGGTGGTTCAAGCCGCTCGGTTGGCGATCCTCGCCCGCGGCGAAAACCCCAGCATCGATGCCGTACGCATCGAGATGGGTAATACCGGCTCGAAAACCACGATTCATCGCTACCTCAAGGAGCTTGATGACAGGGTCGAACCTGTCGAAACTCCGTCGGAACCGATCGACGACGAACTGATGGCGTTGGTGGCGCGGCTCGCACAGAGACTCAAGGAGCAGGCGCAAGAACCCATCGACCAGGCGCGCGCGCAGTACGAAGAACAACGCAAAGCGCTGGATAACCAGCTCAGCGAAGCGCAAGAGGCCAACAGCGAACTGCACCAGCAATACGAATTTCAAAGCCTGGCGCTGACCCAGGAATCCGAGGCCCTGCAAGAAACCCGCGCCCTGCTGCAAACGGAGCAGACCCGCAACGCCGGGCTGAACCAGGCACTGGCCGATTTCGAATTGCGCTTGAAAGACAAGGACGAGCAGATCCGCTCCCTTGAAGAAAAGCACCTGCACACTCGCGACGCGCTGGAGCACTACCGCAATGCGGTCAAGGAACAGCGCGAACAGGAAATGAGTCGCCATGAAGGCCAGGTGCAACAGATACAGATGGAACTGCGCCAGGCACAACAAAGCGCGCTGGTGCGCCAGGATGAAATCACCCAATTGCACCGTGACAATGAGCGCTTGCTAACTGAAAACCGCGGCACCCTGCGAGAACTGAGCCTGCTGCAAGAGCAGCTCAAGCAAAGCAATACCCGTCAGGACCAGTTGCTGGAACAGGCCACCCGCGTCGACGGCGAGCGCACCCTCCTCCAGGAACGCCTGCGGGTCGCCCTGCTGGAAAGCCAGGCACTCAAACAGAACGTCGACGAGCAGTCGCAGCTCAACAGGTCACTGGAAATGGATCTGGCCAAGACCCGGGCGGATCTGGAAGAACGCGTGCGTCTGGCCGCGACCCTTGCGGCAGCGGCAGACGCAGCGAAGGACGTTTAACCGGCGACCGGCGTACGCATGGTGACGAACTCTTCGGCGGCCGTCGGGTGCACCCCGATAGTTTCGTCGAAGTCGCGCTTGGTGGCGCCGGCCTTCAAGGCAATCGCCAGGCCCTGAACGATTTCACCGGCTTCCGGGCCGACCATGTGGCAACCCAGGACCTTGTCGGTCCTGGCGTCCACCACCAGTTTCATCAGCGTGCGCTCCTGGCACTCGGTCAGGGTCAGCTTCATCGGCCGGAAGCGGCTTTCGAAGATCTGCACCTCGTGGCCGGCTTCGCGAGCCTCCTCCTCGGTCAACCCCACGGTGCCGATGTTCGGCAGGCTGAACACCGCCGTCGGGATCATCTTGTAATCCACCGGACGATACTGTTCCGGCTTGAACAGGCG
The DNA here is from genome assembly GCF_949768175.1 of Pseudomonas sp. IT-P74. NCBI lineage: Bacteria > Pseudomonadati > Pseudomonadota > Gammaproteobacteria > Pseudomonadales > Pseudomonadaceae > Pseudomonas > Pseudomonas sp. IT-P74. The sequence continues at coordinate 49,542 of NZ_CATKQD010000001.1, read as the reverse complement.
TCGCGCCACCGCCATGCCTTCAGCCAGGGCCACCGGTGTCAGCTGAACACGGCCGATCACATCGCCCAGTGCCAGGATCGACGGCTCGGCGGTCTGATACTGCTCATCGACCTCGACAAAGCCTTTCCCGTCGAGTTTGACCCCGGTGTTTTCCAGCCCAAGATTGTCCAGCATCGGACGACGACCCGTGGCGTAGAACACGCAATCGGCTTCCAGCTGGCGACCATCCTTGAGCGTGACCTTCAGGCTGCCATCGGCCTGCTTGTCAATACGCTCGATATCCGCATTGAATTGCAGGTCCATGCCGCGCTTGGTCAGCTCTTCCTGCAAATGCTTGCGCACGGAACCGTCGAAGCCGCGCAGGAACAATTCGCCGCGATACAGCAGCGTGGTCTTGGCGCCCAAGCCGTGGAAGATCCCGGCGAACTCGACCGCAATGTAGCCACCGCCCACCACCAACACGCGCTTGGGCAGCTCTTTGAGGAAGAACGCCTGGTTGGAACTGATGGCATGCTCGTGCCCCGGAATCTCCGGAATCTGCGGCCAGCCGCCGGTGGCGATCAGGATGTTTTTGGCGGTAAAGCGCTCGCCATTGATCTCGACCTGATGCGGGTCGACGATCTTCGCGTGGCCTTCATGCAAGGTCACGCCGCTGTTGACCAGCAGATTGCGATAAATGCCATTGAGGCGATTGATCTCGCGGTCCTTGTTGGCGATCAACGTCGGCCAGTCGAACTGCGCCTCATCCAGGCTCCAGCCAAAACCGGAAGCCTGCTCGAAGTCTTCGGCGAAGTGCGCACCGTAGACCAGCAATTTTTTCGGCACGCAGCCGACGTTCACGCAGGTCCCGCCCAGATAGCGGCTCTCGGCCACGGCCACTTTCGCACCGAACCCGGCGGCAAACCGCGCAGCCCGCACACCGCCGGAACCGGCACCAATCACATAAAGGTCAAAATCGTAGGCCATTTTCAATCTCCTCGGCAGGCCAACAGCATACCTGCGGACGGCCGCTGAGCAAGCATTGTGCTGAAATGCTCGGGCCGTGCGATGCGCGGCCCAATCTTCGTTTTCGATCAATGCTCCTCTGCAGATTGCGTTTTCGATGTCCGCAGAGTGCGCCAAGCAATCAAAATCGCCATGAGTGCCAAGCCGAACGTCACCCACGAAACCAAACCGATTCCACCTTCGAATGCCCTTCCCGCCTGCGCCATCAATTCCCTTGCTTGATCACCCGACAAGTCTGCCGCCACATGATAGGCGCCAGACAGCGTCTCACTCGCCAACATCATCTGCACTTCGCTCAGGAACCCCGGAAGCTGCAATGCACCACGATAGTAGGCGGTGACGACTCCGCCGAGCACTGTCGTCCCCAAAACTACACCCACTTCATAGGCCGTTTCGCTAATGGCAGACGCGGCGCCCGCCTTTGCCGGTGGTGCGGCTGACAAAATCACATCATTGGACACCGTCGCGATCGCGCCCACACCAATGTTCAGCAAGGCAAAAGCCACCACTAGAACGGTCAGGCTACTGCCCATGCTGGCGACCAGCAAAAACGCCGCTCCAGCAAACGCCATCAAAATCGGTATCAGCACATGCACCTGTAATCGCTGTGCGACAGGCACGACCGCCATCCCCACTACAATCGCCATGACCTGACCAGGAATCAACGCGAGACTGGCACTCAAGGGCGACATCTGAAGAACGATCTGCAGGAACTGAGTGGTAAAGAATACGAAGCCGACGAGAAACGCGAGACTCATCAAATTGATCGCGACAGAGCCGCTAAAGGTGCCACTGCGGAACAGAGTCAGGTCCATCAGCGGCACTGGCAGACGTAACTGTCGACGCACAAACATCCAGCCCGCAACTGCGCCTACTGCAAACGCTGTCAGCGTCATCCAGTCGATACCATTACTGGCGCTGTGTTTAATGCCATAAACGATGGCACCAAGGGCAACCATCGATTGCAGGATGCTAAGCGGATCCAGCGGCCCTGAAGCATCTCGCTCGGATTCGGGCAACAACATTGGGCCCAATATCAGCAGTGGCACCAACACGGGCACCGCCAACAGGAAAATCGCCCCCCAACTGAAGAACTCCAGCAATACACCGCCCACCAAAGGACCGAGTGCCGAACCTACTGTCAATGTCGTTGCCCAGATCGCGACTGCCAACCTGCGTTCTTCTCGGTCCTCGAACACCGAACGTATCAACGCCAATGTCGAGGGCATCAGCATTGCACCGAAAACGCCCATACAAGCTCGCCCGGCAATCAGTTGCGCGGCGGTATCGGAATACGCGGTTAGCACCGACACAATCGCAAAACCCAAGGACCCGACCAGCAACAACTTACGATGACCGACTCGATCGCCCAGACTACCCATCGACACCAGCAACCCCGCCAATACCAGCGAATAAGCATCGATCATCCACAACTGCTGGCTAGCGCTAGGACGCAGGGCCTCGGCAATTTTTGGTAACGCGAATCCAAGCACCGTATTGTCAATTGTTACCAGCAGTACCGGTAGCATCAGGACGCTTAAAGCCAACCACCGTTTTAGGGTCACGCTTCCTGTTAACACCATTCACGAAACTCCATTTCCTCATAAAACCCAGCGACTTTAAGCGCGCCCTTGACGCGACATTAGTCACGCCGAGCAAACCGGTTCTGGTATATCCCATTGAACACAGAGGTTTTTAGCCGCAACAATCATCGTATGCGCCGGCAATTAACAAATCAGGATTTTCTTTCGCAAGTCCTACCGATGGATGTCAGGCGATACCTACCTTGCGCTCCCCTGCGTAACTGAACCCGCACAAACGCAAACGCCCCGAACGAAGTCGGGGCGTTTGCTTGATCCCTCACCTGTGTTTTTTACACAGAGCGAAGTTCGATTTCCAACACGAGCAACTCAGGCGATCAGTACGCCTTGCCCGTCTTGTAGAAGTTCTCGAAGCAGAAGTTGGTCGCGTCGATGTAGCCTTCGGCGCCGCCGCAGTCGAAACGCTTGCCCTTGAACTTGTAGGCCATCACGCAGCCGTTCTGGGCCTGTTTCATCAGGGCGTCGGTGATCTGGATTTCACCACCCTTGCCTGGCTCGGTCTGTTCGATCAGGTCGAAGATGTCCGGGGTCAGGATGTAGCGGCCGATGATGGCCAGGTTCGACGGTGCGTCTTCCGGCTTTGGTTTTTCAACCATGCTGTGTACGCGGTAGATGTCGTCGCGGATCATCTCGCCGGCGATTACACCGTACTTGCTGGTCTCTGACGGATCGACTTCCATGATCGCGACGATCGAGCAGCGGAACTGCTTGTAGAGCTTGACCATCTGGGTCAGTACGCCATCACCTTCGAGGTTGACGCACAGGTCGTCCGCCAGTACCACGGCGAACGGTTCGTCACCGATCAGTGGACGGCCGGTGAGGATCGCGTGGCCCAGGCCTTTCATTTCGGTCTGGCGGGTGTAGGAGAACGAGCACTCGTCGAGCAGCTTGCGGATGCCGACCAGGTATTTCTCCTTGTCGGTGCCCTTGATCTGGTTTTCCAGCTCGTAGCTGATGTCGAAGTGATCTTCCAGGGCGCGCTTGCCGCGACCGGTGACGATGGAGATTTCGGTCAAACCGGCATCCAGTGCTTCTTCGACGCCGTACTGGATCAGTGGCTTGTTCACCACCGGCAGCATTTCTTTGGGCATGGCTTTAGTCGCTGGCAGGAAGCGAGTACCGTAACCGGCTGCTGGGAACAAGCATTTCTTGATCATATAAGTCCTTGAAAGGGCTGTGTGTACGAGTTTCGGCGCAGTCTAATCAGGCGGCGGGCACCTTACAATGCCCCGCGCTGGCTAACCGATGTCAACATAGAGAAATATTCCTGCCGATAGTTCCCTGCGAGAGTGCGCAGGTCGCTGCACAGCCTCTTATGCATAGCAGAGACCTGCGCAAATGCACGGTTTTCTAGCGCCCGGAACCAACCACCATACGCCCATCGGCACCCCTTGAGTGCGTTTGGCGGTATCATGGCGCGATTGAACCAGACAACGAGGCAAGTAGATGTCGGCAGTAAAAAGCGTCAACGGATTTCTGATCAATCAGGAGAAGGACGGCCAATGGTGGGTGGCCAGTGTTGCTGGTGAAAATATCGCCGGGCCTTTCCCTTCCGAAGCCCTGGCAATCGAAGTGGCCTCGGTGCTGGAGCTTGAGCACCCGGAACCCAAGCGACGCGGCAAGGACAAGAGCTGATCGACACCCGATGGGAAAAGCCCTGCCACTGAGCAGGGCTTTTTCATGATCACCGAAAAAGAAGTGGCCTTTCGCTATAACCTTTTGCCTGGGACGCTGTCTCAGCCTTAGCCCACCCCCCCTGACGGTTATCAAGCCATGAATAAAGTTTTGCCTTTGCTAACGGTATTGGCCCTGAGCGGCTGCGCAACGTCGGAACCAACCTACCTGGCTAACGGAGAGCAAGGCCTGTCGATTGACTGCTCCGGGGAAGCCAACTCCTGGGCTGCGTGCTACGAAAAGGCCGATGCGTCCTGCGCGGGCACCGGCTACAAGATTGTCGGGACCGATGGCACCCCCGCGCTCAAAGAGAGCGAAAAGACCCTCGGCGCCGATGTCGGCAACTACAAGAGCCGCAACGTGGTGGTGATCTGCAGGTAAGGCGCCACGCCCTACAGATGGATTTCGGCGAATTTGATTCCAAGCCCGCGCACGGTATCGATCAGATCATCAAGGCGGCTGAAGGACTCGACTTCATCATTGTCATCCACCAGGAAATAGCTGCGCCCGGCGCTTTTCTTGAAAAACACGATCCATTCCCCCAGCTCCGCCGGGTTCTGAATCACATGGGTGGCAGAGATCAAACCCTCTGCGTGACGCTCCCGGACCTGCTCTCGCTTCATGTTCGACTCCAGAAATAACAATGCCGCCAAAGCAGGGCTTGGGCGGCATCGGTGCTGATGGTCGATAGTCTATCAGCCGGAAATGCACTCGTTGGCGGCTTTCTGAACGTCCTTTGGCCTTACCGGGACATTGGACATGCTCTCGTGCAGCTTGATGCTGCTGCCGCCGGAGCGTTCTTCAATGTCAAACACGGCGGACGGACCGGAGGAGAACTTGAGCGGCACGATCACGCGCAAGCCATCCTTGTGCGGCTGGATCTGCAAGGCGCCACGGCTATCGGCCAGCTTTTCGCTCAGGCATTGCGCGTATTCATGGGGCTTCTTGCCGGAAATCACGTTCATCGTCGGCAAGGACTCGTTGATGTCCGAGACGTTCGCACAACCACTGATCGTCAATGCCATCGGCAACACCCACAAACCCCACTTCATACCAAACCTCCGATAAAGACCCTCGGACAGCGCAACGGCGATTTTTCTCCGAGACAAACTGATTTATCGCTCATCAAATGTGAAATAAGCATTTTTTATTGTCGAAGCGGCCGGATAATAAGGCGTTCGGGCTGATAAACTGCGCCAATCGCCCATGCTATCGTTTTGATTTTGTAGAAAAAGCCCTTCTGGAGGCGCCTCATGAAATTTATCCATCAGCGCGAGCACCTCAATGAAGACGACATTGTCGTCATTCAATGCTCCCAAATGTGCAACATCCGCTTGATGAACGACGCCAACTTCCGCAGCTTCAAGAATGGCGGTCGTCACACCTATCACGGCGGTGCATTCGACACGTTTCCGGCCCGCATCACGGCCCCGAGCACCGGCTTCTGGAACATCACGATCGACACCGTCAACCGCCGCGCTATCAGCGTGACGCGCAAACCCACCCTGACGCACTCGATCAAAATCATTCGCCGCTCCAGCACGAAACTGAGCTGATCAGCGAACCCGAAACACAAGACAGGCAGATACAACCGTGGCCCAAACGACCAAGTACGTCATCAAATACAAACTCAACGGTGAGCGCCGCTTCGAGTTTGCCCAGCTTGAAAACGGCACCCCGGAAGAAGCCAGGGCGGCGCTGGATGCCATTCATGGACAGGACGACGTCATCAGCGAAATCAGCGTCAGCAAAGCGCTGTAACGCGATCCGGAGCGACAATGGACGTCGGCTCCCGCTCGCAGTTCGACCGCAAGCAGCGGAGTGCCAGCTTCGTCCGTGCCTTGCAGACTGGCCACCTCAACCACAAGAGGCCCGGCAATGAGCGAGCAATATCTGGACAGGCTGGACTGGCCCCGACTGGAGCAGCAACTTGATCAGGACGGTTACGCTGTCATCCCGTCACTGTTGAGCCACAAGGCTTGCGAGCAGGTCAGCGCCCTGTACCCTCGAACCGAGCTGTTTCGCTCCCACGTGGTGATGGCTCGCCACGGGTTCGGCCGAGGCGAGTACAAGTATTTCAGCTACCCGCTGCCGGAACTGGTGGCCCGCTTGCGCAGCACGCTCTACCCGCGACTGGTGCCCATCGCCAATCGCTGGCATGAACAGATGGGCTTGCTGGTCCGCTTTCCTGAATCCCATCCAGCCTTCCTCGAACGCTGCCATGCCGCTGGTCAGGACCGTCCGACACCCTTGTTGCTGCAATACGGTCCGCAGGACTACAACTGTTTGCATCAGGATCTATACGGTGAGCACGTTTTCCCACTGCAAGTGGCGATTCTGCTGTCAGACCCGGATCAAGACTTCACCGGCGGCGAATTTGTCCTGACTGAACAGCGCCCGCGCATGCAGTCACGCCCGATGGTCATCGGCCTGAAGCAAGGTGACGGGTTGATCTTTGCGGTCAACCAGCGGCCGGTCAAAGGGACACGCGGTTACTACCGCGTGACCCTGCGTCACGGCGTGAGTCGCCTGCACAGCGGCAAACGGCATACCCTTGGAATCATCTTTCACGATGCGTCATGAACCCATGAATCCGCTGACTTTCGATCTGTTTGCCGATGCAGAACCCGAGCAACAGCCCAGGCGCGAGCAGATCGGCGAACAGTCCTGGGTGCTCAGGGGCTTCGCCCTGCCCTGGCTGGAGCGTTTGCTGCCTGCCCTGGACGAAGTGCTGGCGGCCGCGCCGTTTCGGCAGATGGTCACACCCGGCGGTTTCACCATGTCGGTCGCCCTGAGCAGTTGCGGCACATTCGGCTGGACCACTGACCGCAGCGGTTATCGGTACACCCGCGACGATCCACAGACCGGCCGGCCCTGGCCAATGATGCCTGAGGTGTTTTTCCAAATGGCGCAAGCGGCGGCGCAGGCAGCAGGTTTCACCGGTTTTGCACCGGATTCCTGCCTGATCAACCGCTATATCCCAGGGGCAAAAATGTCATTGCATCAGGACAAGGACGAACATTCCTACGCCGCCCCCATCGTTTCGGTATCCCTGGGCTTGCCGGCGATGTTCCTGTTCGGCGGCTTTGCACGCAGCGACAAAAGTCAGCGCGTTCCCCTGTTCCATGGTGACATCGTGGTCTGGGGTGGCGTGGATCGCCTGCGTTATCACGGTGTGTTACCGATCAAGGACGGCCATCATCCGAAACTCGGCGAGCAACGCATCAACTTCACCTTCCGTACCGCCGGATAAAGACTTCGAATTTGACCGCAAGCGGCGGAGTGTGTGGGAATTGCCCCATGGTTAATGTGCAGGCAACCCCTCAATGGACGTGACGCCATGACAACCCAATCGACCAAGATCACCATCGAAAACGATCCGCGCTGGGCCGCCGTGGTCGCCCGCGATCCCAAGGCTGACGGGCAGTTTGTCTATGCCGTGAAGACCACAGGCATCTACTGCAATCCCAGCAGCCACGCGCGCTTGCCCAATCCACAGAATGTCGAATTCTTCGAAAACGCCGAACAGGCCCGGGCCGCGGGTTATCGTCCGAGCAAGCGCGCGACGAAGGATCAGAGCGAACTCGCCGCGCAACATGCCGCCACCGTGGCCGCCGCGTGCCGCCAGATCGAAAGCGCCGAAACGCTGCCCGCCCTGGGCGAATTGGCCGAGGCGGCGGGCCTGAGCAGCTTTCACTTCCATCGCGTGTTCAAAGCTGTCACCGGCCTGACGCCCAAGGGCTACGCCGATGCCCATCGCTCACGCAAGGTACGCGAGCGGCTGGCGGACGGCGGTTCGGTGACCGATGCCCTGTATGACGCCGGCTTCAATTCCAACAGCCGGTTTTATGAAGCGGCAGACCAACTGTTGGGAATGAAACCCGGGGACTACCGCGCGGCCGGTCAAAACAACGACATTCGTTTTGCCGTCGGCCAGTGTTCGCTGGGTGCGATTCTGGTGGCGCAGAGTGAGCGCGGGGTCTGCGCTATCCTGCTGGGGGATGATCCGCATCAACTGGTCTGTGATCTGCAAGACAAATTCCGCCGCGCCAACCTGATTGGCGCCGATCATGAATTCGAGCAATTGATTGCCAGGGTCGTCGGCTTTATCGAGGCGCCGGCCATTGGCCTGGATTTGCCGCTGGACGTACGCGGCACGGCGTTTCAGGAGCGTGTCTGGCAAGCGTTGCGGGAGATTCCCGTGGGCAGCACCGCCAGCTACGCCGATGTCGCCCAGCGTATCGGTCAACCAAAAGCCGTTCGCGCCGTGGCCCAGGCCTGCGGTGCGAACAACCTGGCCGTGGCGATCCCTTGCCATCGCGTGGTGCGCAGCGATGGCAATCTGTCGGGCTATCGCTGGGGTGTCGAGCGCAAACGGCAGTTGCTGGAGCGCGAGTCGCAGTGATCAGCGATTCACATCCACCACCACGCGACCACGCAACTGCCCGGCCAGCAAGCGCGGCGCGGCGTCGATGGCTTCGCTCAAGCCGATTTCGTGACTGATCAGCGGCAACAGGGTGAAGTCCAGATCCTTGGCCAGGCGATTCCAGGCCTCCACGCGCTTGGCTTTGGGCTGGGTCACGCTATTGATGCCGGCCAGGGTCACGCCGCGCAAGATGAACGGCGCAACGGAGGCCGGAAAGTCCATGCCCTGGGCCAGACCGCAGGCCGCGACGGTGCCATTGGCCTTGGTGCCGGCGCACGCGTTGGCCAGGGTGTGGCTGCCGACCGAATCGATGACGGCTGCCCAGCGCTCCTTGGCCAATGGTTTGCCCGGCTCGGACAAGGTGGCGCGATCGATGATTTCGCTGGCCCCCAGTTGCTTCAGGTAATCGTGCTCCGAGGTGCGTCCGGTGGACGCGACCACCCGGTAGCCGAGCCTGCTCAGCAAGGCGATGGCGAAACTGCCGACGCCACCGTTGGCGCCGGTCACCAGAACTTCGCCCTGTTCAGGCGTTACGCCATTGTGCTCAAGGGCAAGAATACACAGCATGGCCGTGTAGCCCGCCGTACCGATGGCCATCGCCTGGGCCGCGGTAAACGCCTTGGGCAGCGCAATCAGCCAGTCACCGTTCAGGCGAGCCTTCTGCGCCAATCCACCCCAATGCCCTTCGCCCACGCCCCAGCCATTGAGCAGGACCGGGTCACCGACCTTGTAGTCCGGATGCCCGCTGACTTCGACGACACCGGCCAGGTCGATGCCCGGCACCATCGGGAATTTACGCACCACCGGACTGCTGCCGGTGATCGCCAGGCCATCCTTGAAGTTCAGCGTGCTGTAGGCAACACGCACCGTGACATCACCCTCGGGCAGCTGATCGTCCTGGATCTCTTGCAGTGTGGCCCGATAACCGCTGTCGTCTTTGTCGATCAAAATGCCTTTGAACATGACGGCCTCTCAATGGAATCAGTCTGGTGGTGGTGCATTTGAAATAACACATGGCAACGGATTGCCGTACCCGACTTTAAGCCAATCGGCGTTCTTGTTTCCGCGTTTCCCGAGACTCCGTGAAGAACCTGAAAAAGCCTTACCCGCTGAAAAGACGACTGGCCTTGCGCCAGTCGTTGCGTTACAAATCCTGTTCTACCGTCCCTGCCCGGGTCCAACGTCGGAGAACACAGCACATGAACCAGTGGCCAGATACCCGCATCCTTGACCTGCTCGGGATCGAACTGCCGATCATCCAGGGGCCGATGGCCGGTGCCACAAACTCGTCCATGGTGATTGCCACCTGCAATGCCGGCGGCCTGGGCTCGATGCCAGCGGCGATGCTCAGCACCGATCAACTGCGCGAAGAGCTCAAAACCATCCGCCAACACACCCGGCGCCCGATCAACGTCAACTTCTTCTGTCATCAGCCACCTGCTGCGGATGAGCAACGCGCACAGGACTGGAAAAACCTGCTGCAACCCTACTACCAGGAACTCGGCGCCGACTTCGATGCGCCGACGCCGGTGTCCAACCGAGCGCCGTTCGATAACGCGGCCTGCGAAGTGGTCGAAGAATTTCGCCCTGAAGTGGTGAGTTTTCACTTTGGCCTGCCGGAAAAATCCCTGCTCGACCGGGTCAAGGCCACCGGTGCGAAGGTGCTGTCCTCGGCCACCACCGTCGCAGAAGCCGTATGGCTGGAGCAGCATGGCTGCGATGCAATCATTGCCATGGGCTACGAAGCCGGGGGCCATCGCGGGATGTTTCTCAGCGATGACCTGAGCAGTCAGGTGGGGACTTTCGCCCTGGTGCCGCAAGTCGTCGATGCGGTGAAAGTACCGGTGATTGCCGCTGGCGGTATCGCTGACGCCCGAGGCGTTGCCGCGGCCTTCATGCTCGGCGCTTCGGCGGTACAGGTGGGTACGGCGTACCTGTTCACCCCTGAAGCCAAGGTCAGCCCTTCCCACCACAAAGCGTTGCGTACCGCCAGGGAAAGCGAGACGGCCGTCACCAACGTGTTCACCGGTCGCCCGGCCCGGGGCATTCTCAACCGGGTGATGCGTGAGCTGGGCCCCATGAGCGCCAAGGCCCCGGCCTTCCCCCTTGCCGGTGGCGCGCTGATGCCGTTGCGGGCCAAAGGTGAAGCGGACTTCAGCAACCTCTGGGCCGGTCAGGCCTTTACCCTCGGCGTCGATTTGACCACCGAGGCACTGACTCGAAAACTGGCTGAAGAAGGATTAGCGAGGCTGTCAGGTCGCTCCTGAGCATTAGGTTCGTTAAAGTTGTATACAATTTGACGACAAGGCATTCCGTTCAAAGGCAATTCGCTATATATTTTTGTACATAACGATTAACCTGCTGCAATTGCCTTTAACGGAGCCGTTTCATGACCATTCGTGCCTCACGTTTTGCCCCGACCTGCCTGGCGAGCCTTCTCGCCGTATTCGCCTTCGGCTCAGCCCAGGCGGACGAAGTCCAGGTCGCTGTCGCCGCCAACTTCACCGCGCCCATCCAGGCCATCGCGGCTGATTTCGAAAAAGACACCGGGCATAAACTGGTCGCATCCTTTGGCGCCACCGGCCAGTTCTACACCCAGATCAAAAACGGCGCACCGTTCGAAGTGTTCCTCTCGGCAGACGACAGCACCCCGAAAAAACTTGAAGCCGAAGGCGACTCCGTCAAGGGTTCGCGCTTCACCTACGCGGTCGGTACGCTGGCGCTGTGGTCGGCCAAGGAAGGCTACGTCGATGCCAAGGGCGATGTGCTGCAAAAGAACGCCTACCAGCACCTGTCCATTGCCAACCCGAAAGCCGCGCCTTATGGCCTCGCGGCGACCCAGGTACTGGCAAAAGAAGGTCTGACCGACAAGGTCAAGGACAAGATCGTTGAAGGCCAGAACATCAGCCAGGCCTACCAATTCGTCTCCACCGGCAACGCCGAGCTGGGGTTTATCGCCCTGTCGCAGATCTACAGGGACGGCAAGATCACCAGCGGTTCGGCCTGGATCGTTCCTGCCAGCCTGCACGACCCGATCAAGCAAGACGCGGTGATTCTCAACAAGGGCAAGGACAACCCGGCCGCCAAGGCGCTGGTTGACTACCTCAAGGGGTCGAAAGCGGCAGCTGTCATCAAGTCCTACGGTTACGAAATCTAAATGTCGCTATCGAGTGCCGATTTTTCCGCCATCTGGCTGACCCTGAAACTGGCGTCCCTGACGACCGTCATCCTGCTGATTGTCGGCACTCCGATTGCGTTATGGCTGTCGCGCACCCGCTCCTGGTTGCGCGGCCCGGTCGGGGCGATTGTCGCCCTGCCCCTGGTGCTGCCACCGACGGTGATTGGTTTTTATCTGTTGCTGGCCCTCGGCCCACATGGGTACATCGGCCAACTCACCCAGTCACTCGGCCTTGGCACCCTCACGTTCAGTTTTGCGGGGCTGGTCTTCGGTTCGGTGCTGTATTCGATGCCGTTTGTGGTCCAGCCGCTGCAAAACGCTTTTTCCGCGATTGGCACGCGCCCGCTCGAAGTGGCCGCGACCTTGCGGGCCAATCCCTGGGACACTTTTTTCAGCGTGACACTGCCCCTGGCTCGCCCCGGTTTCATTACCGCGGCCATTCTCGGTTTCGCCCACACCGTCGGCGAGTTCGGCGTGGTGCTGATGATCGGCGGCAATATTCCCGAGAAGACCCGCGTGGTCTCGGTGCAGATCTACGATCACGTCGAAGCCATGGAATATGCCCAAGCCCATTGGCTGGCCGGGGCGATGCTGGTGTTCTCGTTCGTCGTCCTGCTGGCGTTGTATTCCAGCCGTCAAACCAAAGCGGGCTGGAGCTGATCGATGATTCAAATGCGTCTGAAACTACGTTATTCGGGCTTCGCCCTGGACGTCGACTTGCAGCTGCCGGGCCGTGGCGTTACCGCACTTTACGGCCACTCAGGCTCCGGCAAGACCACTTGCCTGCGCTGCATCGCCGGCCTGGAACGGGCCGATCAAGGTTTTATCCAGGTCAACGATGAAGTCTGGCAAGACAGCGATAACAAGGTGTTCGTAGCGCCGCACAAACGCGCGCTGGGCTACGTGTTCCAGGAAGCCAGCCTGTTTCCCCATCTGTCGGTGCTGGACAATCTGGCGTTCGGCCTCAAGCGCATCCCCAAGCCGCAGCGTCGGGTCGACATGGCCCACGCCACCGAGTTGCTGGGCATCGGCCATTTGCTGGACCGGCACCCGCAACACCTTTCAGGCGGAGAGCGTCAGCGCGTCGGCATCGCCCGCGCCTTGCTCACCAGCCCGAAACTGTTGTTGATGGATGAGCCTTTGGCCGCACTTGATGCCCAACGCAAAAGTGAAATTCTGCCCTACTTGCAACGCCTGCACGACGAACTCGACATCCCGGTGCTGTACGTCAGCCATTCCCAGGATGAAGTCGCGCGACTGGCCGACCATATCGTGTTGCTCAGCAACGGCAAGGCCCTGGCCAGCGGCCCGATCGGCCAGACCCTGGCTCGCCTCGACTTGCCGCTGGCAATGGGGGATGACGCCGGTGTGGTCATCGAGGGTCGCGTCAGCGCCTATGACGCCGACTATCAATTGCTCAGCCTGCAACTGCCCAACACCACTCTCGACATTCGTGTGCCCCATACGCCAATGGATGTGGGCCAGGCACTGCGCTGCAAAGTCCAGGCGCGGGATGTGAGCCTGAGCCTGGACAATGCCGGGCACAGCAGCATTCTCAATCGCCTGCCGGTCACCGTGGTCACTGAAATGAACGCCGATAACGCCGCGCACGTGCTGATTCGCCTGGACGCCGCCGGCACGCCGCTGCTTGCGCGGATCACGCGTTATTCCCGTGATCAGTTGAACGTCCATCCTGGCCAGCCACTCTGGGCGCAAATAAAGGCCGTCGCCGTGCTGGCGTAAATCCAAAGGCACGACTGCACCGGGGCGAGGTCAATGGCTGTAACGTTCCGTGACTCCCTGCCCAGGACGCTTGTCATGTCCGATGGACTGCCACCTGACCTGCATTATGTCGATGACGCTCAGCCGGGCATTACCCGCAGGAAACTGCGCGGGAAATTCGCCTATTTCGACCCGGCCGGCCAGCGCATCACCGACCCCGAGACCATCAAGCGCCTCAACGCCCTCGCGGTGCCACCCGCCTATACCGACGTGTGGATCTGCGCCGATCCAAGCGGGCATCTGCAGGCCACCGGGCGGGATGCCCGGGGTCGCAAGCAATACCGGTATCACCCCCGCTGGCGGGAGGTACGCGACGCCGACAAGTACTTGCGCCTGCGTGAGTTCGGGCTGGCCCTGCCGAAACTGCGCCAACGACTGCAAGCCGTATTGGCGACACCGGGATTCAGTCGCGACAAAGTCATGGCCACGGTCATTACCCTGCTGGACTCGACACTGATCCGTATCGGCAACAGCCAATATGCCCGGGACAACCGCTCCTACGGCCTGACGACCTTGCGCAGCCGCCATGTAGAAATCAACGGCAGTGCCATCCTGTTCCAGTTCCGCGGCAAAAGTGGCGTCGAACACCAGATCACCGTGAAAGACCGGCGACTGGCCCGGATCATCAAGCGATGCCAGGAAATACCCGGGCAGAATCTGTTTCAGTATCTGGATGAAAACGGCGACCGGCACACCATCAGTTCATCCGACATCAACAGCTATCTGCAAACGCTCACCGGTGCCGATTTCACCGCCAAGGACTACCGCACCTGGGCCGGCAGCGTTCTGGCCCTGTCGATACTGCGCAAGCGGCGCTGGGAGCCTGAAACGGACGCCAGGCGGCATCAGGTGGAAATGGTCAAGGACGTTGCCAGGCAACTGGGCAACACCCCGGCGGTGTGCCGCAAGTGCTATATCCACCCGGCGGTGCTGGATGGTTTCCTTCTGGGCGCGTTGGCGCAACTACCCAGGCCGAGAGCGCGCAAGGGACTCTCGGCCGAGGAAGTCGGGCTGGCGAATTTTCTGGAGAGAACGCTGGCAGCGCCTGAACCGACGAATTGACCTGCCTATTTTTTGCACGATCAGCAATGGCTTCTATAGTTGAACTGAACACGAATCCGCTACGGAGACGCCATGGAAGACATTTTCGTTGTGAAGCGTTGCAACAAAATCATCATCCATGGCCGCCGTGAGGGTGAAGTTGACCACCTGCCACCGGACGCCGCAGTCTGGTACCGCATCGCCGATACCCGCACCCAAGGCTTCATCGGAGATGGCTACGATATTGAAGAAGATGCCGTGCGTGTTTGCCGTCAGCTGAACGCTAAATCACAAGTAACAGCCCGACAAAGTTGACGGTTCTCACCATTTTTTAACGGGTCTATACTGAAATGGTTGAAGGATCAGTAACCCATTCGGCAGAAAGCTCGCTCCCCCGCGGGCTTTTTGCTGCCACACCCAGGTTTCTTGAACGGAGGTGTCTCCCATGTCCGAAAAAGAGTCCATCACCACCCTGCTCACCTTGCTGGACTCCCGTCAGGCTCGCCTGGCTGCGGCCTGCAAGGAAATCGCCGACTGGGTCGATCATCAAGGCGGACATCCCACCGCCCTCAGAATTCGTGATCGCCTGAACGACATCGAAAAGGACACGCCGCTGATCCGGCACACACTGTCGTCTCTGCAGCCTGTCGACCGGCCTCTGCCTCGGTTCAGATGATCCGACACGGATTTACGGTGCGAGGACAGGCCTGATTCGGGCAGCATGATCGGTGACACTGACGTCTCCGAACCTTTGGCTGCCTGCTGGATTTCCATCCTTTCTCACAACCCGGCCTGGAACCGGGATTTTTTGTTGCGCAAAACCAATCGAACGTCCATTCGTTTAGGGAATATGAAATAGCCGCCAGGCTTTACGGCGAGTCGATGTTCCTGCGCACGGGCTCCATGATCTCGCGCAGGGACATGCGCTTGAACGCCTCGACCAGTGCGCGCCCCTCCTCTGGTGCACAAGTAACCGCCAACCGCATGGTCGCCTCCCCCAGGTGCCAGATCAAAAACGCAGACTCCTGGACCTGTTGTTCGTCACAGTCGGGATAAACGCGAAGCATCGCCTGGGACAACAGCGCTCCGGCAACCCGACTCTCCCCCAACTCAAGCTGCAACAACTGCTTGTCGGCCTGCATGCCGGACCAGATGTCACGCATCACCGGTGTCGCCATCACAATCTCGTAGTACTGATCGAG
This sequence comes from Pseudomonas sp. IT-P74, assembly GCF_949768175.1. NCBI lineage: Bacteria > Pseudomonadati > Pseudomonadota > Gammaproteobacteria > Pseudomonadales > Pseudomonadaceae > Pseudomonas > Pseudomonas sp. IT-P74. Next base: position 33,633 of record NZ_CATKQD010000001.1, on the reverse strand, counting down.
CAACTGCGAATAGGCGGTCTGCAAACCCCGGGCGTCCTCGACGACCTCCATTGCCTCCGCAATGCATCGGCGGCTCTGCGCGTTGTAGCGCTCGGCCAGCGTGCGGATCACGGAACTCTTGTCGGGGAAATACTGATAAAGGGAACCGATCGAGATCTCGGAGCGCTCGGCGATTTCACTCATCTTGAGTGGGTCGCTGCCCTTGTCCGCGATCAACTCGGCAGCCGTCGCCAAAATCCGCTCCTGACGATCGCGGCTGCGCTGTTGCGTGGGATTGCGGCGGACCGCTTCTGCAGCAGGCTGTTCGAGAGTTCCAGAGGTTTTTTTGCGCACGAGTGAATTCCCGATCAAAAACATGACATGTACTCACCTTAGCATCGCCAAGCCCTGCGCCCAATAGCAGATGCCACACGTCGGGGAATGAGATCCGATGGGTTGACGGAAAAACGTGAGCATCTATCATCTTTTAAACGTGAGCATTACTCACATTAATCGATGGAGGTAAACGCGATGAAAACGGCTCAACCAATCACGCTGGTCCTCGGTGCCACCGGCAAAACCGGACGGCGCATCACACAACGACTCGAAGCGGCCGGCCTGCCCGTTCGCCGGGGCTCGCGCGACGCCAATCCACCCTTCGACTGGGAAGACCGATCAACCTGGGACGCCGTGATCGATGGCGTTCAATCGGTCTACATTTCCTTTCAACCGGATCTTGCCGTCCCAGGCGCCCCTGAAACCATCCAGGCGTTCACCGAACTTGCGGTGAAATGCGGCGTACAAAAACTGGTCTTGTTATCCGGGCGCGGCGAAGTTGAAGCGCAACAGGCCGAACGTGTCGTACAGGACAGCGGGATTGACTGGACGATTCTGCGGGCCAGTTGGTTCTGCCAGAACTTCAGCGAGGCACACTTTCTTGAACCCATTGTGCAAGGTGAACTCGCACTCCCCGTCGGCCAGATCGCTGAACCCTTCGTCGATGCGCAAGACATCGCCGAGTGTGCCGTCGCGGCACTGACTCAACCCGGACACACTAACCAGCTCTACGAACTGACCGGCCCGCGAGCGTTGACCTTTGCTCAAGCCGTGGCCGAGATTGCCCGCGCCACGGGTCGCAATATCGAGTTCGTGGCCGTATCGCCGGACGCCTATCGACAGGCAATGGAACAGGAACAACTTCCCCCGGCGTTGATCGATCTGGTGTTGTATCTCTTCACGACTGTACTGGACGGGCGCAACACGCCCGTGGCCGATGGCGTACAGCGGGCACTGAGACGCCCGGCCCGCGACTTCGGCGACTACGTACGGCGCACTGCCGCTACGGGCATCTGGGGCAATGGCCGTCCGACGTAAAGCAGTGGCGGGAACCCGCTTCGTCGACTAGGGTTTTTGGCGTATCGAAGTGCGGCGCCTTTATTGGCAGGAGCCTGATCAAGGAGGAACCCATGTCACTCAATCGTAGTGCTGAACAAACCTACCGCCAGTGGTCGACCCCGATCCTGTTGGAACTCAAGGAGCGAGAACATCAGATGAACCCGTCTGACCGCCAGGCGTTGGAAAACGTACTGCTGGAAAGAACGCTGATCGATATTGGCAATCCGGCCGGCAACGATCGACGCAAAGCCGAACCGGCCTCCTGAAAGGAATCCGGTAACCACGATCAAGCTAGCAACTCTGGAACAGAAACATACGAGGGTTTGTAACGCTTTCGCTTGCAAGCCCTTGGTTTAGAGTATGCCCAATCGAACGCAAACACGCTTCAAACGTCTGAATCCCACCGCCGCCGTAATCCATTTTTGATAATTATTAATTTCCAAATACCCCCCTCTATCGGCTTTAAATGTGGGCTTAACCACCACTTGGAGGGATTCCAGGATGCTGATAAAAATCGAGAAAGCGAGCAAACCGGAAGGCTGGAACGTATGGATGAACACGTGGTGCGTTGAATTTCGCAGCTACGCAGAAGCCCTGGCGTTCGTGAGCAGATTGGAAGCCCGGATCAATGCACCTCACCCCTTGCCTGGCAGCACCGCCAGACTTCTTTTGGAACTGGCTTAACCACGCGATGCCATCACCGAGAAGCTATCCGCGACGTCATATCCGTATTTTTTAATCTGTTTTTGATAATTATTGATTTCGCTCGCCCCGCTCCCTCGACTTTAAATAGGCGTCGAGGGGGGGCGTTGGCCAAGGTGAGGTTTACAGGTGACACCTTTAACGGACGCTTCGAATACAGCCAGTCTGCATTTGAGGAGGCCGACCTTCCTCACCATGTGTAATACCTTGCCCCGCATCTTCCCCCAGGAGGTGCGGGGATTTTTTCGTAAAGACGTTAAAACCACCCGCTACGATCATCTTCCAACTCTTGGCGACACACTTTTAGTTGCGCGCTGTAAATCTCTGACTGCTTTTGCACTTTCTGGGCAACCTGCATCAGCCACGGTTTACTGCGATAGGTATTGCGGCTAAAGCCCCCGCGCCCCTCGTGATAAGCCAGGTACTGATTGTAGGTGTCCCATTTGGAGATTCCGAGCTGACGTTGGGTGCCAGTGGTGTACCAACCGATAAACATGATCGCGTCGTCGAAACTGTCACGCGAACCACCGTTGCCCGTATTGTCCTTGTACTCACCCCACACCGGGTCTTGAGCCTGCGCATAACCATAGGCGGAACTGACTCGCCCCCAGGGGATCACCCAGAGCAGGTAGTCACGAGGCGGCAATGCGTCCGCCACGTAGCTGCTTTCCTGCTTCATGATCGCCATGGCCACATGCAGAGGCGTCCCATATTCACTCTGCATTTGCAGCGAATCCTCATACCAGTCGGGATACTCACGGTAAATACTGCAGAGATTGCCTTGATCTTTTGGTGGTGTCGTCGTGCAACCGGTCAAAAACATAAACAACAAAGCCAACAGCAGAACTTGTCCTTGTTTCATTCATTACCCTCAAAAGTAAGGGCATAGGTACCCTCCGTTTACTGCAAGAAGCCCGAGTCATGCAGGTGCAGGCAAAAACGTCAGAAGACATCCAGCTCGACCGCGTCACCCTTTTGAGTGAATCGTCCCTGGATTTCCGGTTGCTGTGGCAGGTCGGGATGGGGTGGTTGGTGCCCGTCGCGGCAGGCAACAATCGGCCGATTCTGTTAAAAATCCGGTTTTCTCAAACGGCTCTTTTGCCAGTAGTCCCCCACTCAATCCCCAGCCTGCGACAAAGGCCTGGCCACCTGCTCCAACGCTCGACGCTCGGCAGCCACCCCCCAAACCGCTTGCACCACCGCTGCCACACACATGAGTGCAGCGCCTGCCAGATAACCCATCAGCAGACTGCTGCGCTGCTGGGTCTGGATCAGTTGGCCAAACAGCGTCGGCCCGATGATGCCGCCCAGGCCAGTGCCAAACGCGTAAAACACAGCGATGGCCAAGGCACGGATTTCCAGTGGGAAGGTTTCTGCCACCGTCAGGTAAGCCGAACTGGCCGCTGCCGAAGCGAAAAAGAAGATCACCATCCACGCCGCGGCTTGCTGGGTGACATCCAGCCAGCCCTGCTGGAAGGCGTAGCCATTGAGCGCCAGCAACACCCCGGACGTCGCGTAAGTGAAGCTGATCATCACGCGTCGGCCGACCACGTCAAACAGGCGCCCCAACAGCAACGGCCCGCAGAAATTGCCCAGTGCCAAGGGCAATACGTACCAGCCGACCTGCTCGGCGGGCACCTGGTAAAAATCGGTGAGCACCAGCGCATAGGTGAAGAAGATCGCGTTGTAAAAGAAGGCCTGCGCGGTCAGCAGGGTCATCCCCACCAGCGCGCGGCGGCTGAATCTGATGAACAGGGTATGGAAGACCTCCGCCAGCGGCGTGTGGTCCCGCGCGTGCAGGCGCAGTGGTTTGCTGGTCACCGCCGGCAGTTCATGGCCTTGTTCGCGCAGACGCGCTTCGATGCCTTCTACGATGCCTCGCGCCACATCGTGTTGACCATGGACCAGCAGCCAGCGCGGGCTTTCCGGCAACCACAGGCGCATCACCAGAATCAACACACCCAACGCGGCACCGATGCCAAAGCACAGGCGCCAGCCCAGCTCGCCGCCGACCACGTGCGGGTCCAGCAGAACGATGGCCCCGCCGGCACCAAGCGCTGCGCCCAACCAGAATGTGCCGTTGATGCTCAGGTCGACCCAGCCGCGATAGCGTACCGGGGTGAATTCCTGGATGGTCGAATTGATCGCCGTGTATTCGCCGCCGATGCCCATGCCCGTGAGGAAGCGAAACAGCAGGAAGCTTTCCAGGTTGAAGGAGAACGCCGTGGCCGCCGTGGCACCTACATACAGCCATAAAGTTACGAAGAACAGCTTGCGCCGCCCCAGGCGATCGGTCAGCCAGCCGAACAGCAAGGCACCGAGCACTGCGCCGGCGATGTAGATGCCCCCGGCCAAGCCAATATCGAAGTTGCTCATGCGCAGGTCGGGGCTGTTTTTCAGCGCGCCGGACACCGAGCCGGCCAGGGTCACTTCCAGACCGTCGAGCAACCAGGTGATGCCCAGCGCGAACACTAGCAGGGAGTGAAAGCGGCCCCACGGCAAGCGGTCCAGGCGTGCTGGAAGATCGGTTTCGAATATCGCGCCGGGCTCGCGGCTATGCAGCTGTTGGTGGGTCATCGCCACATCATTGTCGTGTGCAGTGCCTTGTGAGTTAGGAGTTGGGCTCTGGATCGGGAGTTCAAAATTCCGCTCACACAGAATTTGCTTGTGTCGCATCGACCGGTTGAATCCACCGTCGTTTGCAGCCCTTCTCAACCGACAGCAATCGGCCAAAAAACCTCATGGCCATGCTTCAACTCAAACATGTCCATCACTTACAGGTTGCGGCCCGGTCCACTTATCCAGCATGCGGATATTGAACCTTCATTGGAAAAAATGATCGCAGGTGACTAGGATCTGCCTCTGCTGGTCAAGGAAGAACAGGCTCGTTAAGTCAAGCCATGGAAAAGGAAAGCACTGATGATTGTCGGGATCGATCTGGGTACCACCAACAGCCTGGTGGCTGTCTGGCATAACGATGCCAGTGTTCTGGTACCTAACGCACTGGGTCAATGGCTGACCCCTTCGGTCGTGGGGCTGGACGATGAAGGCCGGATTCTGGTCGGCCAGGCTGCCCGCGAGCGCCTGCACACCCACCCTGGCATGACCACCGCGCTGTTCAAGCGTCATATGGGCAGCGCGCGCACCGTGCAACTGGGTACGAAGACGTTGCGCCCTGAAGAACTTTCGGCGCTGGTGCTCGGGAGCCTCAAGGAAGACGTCGAACGTGCCTACGGCGAACCGGTGACCGAGGCGGTCATCAGCGTCCCCGCGTACTTCAGTGACGCGCAGCGCAAGGCCACCCGTATCGCCGGCGAACTGGCCGGACTGAAAGTCGACAAGCTCATCAACGAACCGACCGCTGCCGCACTGGCCTACGGCTTGCCGCAGCATGGCAAGGAAACCTCGTTCCTGGTCTTCGACCTGGGCGGCGGCACCTTCGACGTGTCCATCCTTGAGCTGTTCGACGGCGTCATGGAGGTGCGGGCCAGCGCTGGCGACAACTATCTGGGCGGTGAGGATTTCGACCAGGTGCTGGCCGAGCGCTTTATCCAGACCCAGTGCGACCAGCCAGGATTTCCGCCAGTGCAATCGATCGCCCAAGCGCTGCGCCGCGAAGCCGAGCGGGTACGCCAGGCGCTGGGGCAGGAACTGGCGAGCGAGTTTGTCTTGCGTGTGGACGGCCAGCAGTGGAAGCATGTTTTTACCCAGGACGAGATGGCCACTTTGTTCGCGCCCTTGCTCGAACGCCTGCGCAATCCGATTGAACGCGCCCTGCGCGATGCCAGAATCCGTATCAACGAGCTCGACGAAGTGCTGCTGGTAGGCGGCACCACCCGCATGCCATTGGTGCGCAAACTGGCCGCGGGGCTGTTTGGCCGCTTCCCGTCCATCCACATCAACCCCGACGAAGCCGTGGCTCATGGCGCCGCGATCCAGGCGGCGCTGAAGTCCCGCAGCACCGCCCTGGAAGAAGTGGTGTTGACCGACGTCTGCTCCTACACCCTGGGCATAGCAGTCTCGCAACGGGTGGGTCAACACCATGAGCCAGGGCACTATCTGCCGATCATTGAGCGCAACAGTACGGTCCCGGTCAGCCGGGTAGAAACCGTGTGCACCGTTCATGACTTGCAGGAAAGCGTACTGGTGAAGATCTACCAGGGTGAGAGTCGCCTGGTGCGCGACAACATCGCCTTGGGTGAGCTGGAGATTCCGGTCCCGGTGAATACCGGTTGCGTCGTCGAACTGGACGTGCGCTTCACCTACGACAACAACGGCATTCTGGAGTGTCAGGTGAGCATTCCCATGACCGGTGAACAGCGCACCCTGGTGATCGAAAACAATCCGGGCGTGCTCAGTAGCGAAGAAATCGCCGAGCGCCTGAAAGCGCTGGCCGAGTTCAAGGTGCATCCCCGCGATCAGCAGATCAATACCCTACTGGTAGCCCGCCTGGAGCGTTTGTATCAAGAAAGCCTGGGCGAGCTTCGTGAGCAGATTGACCAATGGGCAAGCCTGTTTCAGCAGGCACTGGCAAGCCAGGACGAGCGTGTCATCCGCCAGGCTCGCAACAATCTGAGCGAGCGCATCGGCCTGCTCGAAACCGGTGGTGGATTCTAAGCCATGGAACCTGTTTTCGATTGCTGGGAAGTCCTCGACCTGCCCGCCCGCTCCGACGAGCGCAGCATCAAGCGCCAATACGCCAGGCTGCTCAAGGTCAGACGTCCGGATGAGGATCCCGTCGCCTTCCAGCAACTGCGTGAAGCCTATGAGCAAGCCCTGCAAATCCTGCGTGAAGGCCCCGACGAAGTTCATAAGGTTGCCGCTGACGTTACCGCTGCGTCCATAACACAGCACCGGCCGCACCCGAACCTGACACCCACGCGGTCCCTGCACGAACAGGCCGTTGAACTGTTATCCGGATTTGAAGATCAGGCGGTTGATCGCTACTGGACCGAGGCATCGGCCAGGGGCTGCAACGCCGAATTCGAACGGCTGCTGTTCCAGCGTTGCGTGGACGACCCTGAAGCACATTGGCCCCTGCTGAGCTGGGGCCTTGAACAACGTCAATGGTTGACGCCCTGGCAACAGATCCCCGCCAGTGAGTTTCACCAGCAGCAGTTGACCCGCGCCCTCACCGCAGCGCTGTACCGCAAGCTTGATCATCTGCTGGCAAGTGGCGAGCAAGAGTACTTCCTGGACTTCCTGGAACACCACAGCCGCCAACCCTGGCTCGGTGATTTCGCACGTCGTCAGGCGCTTCAGGTACAGGTTCTGAACCTGTTCCTGAATACCGAGGACTGGTCGGCGCAACTGTTCCAACGAGTGTGTCAATTGTTCGCCTGGGATGTCGAAGCGGCGGTTGTGCCCATTGCCGAGGACCAGTGGCAAGCTTTGCACAGGCGCTGCGAGCAACAAGCCTGGCTCGGCGAACTGCGCTCCCTGATGCAGCAACGCCAGCAACACCCCAGTGCGTGCGCCAACGCCGCCGCGCTGTTTCTGCTGTCGACGCAACCCGCGCAGCAGGCGGAACTGGCCCTGGGTTTCGTCGAGGCGGACTGGCAAGCCTGCGAACAGCTGGCTGAGACCTTTGCCACGCGTTTCCCCGACTTGCTGGGCATGTTCCCCAACCACGATCCGTGGTTCTGGAAGGCACTCATCGGTCACAAGGACCCGCCCTATGGCGTTAAACGCGCGGCCTGCGTTTTGACCATCGCCCTTGCACTGAACAACCTGGGCAGTTCCGGACTCATTGTGCTGCTCATGCTGCCACTCTACGCACTGGGTGGCTGGGTGGCGGCGCAGGTCGGCAAATGGCTGCTCAGCCATTGGACCACCTTGACGGAGAACCTGTACGACCTCGACCTGCGCGCCAGCGAATGGTGTGTACGACACAAACTGACGGCCGATCGTCGTTACCTGGTGATACGTAATGGCGGTCCGTTGCTGGCATTGGCCTTGGTTATCTGGAACTGGCTCGGGGTACTGGGGCTGGCGACTTATGTGATCACCGGAGTGATCGGCTTGCTGCAGCCCGCCAGTGCAGTCCCCACGGATCGCCAGTACCGCTGGCGAAAGCCATTGCAGGCGATCTACCGGATTGCCGGGCTCAGCCGGCTGCAATGGCTGTTCTGCCTGTTAATGGTGCTGGTCATTGGCTATGTGCAACTGCACATGCCCGGCACCCTGCTGACTCAAGGTCGATTGCGCTGAAAATCGCATCACAGGGAATCGACATGGATCACCTGTTTAAGGTGTTTGAAGATTTTATGAACTTGCGCCACACAGAAAAAAACCGGCCTGCCAGCGTTGAAAAGATCACCCATGCAGCGCAACAGCTATCCATCGACCCTGGGTCATGGATAACCGGTTTCGACCTAGAGCATTTTCTCCAGGCCGATCTTGTCGCTGAGCCAGGCTTTGAAGCTACGCCATGTGCCGCCGGGTTCCTTGCGCAAGGTCCGCTGGCGACCGTCGTCCTCGGTGAGCCAGACGACTTCGCCGTTTTCCAGTCGGGCCTGGTAACTCATGGCCGGCGCCATGCCCTCAAGCGCCAGCTGGCGCACTTGGCCGGCTAGCTCGGGACTATCGACCAGCACCCCGACTTCAGTGTTCCAGAACACTGAACGCGGGTCGAAATTAAACGAGCCGATGAACACTTTCTGCTGGTCCAGGATCATGGCTTTGGTGTGCAGGCTGGAGTCCGAACCACCACTGAAACCAAACGAAGAGCTGCGGCCGGGATCGTCCGGCTGGCGCCGCAGCTCATAGAGTTTCACGCCATGTTCGAGCAGAGTCTTGCGATACGGTGCATAGCCGCCATGCACCGCCGGCACATCGGTGGCTTCCAGTGAATTGGTCAGCAGGCGCACATCAACGCCGGCATCGGCACGACCCAGCAGATAGTCCATGCCCGGCTTTTGCGGGACGAAATACGCCGAGATCATGATCAGCTCGTTATTGACGCCATCGAGTTCAGGTCGCAGCTGCGTGGCCATCAACAGCGCGCGGTCCGGTTCGCCGTCGGCCAGAACCTTGCTCGGAGCGTCCCATATCGCCTTGTTATGAGCCCAGATCAGCTGCTTGCGCCAGGTCTCGAGTTGCGGTTGAGCCTGGTAGGTCATGAGATGGTTGTACAGCACCTTGCTCTCGATACGTGAGGTCTGGAGCGACTGCTCCAGGCGTTGGCGGCTCTCGAGCAAGTCTTGTGCTGTTGGCTTGTTACGCAGGAAGTCGCTGATCGGCTGGCTCAAGGCGCTGTTCCAGTACTGATCGAAGCTGTGCCCCAACTGTTCGGCGACCGGGCCGATGCACAGTAGGTCCATGTCGGTGAAGTTGAGATCGGGCTTGGCGTCGAAATACTCATCCCCCAGGTTGCGTCCGCCGACGATGGCTGCGCTGTTGTCGGCCAGCCACAGTTTGTTGTGCATGCGTCGGTGTTGCTGGGAAAGATCAAGCAGACGGCCCATGGTTCGGGTGACCACGGTGCTGCGTCCCAGATGCAACGGGTTGAAGACACGGATATGGATGTTCGGGTGCACCGCCAGGGTAGCGATGACTTCTGCCTGGCCGTCGCTGGCCGTGTCATCGAGCAAAATGCGTATCCGTACGCCGCGATCGGCAGCCAGCAGCATTTCACGCACCAGTGCCCGGGTGCTAAGGCCGTTATGCACGATGTAGTACTGCAGATCGACGGATTTCTGCGCATTGCGGATCAACTCGGCGCGCGCCCGAAATGCTTCACTGCTATTGGGCAGCAAACGAAACCCCGAGCGCCCCTCATGCGCGGCGGCCTGAGCCTGGATCGAGCGCCCGAAAGCCGAATCGCCGGCGGGTATCGCCTCGCTGAATTCGTGGGGCAAGCGCGTGGTGGCGCAGCCGACGAGCAGCAGCGCGAACAGCATGGCGCAGAGGAACCGGGACATGGGCTGGTCCTCAACCTGGACGGGTGTAGATTTGAACTCGGCATCCAGCCAGTGCTGGCTGCCAAGAAAACGCAGCCCTCGATAATCCGCACGACTTGTTCCAGTAAAGCCCCTTTTGATGCAACGTGTCGAAATTTTCCGGCAACTGCACCCGGAGCATGAAACCACCCCGGTGCCTCGTCGCGCTACTGATCCGGCGGCAGATTCGCTACTATGTTTACCCGCCTTCCCTGTCTGCGGATTACTTCATTCTGGAGCCCGAATGCCTAGTCAAAAGGACATCGCCGCCGAAAGCGGCGCACCGATGATCCCTGAACAGCGCCGTGAGTTAATGCTGCGACAGTTGCGCAAGCATCAGGTGCTGAGCGTTCATCAATTGATGGAAATGTTCGACTGCTCGCACATGACCATACGCCGCGACATCGCGTTGCTGGAGCAGGAAGGTCGTGCTTACTCGGTAACGGGTGGGGTGCGGATCGCCAGCCAGCTGCACAGTGAGCCCAGCCATCAGATCAAGGCGGTGGTCGAGTTGCCGCAGAAGCAGGCCATGGCCAGGCTCGCCGCCCGGCTACTGCATGCCGACATGACGATTTACCTGGACGCGGGAACCAGCACGCTGGAAATCGTCCCCTATATCAAGGCGCTGTCCGGCATGACCGTGGTGACCAATGACTTCGGGATTGTCCAGGCACTGATCGAAGCCCCCCATGTCACGGTGATTCATACCGGCGGGCAGCTGGATCACTCCAACCAATCGTGCGTGGGCGGTCTGGCGGTTGCCACCTTGCGTCAGGTCGTCACCGACATCGCGTTCATCTCGACCAGTTCATGGGACTTGCGTCGCGGCCTCACCACGCCTTCGGCGCTGAAGGTGGAGGTCAAGCAAGCCGCGATGCAATCGGCTGCGCAAGTGGTGCTGGTGGCCAGCAGTTCGAAATACGGCACCTTCAGCATGTACAGGATTGCCGGACTCGAGCAGTTCGACATCATCCTCAGCGACGACGCATTGACCGCTGCCGCGGCCGACGGCATCCGCAAGCAGGGTGTCGAACTGTTGCTGCCGGCTGACAACTCACCGGCGTGAAAGGACGGGCTCCTGCATCCCGTGGAGCCCGTCGCCTCCCTCCTCTATAGCGCCCGCGCTTTCCAATCGCGCAACCACTGCAAGCCGGCGGACGTATTGCCTCGCGGCCGATATTCGCACCCCACCCAGCCGTCATAACCCAACTGGTCGATCAGCTCGAACAGCCAGGGATAATTGACTTCCCCCAAGTCCGGTTCATGCCGATCCGGCACGCCGGCGATCTGGACATGGCCGATACCATCGAAGTCGCGACGCAGTTTAGTCGCCAGGTCGCCCTCGACGATTTGGCAGTGGTAGCAGTCGAACTGAACCTTCAGGTTGCTGGCGCCCACTTCCTTGCAGATGGCCTGGGCCTGATCCTGGCGGTTGAGGAAAAAGCCTGGCATGTCTCGCGTATTGATCGGTTCGAGCAATACGGTGACGCCTGCCTTGGCCGCCCGGGCGGTGGCGTAGGCGAGGTTCTCCAGATACACGCCGTGATGCCTTGGGCGATCGCTTTCTGACGGCAACAGCCCGGCCATGACATGGATGCGTGAGTTGCCCAATACACTGGCGTAATCCAGGGCGCGATCAAAACCGCTACGAAATTCACTCTCCCTGCCCGGCAATGACACCGTGCCCCGCTCCCCCGCGGCCCAATCACCGGGCGGCGCGTTGAACAGTGCCTGCACCAGGCCGTTGTCGCTCAAGCGTTGCTTGAGTTCTTCTGCGCTGTAGTCGTAGGGAAACAGGTACTCCACCGCCTCGAAGCCGTCAGAGGCAGCGGCGGCGAAGCGATCCAGAAACTCATGTTCCGGATAGAGCATGCTGAGGTTGGCAGCAAAACGAGGCATGGTAGCTCCTGAGATAAAGGGTTAGACAAAGGGCCAGATCAGCAGGGTAATACAGAAACCCAAGGTACCAAGCAAAGTGGTCATCACTGTCCAGGTGCGCAGACCGTCGGCCACGTTCAGGCCTGACAGCTTGGTGAAGATCCAGTAACCGGCGTCATTGATATGGGACATGGCCAACCCGCCACCGCCCATGGCCAGGCACAGCAGGGCCATGTGGTTCGGGGTGAGATCGAGGGTCGCAATCAGCGGGCTGATGATGCCGGCAGTGGTCACCAGCGCCACCGTGGTCGAGCCCTGCACCGCGCGCAACAGCATGGTCAGCAGAAAACCCAGGGCCAGCACCGGCAGACCGGTGGTGCGCAGCATGTCGGAGACCACGGCGCCGATCCCGGTATCCACCAGCACCTTGCCGAACACGCCACCGGCGCCGGCAATCAGGATCACCATGGCCACACCGGGCAACGCCGAGCCGATCACGTCCGATACCTGAGTGCGGCTCCAGCCCCGGCGCGAACCGAGCAGCCAGGCACACAGCAAGGTGTCGATCAGCAGCGCCACCAGTGGCGCACCGAGCACGGTCATGATGCCACGCAGAATCGATTCGGCAGGCAGCAACGAGGTAGACAGCGTCCCCAGCAGGATCAGAATGATCGGCAGCAGGATCAGGCTGACGATCAGGCCAAAACCTGGTGCCGGTGCCGGCGGCAATTTGGAAACGATGCTGCTGGTCGACTCTTCCAGGCCCATGTGTGACACGGCTTCAGCCGCTCGCTCAGCGCTGATGTCGTTGCCATTGGACCAGGCCGCGAGATCCTCGTTGGTGACATGCGGGCCATAGACCTCGGCACGAATATCGTCAGTCATCGGGTACGCCCGACGGGTCATGCGCCCGGCCACGCGGTAGCCGACAAAGCAAAGGAACGCGGTGATCGGCAAGCCGAACATCAGCACGCGACCCAGGTCCGCACCCAATTGACTGGCAGCGGCCACTGCACCCGGGTGCGGTGGCAGGAAGGCGTGTACGGTCAACAACGCAGCGCACATCGGCAACGCAAACACCAACAGCGGCTTGCGTGCGCGCCGGGCAATACCATAGGCCAGCGGCATGAGGATGATCACGCCGACTTCGAAGAATACCGGTACCCCGACCATGAAGCCGGCAATCGTCAACGCCAGGGGCGTACGACGGTTGCCGAAGCGGGCAATCAGCGTCTTGGCCAGCGCCTCGGCACCGCCGGAAAGCTCGATGATCCGCCCGATCATCGCGCCCAGGGCAATGATGATTGCGATATGACCCAGGGTCTTGCCCATGCCGCCTTCAATGGTGGCAACCAGATCGGCCGGTTTCACCCCGGCCACCAGTGCCACCAGAATGCTCACCAGCATCAAGGCCACGAAGGGCTGGAACTTGTACTTGAGCACCAGGAACAACAACAGCGCAATGCCTGCCCCGGCGGTAATCATCAGGATTAACGGGCTCATTTCACAAACCCTCCACACCGGGTAAATGAAAGGGTTCTGCCACTGGATCTGAAGCTGCCGCAGTGAAGGTGAGTCATGCTTGGATTTCCTGTTGTTATTGTTTTTTAAGGCAAGCCGGGGGCGTCGAGAGTCCCTGTGCGTCTCCCGGGCAGAGCCTGTGTTATCGATCTGTCGTGTTAAGACAATGCGTTACCAGTGCGCACCAAAGGTTGTTCGCAGTTCGTCCAGCGCCACCTGATCCAGCGGTTCAGGCTTGGGATTGCTCATCAGCCAGAGCCGTGCGGTTTCCTCGAGTTCTTCCAGGGCGTAGCTGGCCCTGGAAACCGAACTCTCCCAGACCACCGGCCCCAGCCGTTCGAGCATCACGCCGCGAACGCTGTTGGCCAGCAGCGCGACCTGTTCGGCAACCTTCGGCGAACCGGGTCGCTGGTAGGCAATCAACGGGATATGCCCGACTTTCATGACCTGATACGGCGTCAGCGGCGGCAGAATGTCGTTCGCCTGCCAGACACCGGCCAGCGTCAACGCCACCAGATGGGTGGAGTGGGTATGCACCACGCCGCCGACATTCGGGTTGCGGTCGTAGACCTGGCGATGCAACGCCAGAGTCTTTGAAGGTTTGTCACCGGACACCCATTCACCCGCCAGATTGACCTTGGCGATGGTGGCCGGATCAAGGCGCCCGAGGCAGACATCCGTCGGCGTGATCAACCAGCCGTCATCCAGGCGTGCGCTGATATTGCCGGCGCTGCCGACGGTGTATCCGCGCTGGTAAAGGCTGCGGCCAACCTCACAGATTTCTTCGCGCAGGGCGTTCTCGTTGCTCATTGCACACCTCCGGCCTGGGCGAGTTGGTTCAAGGCTTTACTGAAGAAATCCCGGCCACCGAAGTTGCCCGATTTGAGTGCCAGCGCCAGTGGTTCGTCGGTACTGCTGACCGTCGCTGGAACACCCGGATCGATCTGCGCGCCGATTTGCAGCAGTTGCACGCCCAACGCCTGGACCACAGCGCCCGAAGTTTCTCCGCCGGCAATCACGAAGCGGCGCACGCCGCTCTGGCGCAGACCCTGGGCAATTTCGCCAAAGGCGTTTTCCACCAGACTGCCAGCCTGCTCGACGCCCAATTGCTGTTGCACCGACTTGACCTCCTCCGGTGAGCAGGTGGCGTAGATCAATACGGTTTGCTCGTTATCACGGGCGAAGGCCAAGGCTTGCGCCACCACCGCTTCCCCCGCCGCCAAGGCCAACGGATCAATCCGCAAAGCCGGACGACCGGCTTCGAGCCAGGCCGCCACTTGCCCATTGGTGGCGATCGAAGCACTGCCGGCCAACACCACTTCCCCGCCGGACACCGCCGGAAGTTTCGAGGCGTCGAGATCGCGCAACTTGCTGGCGCGACGGAAGTTTTCCGGCAGGCCCAGGGCCAGCCCCGAGCCACCGGTCAACAACGGCAGATCGGCGCAGGCGCGACCCAGGGTGTACAGATCGCTGTCCGACAAGGCATCAGCGATGGCCATGCCGACACCTTGAGCCCTCAGCTCGGCGATTCGCGCCCGCACCTGCTCAGTGCCACGGGCAATCGTGTCGTAGCGCAACAGGCCGACATTCAGACGGGTCTGCGATTGCAGGACGCGCACCAGATTGGCATCGGTCATTGGCGTCAGCGGATGGTTCTGCATGCCCGACTCGCTGAGCAGTTGATCCTGCACAAACAGATGGCCGCGAAAGATCGTCCGGCCATTCTCCGGGAACGCCGGGCACGCCAGGGTAAAGTCGCTACCCAGTGCGGCCAGCAGTGCTTCGCTGGCCTGGCCGATATTGCCGGCCGCAGTGGAGTCGAACGTCGAGCAATACTTGAAAAAAATCTGTTCGCAGCCTTGTTCACGCAGCCAGGCCAGCGCGGCGAGGGACTGCTCGACTGCTTCGGCGACCGGCGTGGTACGCGACTTCAGGGCAATGACGATCGCATCGGCATCAAGCCCGGCCGCCACTTCCGCGCTCGGAATGCCAATGCTTTGCACGGTGCGCATACCGCCGCGCACCAGCATGTTGGCAAGGTCCGTGGCCCCGGTGAAATCGTCAGCGATGCAGCCCAGCAGCGGGCGTGCGGTGGAGTTAGTCATGGGGTGTTCCTCAAACAGGCTCAGGCTTGGCGGTTGGCAATTCGATGCCCGGGAAAATCTTGATGACCGCCGAGTCGTCCTCGCGGCCGAAGCCGGCACTGGATGCCTGCATGAACATCTGGTGAGCGGTGGCCGACAGCGGCAACGGGAATTTGCTGGTCCGGGCGGTATCCAGCACCAGGCCCAGGTCCTTGACGAAAATATCCACGGCGGACAACGGCGTGTAGTCAGCCTTGAGAATGTGCGGCACGCGGTTTTCGAACATCCAGGAATTACCGGCGCTGTGGGTGATCACCTCATACAGCGCATCGGCATCGACCCCTTCACGCAGGCCCAGCGCCATGGCTTCGGCAGAAGCGGCAATATGTACCCCGGCGAGAAGCTGGTTGATGATCTTGACCTTCGAACCCAGGCCATGAACGTCACCCAGGCGATAAACCTTGCCGGCCATGCCAGCCAGGATCGACTCAGCCTTGGCGTAGGCGTCGGCCGGGCCCGAGGTCATCATGGTCATCTCGCCAGCCGCAGCCTTGGCCGCGCCACCGGAAATCGGTGCATCCAGATACAGCAGGCCCAGCGCGGCCAGACGCTGGCCAAGATCCACGGCGTAGGTCGGAGCGACTGTGGCGCAGCCGATCACCAGGCTGCCCGGGCGCAGAGAGGCCACGGCCCCACCCTCACCAAACAATACGGTCTCGGTCTGCTCGGCGTTGACCACCACAGTGATGATCACGTCACACTCAGCGGCCATATGCGACGGTGACAGGCAAGCCACACCACCCTCCCCGGCGAACTGCTCTGTTACGGCAGTACGCACATCACAGGCATGCACATTAAAACCGCTGCGCAACAACGAGCGGGCAATGCCCAGCCCCATCGCGCCCAGACCGACTACACCGACATTCTTGTTATTCATGGGGTACTCCAGTGGAAAGCAGCGACTGCCGCCTGCGAGGCACAGACGTTGGCCGCTTTGTGAATAGGGCCAGACAGAATCAGCACCGTGCAGACCAACCAGCCGAAGGGCGCTGTGATTCAGGACGGAACATCAAGGCCATCCTTTTTTTGTCGTGTTATCAGGTTGTCATACCGGATGCTGCAGATCATCTACCAGTGATCGGATTATGTGAAGTATTTTTTACCAATAACATTTTTTAACATTGCCTCACCGCACAGGAACGAGATGGGGTCTCCCTACGGATTACAAGCAGCCAAAAGCAGTCGGGCCGCAAAGAGTGGCTCGTCTTGCGTGATGTGAGAGTGGCTCGAAACACTGGGAACAGGATTAGATCAGCGCGCCTGGTGGTCATGGATACCGGACAGCCGATGACCACTGGCGTGCTCAGGAACAGGTTTTATGAAGCGAGGGAGGTAGTCAGTAGCGAATTGCGGAAAGGATTTTTTGATTGCAGAAAAAACTAAGGGCCTGCATGAGGTATCTCACGCAAGCCCTTGATATTCATGGTGCCGAAGCCGGAATCGAACTTTTCTCTTTGTTATTGAAAATAAAGGGAAATATTTAGTTCGAAAATTTTTCTACCTCTATGTGTACCCTCAGTCTACGAGCAGACTCAGTATTGAGCGTTGCTACCGGTTTCCACCGACAATTAAAAACGACGAAGGTGAAAACGCCGACCGTCCAGGATCTGGCCAAGGCGTGGCTGTTGGATGGCGTGGCGCGTAAAGACGGCAATGCCGAGTTGCAATGACGCTTTAACAAGGACCTTTTTCCGGCACTCGGCAAGACCGCGGTGAGCAGCGTCTCCGAACACGATGTTCGGGCGCTGATCCGCGCCGTGGTCAACCGCAGCGCTCACCGGTAAGCCATCTTGAGCCCGCAAGCCTGGAAATCGAAAGGCTTGTCAGCACCGCGAAGGCGCCGGAGATGGCGATCCCATACCCGGCCAGTCCTTCACTGATCTGCAGATCCGATGCAATCGGCGTGAGCAAACTGACCGGCATGAACTCCGAAGCGATCAGCGTGAATACGCACAGTGTCATCGCAAAGATGCCACTCCAATAAGCCGGCAGTTCCCCAGTCTCCGGCGTGCCGAGGGCATCACTTGCCGGGGTGTCGAATACTTGAGCCGTCATTCAAAAACCTCTCTTCAAATAGTTGTTGGCTGAAACACTGGCCTTTTAGCCAACCACCGTCAGGTGCCGGGTAAAAAAGGCGGTGAGCTTGGTCCAGGGAATCAAGTTCACGCGGTCGTACAGATCCACGTGACCCGCGCCGGGAACCCAGGCCAGTTCCTTAGGTTCGGCGGCACGTTGGTAGGCGTCCTCGCTGAACTCTCTGGAGTGAGTTTGATCGCCAGCGATGAACAGCAGCGGACGCGGGGAAATCGTCTCGATATCGTTGAATGGATAGAAATTCACGAACCTGACTTCACTGCTCAAGGCCCGGTTTTGCGTCAGTTCCAACGTTCTGCCATGAGGGATATGGATGCTGCGTGGCGTACGGTAGAAGTCCCAGAACTCACGAGTCACTGGGTCTGCATCTTTGCCAAGCTGCAGTGGCAAGTAGTTGAGGAAATGCATTTGCCCGGTAGAAAACTCGTCGTAGCGTTGCTCGGCGGCTTTGGCGAGCATGGCCTGGCGTTGCTCGACAGTCACTGAGCGCCCCAGACCATGACGGGTAACGGCGCCCATGTCGTACATGCTGACGGTGGCCACGGCTTTCAAACGCAGATCCATCTTGGCCGCACTGATGGCAAAGCCACCGCTGGCTTTCCTGGCGGTGGCGCGCGATCAAAGCTTTACCAAAGCCACCGCGAAACTGGGCATTACGCCTTCTGCGTTGAGTCATACGATCCGGGCACTTGAACAACGACAGGGGATACGTCTGCTGGCCCGCACGACACGCAATGTGTCGCCAACAGAGGCGGGAGAAAGATTGATGCGCTCGATCGCCCCGCTTTTTGATCAGATCGCTGTTGAGCTTGAAGCCTTGAGCGAATTACGGGACAAGCCCAGTGGCACGATTCGTATTTCCTGCACTGACGATCAGATTGAGTTGTGCATTCGGCCGATGCTTGCAGGCTTCTTAAAGAATTACCCAGATATCACACTGGAGTTCTACGTCGACTATGGATTCACCAACGTGGTCGAGGGTCGCTTCGATGCCGGCATTCGCATGGGCGAATCGATCAGCAAGGATATGATTGCGGTTCGCATAGGACCGGATTGGCGGTTGGCGGTGGTGGGATCTGCGGCGTATTTCGAACGCAAACCGGCACCAGCGACGCCCCATGATTTGACAGCCCATGATTGCGTCAATATTCGACACAGGCCATCAGGGGCGATTTACGCCTGGGAGTTTGAACGAGATGGCCAGGCGTTTACGGTCAAGGCAGATGGACAACTCGTTTTCAACAGCATCATGCATGTACTCAATGCCGCCGTTGATGGCGTTGGTCTGGCCTACGTACCAGAGGAATTGGTCGCACCGTATCTGGCCGACTGGTGCCCTGAGTATCAGGGTTACCATTTGTATTACCCCAACAGACGCCAGGCATCTCCCGCCTTTTCTGCATTGGTCGAGGCGCTGAAATATAGACGCTGAGTGTTCTGCATTCGACTCGCTGCAACGTCTGCTTGATGGCCAAGCAGGCGTGCGAGGTGATAACGTCAAATACGTTGTCGGTAGTGGCTGACCGAGGTTACTTCAAAAGCGAACAAATTCAGCATGAAACCCACGTCCCGTCGGATTTTCGGCTAAATGGCAGTTCGGACAGTTTCGAATGCCAGCAGTCGCCGCGCCCGGCCAATCACCGGAGCGTCGACCATTTCCCCATCGACCTTTAACGCCGCGTCCCCGCACTCTGCCGCTTGCAATACACGTTGCGCCCACGCCAGTTCTTCAGCGCTCGGCGCCAGCACGGCATGAACTACGGACACCTGGCGCGGATGAATGCACAACGCACCGGCCATGCCCATGTCACGCCCGCGCAGCATCGCATGGGTCAGCCCCGAATCGTCGGTAAAGGCCGGGTAAACGCTATCCAGCGGCGACTGCAACCCATTGACCCGCGAATGCAGGAGCAAGGCGAAACGGATCTGATCGAAGATACGGTCGGCGGCACTGCCGCCAGCTTTCATGCCCAGATCGAGCGCCAGATCAAGCGCACCAAAGGTCAGGCCTTGCACTCCTGCGCAAGCTGCTATCTCTGCGACCGAAAGCATTCCCTGCGCGCTTTCAATAATCGGCCAGACGGGTTTTCCACTCCTAGCAACGTGATCTACCTGAGCCGCAGACTCAGTCTTGGGCAACATAATCGCGGCGACATCGGGATGCTGGCGACAGAGGTCCAGATCGGCTTGATGCTCAGCAGTGTCGGCGGCATTGATGCGCACCAGCAACCGCACATCCCTTTGCCACATGATGAACTCGGTGAGATGTTTACGGGCCATCGCTTTATCTGCCGGCGCTACGGCATCCTCAAGATCGATGATGACTGCATCGGCGCCGCTGGCCAGCGCCTTGGCGAAACGTTCAGGGCGGTTGCCCGGCACGAACAACGCCGAGCGAATAAGTGAATGGGTCATTTTCCTGCCTCTGTCAGCCGTTCTGAACGATGCCTGCTTCATTCAGGCGTTGAATGTCCACAGCGCTGTAACCCAGCTCGGCGAGGACGCTGCTGCTGTGCTGGCCAAGCCCCGGTACCGCGGCCATGCGCGGTGCATAAGCATTACTGGTGGCGGGCGGCAACAGAGTCGGCAACGTGCCCACCGGGCTGGTGACTTGTGTCCAGCGGTCTCGCGCCTTCAGCTGCGGATGCTCCCAGACACCAGACATGTCGTTGACCTGGGCATTGGCGATTTGCGCCGCATCCAGCCTTTCGATGACGGTCGCGGCATCCAGGTGTGCGAACACCTCGATAATGATTGCGTACAAAGCCTGACGGTTGTCCGAGCGCTTGAAGTTGGCGCTAAAGCGCTCGTCGTCGATCAACTCGGGACGTTGCAGCACCCGTTCACAGAACTGCACCCATTCACGCTCGTTTTGCAGCCCGATCATGACGGTGCCGCCGTCGCCTGACGGGAACGGGCCATAGGGATAAATCGTCGCGTGAGAGGCCCCAGTGCGTTGCGGTGGCGTGGCGTCCTCAAAGGCGTAGTACATCGGAAAGCCCATCCACTCAACCAGGCTTTCCAGCATGGAAATCTCCACACGACTACCCTGCCCGGTCCTGTCTCGCAGCAGCAAAGCCGAGAGAATTCCGGTGTAGGCGTACATCCCGGCGGAGATGTCGGCGATCGAACAACCCGCCTTCGCCATGCCCTCCTGCGCGTCGTTGCCGGTCACGGACAGAAAACCGCTTTCGCTCTGGATCAGCAGGTCGTAGGCCTTTTTGTCTTCGTAGGTACCACCTTCGCCATAACCGGAAATGTCGCAGACAATCAGTTGTGGAAAGTCCTTGTGCAACGCTTCGAACGACAGGCCCATCCGCGCGGCGGCACCCGGTGCAAGGTTTTGCACCAGCACGTCGGCGTGCTGCAATAGCTGTTCGAGGATGACCCGGGCCTCCTGCTGCTTGAGATCTAGCGCGATGCTTTCCTTGGAGCGATTGGTCCAGACGAAATGCGACGCCATGCCGCGCACGCGCTGGTCATACCCACGGGCGAAGTCGCCGCTGCCGGGACGCTCGACCTTGATCACTCGCGCTCCCAGGTCAGCCAGCTGTCGCGTGCAGAATGGCGCGGCGATGGCGTGCTCGAGGCTGACCACGGTAATCCCGTCCAATGGGCGCAGGTTCAGGTTTTCACTGTGCATCGTCGATCTCCATCAAACCGTTGAGGTCGGCGGCATCACGCAGACGCCAGACACGTTCGATCAATACGCAGGCCTGATCGCCATCAAGGGCGCCGGAAAATGCCAGCAACCGTCGGAATTTGTCCTCCAGTTCAGGGCGAGAAAGCGTGTTGTCCGGATCACCCTTGGGCGAGTCGATTGCCCCGCGCAGCAGGCGCCCGTCGGTGGTCTGCACTTCAATACGGCCCAACCAACGCTGCGGATAGGCGCAATCGACTTCGGCATCCAGTTGCATCAACACCTTATCGCGAAACTCGGCGACAGCCGGGTCGGTCATGGCCAGACGCTGAAATTCGGGCAGTCCAGCCTTGCCGTGCACGGCGATGAGGCCGAGTACCGTGCCCATGGAGAACTTTGCCTGATGCATGCTCTGCGGCACCGTGACCCGTCCCAATACATCGATTGCGCTC
The DNA here is from genome assembly GCF_949768175.1 of Pseudomonas sp. IT-P74. Lineage (NCBI taxonomy): Bacteria > Pseudomonadati > Pseudomonadota > Gammaproteobacteria > Pseudomonadales > Pseudomonadaceae > Pseudomonas > Pseudomonas sp. IT-P74. The sequence continues at coordinate 11,888 of NZ_CATKQD010000001.1, read as the reverse complement.
TGATGCACTCGAGTGATCACACTGGCGATCTGCTGATGCTGCAGTTGCTCGCGCTGCATCAACGCCAACAAAGCATCGGCGGCAGGATGGGTATGGCGACACGAAGCGTGGAACTTGAAGGAGGTTTCCAACAGTGCCCATCGGCTGCCGAGGCGATCGGACAGACAGCGTGGCCGGGCGTCGCTGGACATGCCGGCCGCCATGCCCTGCTCGCCCTCGAGGATGTTGCGTGCACCGGTCAAACCGTCGGCGGTCAGGTATGCCGCCAACAACCCATCGGCAGCAGCTTTGGCGGTGTGCAGCTGTTTGGAGTCTGCCGCATCGCGCAGGAATTCCCACAGTCCGGCCGCTTGTGTCCCGGCACTGCCCAGCAAATTGATGAACTGCTCTTCATCGAAGTTCATCAACTTACCGACCGCCACGGCAGCGGCCAGGGTGCCGACCGTTGCGGTGGTATGGAAAGTCCGGTAATGCGAACGGCCGAGGAATTCACCGATGCGGATGCCGGCTTCGTACCCGGCCACCGACGCCAGCAGCAGTTCAGCGCCAGACTTGCCCAGGTCCTGCGCGGCTGCCAGCACGGCGGGAAACACCACGGTGGCCGGGTGCAGTACTGAGCTGTTGTGCAAGTCGTCCTGCTCGACCAGATGCGAAGAGGCACCATTGACCAGCGCGGCAAAGTACGCCGAAGTGCCCTGGCCATTGACCAGCATTGTCGACGGGCCACTGCCAGGGCCCATCGTCGTTGCATAGCGTTCGAACAGCGGTATCGGATGCGCGCCCTGGCTGGCCAGCGCGGAACCCAACCAGTCCAGGAAAAGATCTTCACTGCGGGCAAGTACCGGCTCCGGCAGGTCGGCAAGGCTCAGACGGGCCAGAAATGCCGCCAGTGCATGGGTATGACTCATCGACTTTTTCCTTTAGAAACTGCGAGGCAGCTCGAGCAGGTGCTCGGCCACATAGGACAGGATCAGGTTGGTGGAGATTGGCGCGACCTGGTACAGCCGCGTCTCGCGGAATTTGCGTTCCACGTCGTATTCGCAGGCGAAACCAAAACCGCCGTGGGTTTGCAGGCAGGCATTGGCCGCTTCCCAGGAGGCCTTGGCGGCCAGGTACTTGGCCATGTTGGCGCTGGCGCCGGCGTTGACCCCGCTGTCGTATTGCTCGCAGGCGCGCCAGCGCATCAGGTCGGCGGCTTCAATTTCGATATGCGCCTCGGCAATCGGGAACTGAACACCCTGGTTCTGGCCAATGGGTCGGCCGAACACCACCCGGTCGCGGGCATAGGCACTGGCTTTTTCAATGAACCAGCGCCCGTCACCGATGCACTCGGCGGCAATCAGGGTGCGCTCGGCGTTCAGGCCATCAAGGATGTACTTGAAGCCCTTGCCCTCCTCGCCGATCAGGCTGTCAGCGGGGATCTCCAGGTTGTCGAAGAACAGCTCGTTGGTCTCATGATTGACCATGTTGGCAATCGGCTGCACGGTCAGGCCGTTGCCAATGGCCTCGCGCAGGTCGACGAGGAAGATCGACATGCCCTCGGATTTTTTCTTCACGTCGGCCAATGGCGTCGTGCGCGCCAGCAGGATCATCAGGTCGGAATGCTGGATGCGCGAGATCCACACTTTCTGCCCGTTGATCACGTACTTGTCGCCCTTGCGCACGGCGCTGGTCTTGATCTTGGTGGTGTCGGTGCCCGTTGTCGGCTCGGTCACACCCATCGATTGCAGGCGCAACTCGCCACTGGCCAGTTTCGGCAGGTAATGGTTTTTCTGTGCCTCACTACCGTTTCGCAGCAGGGTGAACATGTTGTACATCTGCCCGTGGACAGTACCGGAGTTGCCGCCGCAACGATTGACTTCTTCCAGGATCACCGAGGCTTCGGCCAGCCCGAGGCCGGAGCCGCCATATTCGACGGGAATCATCGCGGCCAGCCAGCCGGCGTCGGTCAAGGCCTTGACGAAGGTTTCCGGAAAGCCTTTTTCTTCGTCGACCTTACGCCAGTAAGCGACATCGAATTCGGCGCACAATGCCCGTACACCTTCGCGGATAGCATTGAGTTCGTCACTGTTGGGGTTCATCGGTCGTCCTCGATTCTTGTTATGGGAGGGCCAGGAAAAATCAGTCGAAAATCACTTCGGCGCGCTGGGCCACCCCGGTGTCGTTACCCGCCCAGAGCTCAGCCCTGCCGGGCGCGTAGAGGCGTCCGCCAACGATGAAGGGCTGCGGCGAAATCAGCGGCCGCAGTCCCCGGTATTCAAAGCGACGCACCTTCGCCTGTGGATTGGCCCGGCAGAAAGCGCGCAGGTTGAGGGTGGCAATCAGCGGGCCATGCACCACCAGGCCGGGGTAGCCTTCCGCTTCAGTGGCGTAAGGCCAGTCGTAATGGATGCGATGGCCGTTGAAGGTCACGGCGCTGTAGCGAAACAACAAGACCGGGGTAGGCGTGATCGACTCCTGCCAACCGGCAAGCGGCAACGCATCGCCGCCGCCGAGTATCGGTGGCGAAGGCTCACGGTAGACAATGTCCTGCTCTTCACGAATCACCAGGCGCCCGTCCTGCACATAGTCGTGGCGCAGGGTCGCAAACAGCAGCGACCCGGTACGCCCGTTTTTTTCCTCGATCTTCAAGACTGTCGTGGTGCGGGTGACTTCAGCGTCGACTCGCAAGTCTTCATGAAACTCTACGCGCCCCCCTGCCCACATCCGGTTGCGATTGTGCCCAGGGGGCAGAATGCCGCTCCTGGCCGGGTGACCATCTTTGCCAAGGTCCTCCTGCGCTACCGCAGGCTGGAAGAACGCCCAGTGCCACAGCGCAGGTAATACCTGCCCCGCTGCGGGAGCATTTTCACCCAGTGTCGCGGCAATTCGCTTGGCCAGGCTGGCACTCAACTGCTCGGTGGTTTGCTCGCTGCGCCCGATCCAGGCGGCATAGGGCGAATCAGTCATGGACGTCATACAAAAAAATCCTGTCAGGGCGCGTTTGAACCATGCTCGGGTGTTCGCGCCGCACGCAGAACTCCCCTTGTCGGGTGGGTGACGGGAAATGCCTCAGTTATCGAATTGATTCAGTGCGCGATATAGATCGAACGCCAGATAGCGCGATTGCCTGTCGCGCATGACCTTGACCATCGCCACATCCGGATCGCGGCTGAAAAAAATTCGGCCACGTTCGCTCACCAGATGGTCGAGCAAGCGTTCTTTCTCGCCAATCAGGCATTCGGGATTGCGGTCATAGCCGCTGGTCATGGCCAGTTCCAACCAATGGCTTCCCGGGATCAGGTCACCGGCGAACAGCACTGGCCCGCCCGGCATGACGATTTCCGGCAGCAATTGCCCGGGGGTATAACCGTCGCTGAGATGAAATTGCCAACCACTGCCGAGCAGATCGCTACCGGTGCCCTTGAGCAACGTCAGGCGATCACTGTCTTCCAGCCGATTGAGGATTGACGAGATGAACAATGCCCGGTCACGCGGATGCGGATGACGGGCGCGATCCCAATGACGCTCGCCCACGAGGTAACGGGCATTGGGGAACAACAGGCGAGGCGTTTCACCGTTCGCGATGACACTGCGCAGTTGCGACGACAGCCGCGCATGCAGGTGAACGAGCACCACGACGTGAATATCGTCCTCGCCCAAACCGTACTGGGCCAACGAATCAAGCAAGCCCTTGGTGTGTTGTTGGCAGCGGCAGGTTCTTGGCAATGGCGCCAGGAGCGCTTCACTGCCCGCCAGCACCAGAATGTTCTTCTGACCCTCTTGCACCAATAAGGCACGCGACGCAAGCCGGATCTGGTTTTCATGATCGGGACTGATCCAGTCAGACCAACGCGAGCGCGGTGTGTTGCCGAACATGACGCCGCCATCAAGCCTTCGACTTGTTCCAGTCAATGCGGAAATACGACGGTTCATTGCGTGATTTACCTTGAATGAAGATGACGTTCGGAACTGTTTTTCAATGCTATGAGCAGCCCGCCAATGAATCGACGGTCGAAGGTATGAACTCATGGAGCAAGCGTATGACGTCCGAAAGAACGTACGGTGGAAGGACTTTGAGTCTCGCGATTTTGCTCCTCGCCGCCCCATGGAAAACCGAGGATGGTGACTGGATTTACCGGGGTCACCGATATGCTCGACACCCTTGAGAGCCATGAACCCGATGAACTGGATCAGGCCGGGCTACTGCCGGCTGGCATACCGACCGAACTCAGTCAGGCCAGCGCGCCTGACACCCTGATCACCCGCCATGTGCTGATGGCGCGTCTTGCGCTGGCACGTGGTGAGCGGGAGACCTGGCTGCGGTTACTGGTGGAGCTTGAGCGGTTCGGCCAACAATCCGGCTCTCTGCGTATCCAGCGTTCAGTCTGGCTCGAGCGCGCCCGCGTGGCGACGTTGAGCAAGCAACTGGACGTGGCGCAACTGGCCTTGCAGTCGGCGCAAAGTGTCAGCGAACCGCAACCTCCTGAAAGCCTGTTGCCCTGTGACGAACTCGACAACCTGCTGATCGCCCGCCAACGCTTGAACATCGCCCAGGGCAACTGCAACGCTGCCGTCGAAGACCTGCTTGAGGCCATCTACATTGCACAGGCCAGTTCCCATCGCCGCCGCGAGATCAAGTTGCAGCTAATGCTGGCCATGGCTCAGGACGCTCGCAAACGTACCCGCCTGGCCATGCTGGCACTTGAACAGGCATTGCGACTGGCTGGCGATGAAGGCTTCTGGCAGGGCTTTATCGAGGAAGGTGAGCCCTTGGTTGCCTTGCTGCGTCGCTGGGTCAACCACCGACGCGGGCAAAACGATCAGGCCGTCAACCCAGGCTTCGTGGCTCATTTACTACAGCGCGCGGGTATTGCGCCAGGCCACACCGATGACCCGTCCAGTGTAGGCAACAAGGCTACACCGTTGACCGCAAGGGAGACCCAGGTGTTGCGCCTGTTGGCGATCGGACATCGCAATCGGGTTATCGCGGAAAAAATGTTCCTCAGCGAATGCACGGTAAAAACCCATCTGCATAAAATCAACGTCAAGCTCGGTGCCCGCAGCCGTACCCAGGCACTGGCCATTGCCCGTGACCATGGCTGGCTGGATTGACCCGGCAGACGTTGCCCTGCGGACCGCGGGAACGACCCGCAGTCCACAAGAACGCCGAGCGCCCGCCTATCGGATACCGGCGTTACGCAAGGCCGCTGGAGTGAAGTCAGTCATAGTGGGCTGATAGCTGTAGTCGGTGCCGCGCTTGTTTTCGTTGCCAAGGTTGGACACCACGTAGCGCCCCGCCAGCAAGTCATAGATGCCGATCCCGGCATACACCGCCACACCTTGCTGATAGTCGTTGACCACGTGACCTTCACTGACCCGCCACAACTGGCCGCGACCATCGTACTGGTCGATTTCCACCGCCGCCCAGGTGTCCTCGTCGAAGTACATGTGACGTTTGGCATAGATGTGCCGCTCGCCCGGCTTGAGGGTGCCTTCCACTTCCCAGACGCGGTGCAACTCGTAGCGGGTCAGGTCCTGGTTGATGTGCCCCGGCTTGATGATGTCGGCGTACTTGAGCTTCGGCGATTGCAGTGCATAGCTGTTGTACGGGACATAGATTTCTTTCTTGCCGATCAGTTTCCAGTCGTAGCGGTCAGGCGCGCCGTTGTACATGTCGGCGTTGTCGGCGACACGCAGGCCGTCGGCAGCGGTGCCCGGCCCGTCATACGCGACCTGAGGCGCACGGCGTACGCGACGCTGCCCGGCGTTGTAGGCCCAGGCCATGCGCGGCTGCTTGACCTGATCGAGCGTCTCGTGGATCAGCAACACGCTACCGGCCATTCGCGCCGGCGCCGTCACTGTCTGCTTGGCATAGAACAGGATATTGGCACTCTCCTCAGGCTTGGCATCCGCCATCTTCCACGGCAATCCCGCGGCAATTTCAATGTCGACGATGGTGTAGTCACCGTTGACCTGCGGCGTGGCCTGGGCCTGGCGGTTGATGAAGTTGGTGCCGCGTGAACGGGTCAGGTGATTCCACACCACCTCCAGGCCATTCTTCGGAATCGGGAACGCGTAGTAGTGCGACTGCTCGAAGTTCTTCAGCGCGTAGCCGTCATTGATCGCCTCGGTGGTCAGCGCGCTTTTCTTCGCCGCATCGTACACCGCCTGCGGGGCCGACGCCGTGCGCTGGGTCTTGTACACCGGGATCCTGTAGGTGTCGGGGTAGCGCTGGAACATCGCCAGTTGCCCGGCCGTCAGCTTGTCCTTGTATTGCGAGGCCGTGGTGGTGGTGATCACGAACTGCGGTTTTTCACCTTCGAACGGGTTGCCGAGAAAGTCGTTGGTCATCGGCACGGCGCCGGGCTTGAGGCCACCGCTCCAGGCCGGGATGGTGCCGCTGGCATTGCCGGCCTTTTCACCCCCCAGTGGCGTCAGGGTGGTACCCAGTTTTGCCGCGTCTTCAGGTGAGACGGCGGCCATGATGCTGCTCGACAGCAGACTCAATGCGAGGGTGCCGCATGCAACAAGAATGAATTTTTTCATGGTCTCGATCCTTTGCTGTTGGGCTATCAGAAGTTCACGCCGACGCTGAGTGCAACGTAGTCGCGATCACGGTTGGTGTTGAAATGGCCGCCGAAGTAATCCGTGTAGCTGAGGCTGGCGGTGTAGAGGTTGGCGTAGTCGGCATCCACGCCAACGCTCACGGCCTTCAGTCCTTCCTCGAAGTTCGGGCCGTTGCCCTCGACGTCGTGGGACCAGGCAATGTTCGGCGCCAGGTTCACGCCGGCAAACACGCTCGGATAGTCGAGTCGGCCACGCAGGCGATAGCCCCAGGAGTCGGTGGTGTAGAAACCGTGGCTGTTGCACTCCTGCTGCGGGTTGCTGGGCCGGGTCACACCCGCTGCGGCACCCGGCACCTGGCTTTGTGTCCCGGCACAGGTTTGTGGACCGGTTGCGCCTGGACCCGCTCCGGTCGCCAGCGCGCCGGCCCCAAAAATCGTGCTGCGGCCAAAGCGCAGGTCTGTACCGTCGGAGTCCCCCAGACCGTTTATGCGGTTGTAACCTGCTTCGCCGACCAGGGTCAGGCGACTGGCACCCATGACCTGATCGAAAAATTGCGTGGCGGTCACTTGGGTTTGCAGCACCGGCATGCGCTCATAACCCTGGAGTTTTGCCCCGGCAGCGTTTTGCGACTGGCCGGCAATGAACAACGGCGAGTTCTTGTTGCCCGTCGCCGCCAGATTGAGGTCGGCACCGTTGAGTTGCAGCGGCATGTTCGGTCGGTAGCTGATTTCGCCACCCAATGAAGTACCCGCCACGTTGGTCGCGAAGCTAAGCCCGTAGAGGCGGATGTCTTCGGGGTAAACCACGTGATAGCTCGCGGTGCGGATCGAGTTGATCGCGCCCGGCACCGTCGCCAAACCGGCACCGGTGTTGGCGGTCACGGTCGCGCGGGTGAAATCGAGATTGGGGTTGCGGCTGTGATAGTTGAGGAAATAGGCGCCAAACTCGGTGTCATTGAAGTCCGGTGCAAACCAGCGCAAGGCCAGGCCGAACTGACCGCTGTCACGAGCGTCCTTGGTCTTGGTACGCGTTACGTAGGCGTTATCCACGCCGCCGCCTTGAGCGCGTGTTCCCGCCACTTGCAGCCCTGAACCGGTATTGGTCGCCACACCGGGCGGCAGGTCGAGGCCGGCAATCACAGCGCGGTCGTTGCAGCCATCCGGCGTCACGTCGTTACCGAAGAAGGTGCCGCAGTTGTCGATTACCGAAGGTGCCCATTCGATCTGGTAGAACGCTTCGGCGGTGACGTTTTCGGTGAGTCCCTGTGACACGTACAACATGTTCACCGGGATCAGGCCTTCCTTGACCTCGGCACCGGGTCGGCGTAGCGCCGCGACGTCGATCGGGTTGATGCTGTTGATCGAGTTGCCGATGAAGGTGCTTTCGCCCCAGCTGACCACTTGCTTGCCCAGGCGCACGTTGCCTTGCAATTCGTCGAGCGTGTAGTTGTGGTAGACGAAGCTGTCGAGGAACATTGCCCCGGACGATTTGGCCGCGCGCTGGCGACCATGATCGTCGATGTCATAGAACGGACGGCTCTCATCCATCAACTCGAAGTCATACCAGTATTTGCCACGCACGAATGCGCCGCTGTCACCGTATTTCAACTCCAGGTCATGCACCCCCTTGAAGATCTTCGAGAACGTTTCGCCCTTCTTGAAGTTCAGCCGGTTGTCATCGCTGGTACGCGATGACGACCCGCCGCGCACACCTTGCGAGTTGAAGTTGGAAATGAAATCCGGATCCGGTCCGCGTGCTGCCCAACTGGCACCTACCGACAGCGAGCTGTCGAAACTGCCCTGAATCTCCCCGACGCTAAAATTCACTGCGCAAGCCTGCGTGCTAATCCCCAGGGCGACTGCTGCTGCCAGCAACTGCGGCTGAAAGATTGCGCGCGTTGTTGTTTTTGTCATGCGGCTCTCCGAAATACTACGGATGTGTTGGAGCGCCAACAGTAGGGACTGCGCCGTCACTCGGGACATCCCCTGATGGGGTAATTTGGGATTACCCGTGTGGGTGATTAGCACTTTGCCATCGATACAAGAAGTAACGCCGCTTGGGAGCTTTCTGAAATCGTCCGCTTTTCAACCGAAAAGGGTATTGCCCAAGGTGGCCGGACTGCGGATTCTTTCGCGCAGTAACCGCTCAGTCATCAGCCCGCTTCGGACTCGACGCAGGCGCATCGTCATGCGGTCCCGGGAGAACGAAATGTCGCAGTCCCTTTCAGCCGTTACCTTGCTGGCCAGCAAACCTGTCAGCCTGATGCCCGACGATCTTTCCACACCTTGCGCGCCGCTGTTGGCACGCCAACACCTGGTGTCGTGGATGCTTGAAAAGCCGCAACGCCTGCGCTTGCTCTGCGCGCCGGCGGGATATGGCAAGACTTCACTGGTCAGGCAATGCCGGGCGCGATCCGTATTGGCACCGTTGACCCTGCAACTCAATCTGGCGGGACAACCGCTGTCACTGGCACGGTTTTGCACGCGCATCGTCGAACAACTGGGCGATCACCCGCCCTCGATCGACACCGGCCCCGCACTGCTGGGTTGGCTGGAAGGACGGCAAGAACCCTGCATCATGATCCTTGACGATTATCCCGCCCGGGCCGACACCGAACTCGATGCCTGGATCGATCACCTGCTCCTGCACTCGTCTGCCCCCATTCAACTGTGGGTCAGTTGCCGACAACGCCCAACCTGGAACCTGCCACGCCTGCTGCTTGAAGGTGAGCTGCTGGAGCTCGATAGCCGGGCACTGGCCCTTTCCCGTGAGGAGTCTGACGCTCTGGTGCGGTTGATCGCGCCAGCAACGGTGGACGCGAGCCTTGAGGCCATGTGGCGGCAGACACGGGGCTGGTGCGCCGGCCTGCGTTTGCTGCTGACGTCCCCGGGCAGCCTGCACACCGGTTCGCGAATGTTGTGCGACTACCTCGAGCGTGAATTGCTGGCGCATTTGAGTGCAGAGGAATGCCGTTTGCTGCGGGGGCTGGCATACCTGCCTCGGTTCAGCGAAAGCCTGTGTGCCGAGTTGTGGGAGGAGCTTGACGACAAGACCGCCGTGCACCGCTTGCTGCTCTCGCAGGCGTTCTTCCAGCCACTGGACAGCAGCGGGCAGTGGCATTGCATGCTGCCAGCCGTGGCGCAGGCATTGCAGGGCAGGAACGACCTCAACGAACTCAATCGACTGCGCCTGCGTGCCTGTCGGGGGTTGAGTACGGCGGGGTGCATCGAAGATGCCATCGACCTGGCCTTCAGCGCCGAGCGACCGGATGTGGCGGCCAACTACATGACCACCCTTGATCCGGGCTGGCTGCTGGCCGAACGCAACTTGCCGCGCCTGCTCGAGTGGCGCAGGCACTTGCCCGCGAAGTTGCAATTGAGCACGCCACAACTGGTGATACTCAATGCCTGTGCCTTGATGATGAACACACGTCTGGATGAGGCGCTGGACTGCATGGAGCATCTGAGTCGCTTCCTGCCACAACCCACGGCAGAACAGAACCGACGCCTGCTGGCGGTCTGGCAGGCATTGTGGGGCAGTGTCCAGGGACTTTTGGGCCATTGCACGCTGGCCATGGAGTACTGCCACGCGGCGCTGGATCATCTGGGCGAGGATGATCAGCATGTCGCGTTCGTCTGCAACATCATGCTTGCACGCCTGGCCATGAGCACTGGCGAAACCCTTCAAGCCCAGCAGGTCCTGATGCACGCAATCGAACAGGCCCGACGCCAGGGCAGCCTGGTCAGAGAGGTGCAGACCAACATCCAGCGCATCTGCCTGATGATTCTCTGCGGAGAAAGCGACCTGGCCGAACGCCTGTTGCAAGAGAACTTCCTGCTGTTGCGCGCCGATGGCGACCGACATGTGATGTTACTTGGACGCCTGCTAGTGTTGCAGGGCAAGTTGCATCTGCAACGGGATGAACTGGACAGGTGCGAGAGCGTCCTGGGCCAGGCCCTGCAATTCATTCCCGATCATTGGCTGTCGTTGCTGCTAGCGCTGACGGGCCTCTCGGAAGTTTTTGCCAGCCGGGGCAATTTCCAGCAAGCCTTCGCTTACCTGCAGGACGCCGAACGTCGAATGCAGTGCGCCAATGCTCAGGAAAGCAGCTATCGCGGGGTACTCAACCTGCAAACCCTGAGTGTCCTGATCCACCAGAAAAACTGGAAGCAGGCGCTGCTCATGGCGCAGATGATCGAGCAATACCTGCGTGGCTCCGCCGCACGGCTGACCAGCATTCATGTGCCGTCGCTGCCCGTACACAGCCAGTTGCTGCTTGCGATTGCCGAACACGGCAATGGACAGACCCGGGATGCCTCAAGGCGGCTGGAGACGGCGCTGCGCGAATGCCGGCGCCTGAACTTCCATGGCCTTCAAGCGAAGGCGCTGCGCCTGCTTGAAAGCCTCACCCAGGCCGTGCAAGAACCGCTGCCCGCCCGACTGCCGCCGCCCAACGCCGGATCGTTCAATCTGCTGGTCAGCGAAGCCAGGACTCCCCCGCCGGGCAAATCGGCGGCCTGTTCCAAGAACCATGAAAGGCTCACGGCGCGCGAGGTGGCGGTACTCGAACTATTGGCCGAAGGCTTCTCAAACCGGGAGATCAGCGAACGCCTGTACATCTCGACCAACACGGTCAAGGCGCATATCAAGCACATCAACAGCAAACTGGGGGTGACCCGGCGAGCCCAGGCGGTGATGCGGGCCCGGGCGACGGGCGTTCTGGCATGAATGCTCGTGAGGGTCATCCAGCAGCCCTCTCGCCCTGGCGATGGCAGCGGCTTCGACCTGACCATGGGCGCCCAGCTTGCGATAGATATTGCGCAGATGCGCCTTGACCGTGTGCCCGGAAAGCTGCAAACCGAGGGCGATTGCGCTGACCTGACGGCCTTGCGCGAGCAGCCTGAGGACCTGATGCTCGCGCTCGGTAAGGGCTGCGACGCTGGCCATGGATGGCGAGTGGCCCGTGACAGCAAAACGCTTGAGCAGATCACCGACAAATCCCGGCGCGATGGCCGACGCAAATCCCCGGGTCTGAGCCCAACGCTGCAACAGCGTGGCAAGGCAGGCGCCCTCTTCGACAAAGGTGCTGCGCCAGCCTTCTTCGCTGGCGAACGGCAACACCCCGCTCAGCGCCTCCATTGCCGCAGCGTGCTGCCCCATGCCATCGAGGGCCAGTGCGTAAAGCAGGCGCAGCTTCAGCTTGCGGCGCAGACGACCGCGCTGTTGTGCTTGTTCAATTGCCGGGCGCAACGCCCGAGCCGCCTGGTCAAAACGCCCTTGGGCGATATGCAGGCGCACACGTGCGACGGTCGGTGTGTCCGCATCGTTGGCAAAAAAGA